>JAFAXA010000166.1 GCA_019241425.1 Acetobacteraceae bacterium | reverse complement strand
GTCGTCGCGGGTTTGGAACGGCTGGAAGGCGACATTGCTGCGGGAACTCTACGCGCGGGTCGCCGACGTGCTGGCGGGCGGGCTCGGCACGACGGAGCGGGACGTGCGTGTCGCCCGCGCCAAGCAGGCGGCGACCGCCCTGCTCGGCGGCTGGCCGGCGGAGGACATCGAGCATTTCACATCGCTCGGCTATGCCGGCTATTGGCTCTCCTTCGACCCCGAAACGCACGCGCGCCATGCGCGGCTGGTGATGGATGCCGAGAAGCGCGGCGCGAAGCTGACGGTCGATGCCGAGCCGCTGCCCGCCCGGGCCGTCACCGAAGTCACGGTCTATGTCGCCGATCACGCCGGCCTGTTCAGCCAGGTCGCGGGCGCGATCGCGGTCGCGGGCGCGTCGATCGTGGATGCGCGCATCCACACTTTGACCAATGGCATGGCGCTCGACACGTTCTGGGTGCAGGCGGCGGGCGGCGGCGCGTTCGATGATCCGCAGCGCTTGCAGAAGCTGTCGACCTTGATCGAACAGGCGCTGTCAGGGCAGATCCGGTTGCGCGACGCGATCGGCAAATCATCGAAAACGCTGCTTGGGCGCCGGATTCGCGCGATCCACGTCCCGCCCCGCGTCGTGATCGACAATCACGCGTCGAACACGCACACGGTGCTCGAGGTCAACGGGCGCGATCGGCCCGGCCTGCTTCACGATGTGACCGCGGCGATGAACGCGCAAGGTCTGCAGATCGCCTCGGCTCACGTCACCACGTACGGCGTGCGCGCCGTCGACGTGTTTTACGTGAAGGACGTGTTCGGGCTGAAGGTGGAGAACGACCGCAAGCTCGCGCAATTGCGAGAGGCGTTGCTCACCGCGCTCGCGAACCCGGACGAGCGGAAATCGCCGCTGATCCCGACCCGGCCGCGCGGCGGTGCCTCCGCGTCCCCGACGACCGCCCCGGCCCCCGCCATCGCTGCCAAGCCGGCCTGACCGGCTTGGCCTCGGCCGGGAACTATCGCCGCTCGTAGAGCAGCCGGGCGCGGATCGTGCCTTCCAGTGCGCGCAAGTCCCGAAGCACCTCGGCGCTCTCATCCGTGGGCACGTCGGCGTCGACGACGACGTAACCAAGCTCGCCGTCCGTTTGCAGGTATTGGGCGGCGATATTGTGCTGTCGACGCGAGAAAATGTCGTTCAGCCGCACGATCATTCCCGGCACGTTGCGGTGAACGTGCATATAGCGCGTGCCGTCCGGGCGAGGTGTGAGCAGCACCTGCGGGAAATTGACGGCGCCCACCGTCGATCCGGTGTCGCTATACTCGACGAGCTTGCGCGCAACCTCCGTGCCGATCCGTTCCTGCGCCTCCTCCGTCGATCCGCCGATATGCGGCGTCAGGATGACGTTCTCCAAGCCCTGCAACGGCGAACGGAACGCCTCGCCCGCGCTCTTCGGCTCGACGGGAAAGACGTCGATCGCGGCGCCCTTGAGATGCCCGTCGCGGAGCGCTGCCGCCAGCGCGTCGAGGTCGACCACGGTGCCCCGGCTGTTGTTGATGAGGTAGGCGCCCTTCTTCATGGCGCGGATTTCGGCCGCACCGATCATGCCGTGAGTCGCGGGCGTCTCCGGCACGTGCAGGCTGACGACGTCGCTCGCCGCGAGCAGGGCGGCGAGGTTGGCGGCCGGCTCCGTGTTGCCGTGCCGGAGCTTGTCCGTCTGGTCGTGGAAGATCACCCGCATGCCCATCGCTTCGGCGAGGGTGGAAAGCTGGCTGCCGATATTGCCGTAACCGACGATACCGAGCGTCTTGCCGCGCACTTCGACGCTGTCGGTCGCGGATTTGTCCCACTGCCCCGCATGGGCGCCGGAGGAGCGCGGAAAGATACGCCGGAGCAGCATCACGATTTCGCCGATGACCAGCTCCGCGACGCTGCGCGTATTGGAGAACGGCGCGTTGAACACCGGCACGCCACGCCGCGCCGCCGCCCGCAGATCCACCTGGTTGGTGCCGACGCTGAAGCAGCCGACGCCGATCAGCCGGTCCGCCGACTCCAACACGTCTTCGGTCAGTTGCGTGCGGCTGCGGATGCCGAGAAAGCGCACGCCGCGCAGCGCCTCGCGCAGTTGTGCGCTGTCGAGCGCCTTCGGCAGCCGCGTCACGTTCTCGTACCCTTCGGTCCGCAGAAAATCGACGGCGCTGTCGTTGATGCCTTCAAGCAGCAGGAAGCTGATCTTGTCCTTGGGCAGGGAAAGTCGTTCGGCCATGGGTCGCTCCGGATGGAGGGCGGCGCCGGCCGCTGTCGGCAGGCGCCGGAGGGTTTAGGGCCGAGCGGCCACCAAGGGTCAAGTAGAGGAAGAAAGATCCCAGCCGCCCACGCCCCGGCTTGGCCGGACCGGACGGCTCCGCTATGTCCGGCGGTCGGCAGGTAGGGAAAATGAATGGTGCTGGAGGCGGTTTTTGCCGAACCGGCCGGGCAGATCGGGGCGGAGCCGCCGGTCCTTACCGTGGTGGTTCCGTGCTTCAACGAACGCCCGAACGTGGCGCCGCTGGCTCACCGGCTGGCCGCCGCTCTCGATGGCATCGCCTGGGAGGTCGTTTTCGTTGACGATGACAGTCCGGACGGGACGACAGAAGAAGCGCGCCGGCTGGCCTCCGGCGACAGCCGCATCCGCTGCATTCGCCGGGTTGGCCGGCGCGGGCTGTCCTCGGCGGTGATCGAGGGCGCGCTGTCCTCCTCCGCCCATTTCATCGCGGTGATGGATGGCGACCTTCAGCACGATGAGACGAAGCTGCGGTTGATGCTCGATGCGCTCGATAGCGGCGTCGATCTGGTGGTGGGAAGCCGCTTCGCCGAAGGCGCGGACAGTGCCGGCCTCGCTTCGGCGTGGCGGCTGCGGTTGTCGGAGGCCGGGATCCGGCTCGCGCAGAGAGTGTCGGCGCTTCCGCTCTCCGATCCGATGAGTGGCTTTTTCATGCTGCCGCGTCCGCTCTTCGAGGAGATCGCGCCGCGCCTCACCGGCAAGGGATTCAAAATCCTGCTCGATATCGCGTTGAGCGCGCCGCGCAGGCTGCGGGTTGCCGAGATTCCGTTCCGCTTCACGCCCCGGGTCGCGGGTGAGAGCAAGCTCGACATCCTGGTAATCGCGCAATTCGGGGCCCTGCTGCTCGACAAGCTGTTCGGCGGCCTGTTGCCGCTGCGGTTCCTGTCCTTCGCGGGCGTGGGGACGCTTGGCGTGTTTGTGCATCTGGCGGTGCTGGCGAGCCTGCGCGGCCTCGTGCCGATCAGCTTCGAAGCCGCGCAAGCACTCGCGACGGTCGTCGCCATGATTTTCAATTTCCAGCTCAACAATCTGGTGACGTACCGGGATCAGAGACTGCGCGACGCCCGCTACTGGCGCGGCTTGCTGGTGTTCATGGTGGTGTGTGGCGTCGGCGCGGTGGCCAATATCGGCATCGCGCAGGTGCTCTATCGCGGCCACGCGGGATGGAATGCGGCGGGAGCGGTCGGCGCGGCGATCGGGGTCGTTTGGAACTACACGGTGTCCGCGACCCTGGTGTGGCGCGCTCGCTGACGGTGTGGGCGCCCGCACTCGCGGCGCTCACCGTCCTTCGCCTTCTCGTCGCCGCGGCAACGCCGCTTTCCCCCGACGAAGCCTATTACTGGGTGTGGTCGCGCGCCCTCGCGCCCGGCTATCTCGACCACCCGCCCATGGTCGCTCTGTGGATCAGGGCCGGAACGCTGCTCGGCGGAGACACGGCGTTCGGCATCCGGCTGCTCGGGCCGTTCGCGCTCGCGCTCGGCTCCTGGATGATCGCGGACGCCGCCGAGATCCTGATGCCGGCGGGGCGCTCCGGAGCGACCGCCGCCGCGCTGCTGAACGCCACATTGCTGTTCGGGGTCGGCGCCGTGACGATGACCCCGGATACGCCGCTGCTGTTCTTCTGGTCGGCGACGCTCTGGGCCTGCGCGCGGCTGCTGCGCGAGGGCCGGGGCGGGTGGTTTCTGCTTGCCGGCCTGTTCGCCGGCTGCGCGCTGGCGAGCAAATACACGGCGGTGTTCCTGCCTGCCGGGATGTTGCTGTGGCTGCTCGTGACGCCCTCCCTGCGCGATTGGCTGCGTCGCCCGGCGCCCTGGGCCGGTGCCGCCCTGGCTGCCCTCGTGTTCGCGCCGGTTGTGGCGTGGAACGCGGCGCATGGTTGGGCGAGCTTCGCCAAGCAGGGCGGCCGGACCGGCGATTGGCAGCCCGCCCGGGCGCCGCAATTCATGGGCGAGCTGATCGGTGGCCAGATCGGGCTCGCCACCCCGCTCGTGTTCGCGATGTGTCTGGCCGGCCTCTCCGTCGCGGCGCACCGCGCCTGGCGTTCGCGCGAGCCCGGCCCGACGCTGCTCGTCGCCCTGACCGTGCCGCCCGCGCTCGTGTTTCTTCAACACGCGGCGGGCGACCGGGTGCAGGCGAACTGGCCCGCCATCCTCTACCCGGCGGCCGCGATCGCCGCCGCCGGGTTGACCGGGCGGTTCTGGCGCCGGTTGGCGGTGCCTGCAGTCGTGCTCGGGGGCGCCATGACGCTGGCGGTGTACGGGCAGGCGGTGCTCGCGCCCTTGCCGCTGTCGCCCCGGCTCGATCCGACGGTGCGCCTGCTCGCCGGCTGGCGCGCGCTCGGAGCATCGGTCGGCGATGTGGCGGACACGCAACGGGCCGCTTTCGTCGCCGCCGACGAGTATGGGCTCGCGGCCGAACTCGCCCGCACGGTGCCGCCCGGCACGCCCGTCTGGGGCGTCGAGCCGCGCTGGACGCTGTTCCGCCTGCCCCGCCCCTCGCCCGGGACCGAGCCCGGCTTGCTCGTGCGGAGCGTGCGGCGGGCGGGTCCGCCGGACCCGGCGCTTTGGGCATCGGCCACCGAAATCGGCACCGTTAGCCGTGTGCGGGACGGTGCCGCCGTCGAGCAATACCGGATGTTCCGGGCGGTGCCGGCGCCTGAGGCGCCGATCGCTGCCCTGCCGCGCCCCGGCGGCTAACGGGCGCCGGCCGAGCAGATGTGACCGGCTGGGGCGGTCACTCCGGGACCTGCCCGGTAGCCCGGGCGGCTGAATTCGGGTAGCTCCGAGCCGGACGGTTCGGCATGGGAGGGGGCGATGCTCACAGGTGAAAGTCTGATCGGCGCGGCTGCCGTTCGCGGCGAGGGCAAAGGCTTTCGCGGCGTCAATCCGGCGACCGGCAAGGAACTCGACCCGCAATACGGCGAAGCGAGCGCCGCCGATATCGACCGCGCCTGCGCGCTCGCCTTCGCCGCCTTCGATCGCTATCGCGAAACTTCGCCCGAAAGCCGCGCCGCGTTCCTGGAAGCCGCCGCGACGGCGATCACCGACATCGGCGACGAACTGATCGAACGGGCGATGGCGGAAAGCGGCCTGCCGCGCCCGCGTCTCGAAGGCGAACGCGCCCGCACGGTCGGCCAGCTCCGGCTGTTCGCCGCCGTGGTGCGCGAGGGATCGTATCTCGACGCCCGGATCGACCGGGCGATGCCGGACCGCAAGCCGCTGCCACGGTCGGATCTGCGCCTGCGCCAGATCGCGGTCGGCCCGGTCGCCGTGTTCGGCGCCAGCAACTTCCCGCTCGCCTTCTCGGTCGCCGGCGGCGACACCGCTTCGGCACTGGCAGCCGGCTGCCCGGTGGTCGTGAAGGCGCACCCGGCCCATCCCGGCACGTCGGAGTTGGTCGGCCGCGCCATGCAGTCGGCGGTGCGGGCGAGCGGCTTGCCGGAGGGCGTGTTCTCCCTGCTGTTTGGCGCCGGCAACGAGCTGGGCAGCACGCTCGTCTCCGATCCGCGCATCGCCGCCGTCGGGTTCACGGGATCGCGGCGCGGCGGCATGGCGCTGGTCCGGATCGCGGCGGCGCGGCCTGAGCCGATCCCGGTCTATGCCGAGATGAGCAGCATCAATCCGGTGCTGTTGATGCCCGGCGCGCTCGCCAAGCGCGGCGAACAGATGGGCAAGGGGTTCGTCGGCTCGCTGACGATGGGCGCGGGCCAGTTCTGCACCAATCCCGGCCTGCCGCTCGCCCGCGACGGCGCGGGGCTCGACGCGTTCCTGGCCTCCGCCGCCGAGGCGCTGAGCGCGGGCGCGCCGACCACCATGCTGACCCCCGGCATCTTCGCCGCCTATCAGGGCGGGGTCGACCGGCTGGCCGCCAATCCGAAGGTGCGGACCGTGGTCCAGGGGCAGGTCGCGAGCGGTGCCAACCAGGGCCGCTCCGTCCTGTTCGAAACGGACGTCGAAAGCTTCGTCGCGGACGAGCATTTGCGGGACGAAGTGTTCGGTGCCTCGTCGCTGCTGGTCCGTTGCCGCGACACCGGGGATATGCGCGCGCTGCTGGAGGATCTCGAAGGCCAGCTCACCATCACGCTCTGGATGGAGGAGGAGGACACGGACGACGTGCGCCAACTCCTGCCGGTGCTGGAGCGGAAGGCGGGCCGGTTGCTCGTCAACGGTTGGCCGACCGGCGTCGAGGTGTCGCACGCGATGGTCCATGGCGGCCCGTTTCCGGCGACCTCCGACGGCCGAACCACGTCGGTCGGCGCCTTGGCGATCCGGCGCTTCCTGCGCCCGGTCTGCTACCAGGACTTCCCGGCGGCGCTGCTGCCCGAAGCGGTGCAGGACGGCAACCCGTTCGGGCTCTGGCGGCAGATCGACGGCAAGCTCGGGCGCGAGTAGGCGGTCGCGATGCGCCACACCGGCGGCTGCCTGTGCCGCGCGCTGCGCTACGAGGCGGAGGGCGCGCCGTCCTTCTCGGGCTATTGCTGCTGCGGGGATTGCCGTAAGGCGTCCGGTTCCGGGTTCATCCCGTTCATGGGCTTTTCGGCGAGCACCGTGCGGTTCACCGGGGAGGCGCGGCAGTTTCGCACCCGCTCGGCGCGGGGCAGCGAGGCCGTGCGCAATTTCTGCCCGGCGTGCGGCGGGTTGGTGTTCGGCGGCGAAATCGGGAAGGACAGCAGCTTCACGATTTACGCCGGCTCGCTCGACGACGCGTCGGCGTTCCAGCCGCAGGTCGCGATCTTCGCCTGCGACCGGCCGGGCTGGGTCGTGCTGCCGCCGGGCCTCACGGCATTCGACGGCATGCCCGAATAGGGCGGTCTCGCGTTTTCCGTTCGGTGCAACGATAGTGACGTCGTGGTCCGAACGTCCCGCTCGAAACCGGCGTCCGGCGCGAAGCGCACGGCGCCGCCGCTGCGTTTGAGCGAGCGCCAGGCCTTGGCGATCGCGCGTGCGTTGTCGGACCCGCGACGCTTCGGCATCCTGCGCGAAGTCGCGGCGGCATCCGACTCGCTTCCGTGCTGCGCCCTGCAAGCGGCGGCCAGTGTCAGCGCCGCGACCATTTCGCATCATATCAAAGGGCTCGAAGCGGCGGGTCTCATCAAGGTGAGCCGCGACGGCAAGTTCGCTATGCTCACCTACAGGCAGGCGACATTCGACGCCTATGTGGATTATATGGCCGCGAGCTTGAACCCGCTTGAAAGCGGTTCGCGCCGCAACACTTAGATGACCGTCTAAACACGCATAGTGCCGGACGGGAGAAATGTTATGAGCAAGCTGACAGGCAAGGTCGCCGTGGTGACGGGCGCTTCGAAGGGCATCGGCGCGGCGATTGCAAAGGCATTTGCTGCCGAGGGCGCGGCGGTCGTGGTAAATTACGCAAGTAGCCGCGAAGGCGCGGACAAGGTGGTGGCCGGCATTACCGCGAGCGGCGGAAAAGCGCTCGCGGTCGGCGGCAGCGTCACGCGTGCGGCGGATGTGGAGAAGCTGTTTGCCGAGACGCGGAACGCATTCGGCCCGGCCGACATTCTCGTCAACAACGCGGGCGTCTACAATCTTCAGCCGCTCGAAAACGTAACGGAGGAAGATTACCGGCGGCAGTTCGACACCAATGTTCTCGGTCTGCTGCTCGCGAGCAAGGCGGCGGCGGCGCAGTTCGGGCCGGAAGGCGGCAGCATCATCAATATCAGTTCGTTGGTGAGCCGCATCACGCCGCCGGGCAGCGTGGTCTATACCGGCACCAAGGCGGCCGTCGATGGCATCACGCGGGTTCTCGCGAAAGAACTCGGGCCCCGCAAGATCCGGGTCAACGCGGTCAATCCCGGTTTGACGGAAACCGAAGGCACGCGCACCGTCGGCATCATCGGCAGCGACTTCGAAAAGGGCGCCGTGCAGGGAACGCCGCTCGGCCGCATTGGCCGCCCGGACGACATCGCCGATGTCGCGGTATTCCTGGCGTCCGACCAGTCCCGCTGGCTGACCGGGGAGACCGTCTTCGCCTCGGGCGGCGCGTGATTCGCTAGCGACAAGGTGGGATACCCGGTTGTCAGTCCGGGTGTCCCCACCATTCTTGGCGACGTAGGATGATGCGAATGGTGGCGGAGCGCGCATGGAGTGGACCATCAACGGACAGGCCGTTTCGGCTTCGCTCGATCCGCGTGTGTCGCTCCTCGATCTGCTGCGCGATCATCTCGGGCTGACCGGCACTAAGAAGGGCTGCAATCAAGGGGCCTGCGGGGCCTGCACGGTGCTCGTCGACGGCGAGCGCATCAATTCCTGCCTGGCACTCGCCGTGCAGTACGACGGCCGCGCGATCACCACCGTCGAGGGCTTAGGGTCGACGGACGCGCTGCATCCGTTGCAACAGGCGTTCATCGAGCATGACGGGTTTCAGTGCGGATACTGTACGCCCGGGCAGTTGTGTTCGGCGATCGGCATGGCGGGCGAAATCGAACGCGGCGTGCCGAGCGCGGTGACCGCCGATCTCGCGGCGGCGGCGATCGTCCTGAACGACGACGAATTGCGCGAGCGGATGAGCGGCAATCTGTGCCGCTGCGGTGCGTATAACGGCATCGTGGAAGCGGTGCGGGCGACGCTCGCGCCGGGAAAAGCCGCGTGACGCCGTTCAGCTACGCGCGCGTCACCGACAATGCGGAGGCAATCCGTCTCGCTCGCGTGACCCCCGGCGCGCGGTATCTCGGCGGCGGCACCAACCTCATAGACCTGATGCGCGAAACGATCGAGCAGCCGGCGGCGCTGGTCGACGTGACCGCGCTCTCGCGGACGATCGAGGCGCGTGCGGACGGCAGCATGCTGATCGGCGCCGCGGCCAGGAACACGGCGGTTGCCGCCGACCGTGCCGTGCGCGAGCGGTTTCCGGTGCTCTCCCGCGCCATTCTCGCGGGCGCGAGCGCGCAAATCCGCAACATGGCGACCACCGCCGGCAATCTCATGCAGCGGACGCGATGCTACTATTTCTACGACGACGCCGCGCGCTGCAACAAGCGCGACCCAGGCGCCGGATGCGACGCGATCGACGGTTTCAATCGCATTCATGCGATCCTCGGCGCGTCGCCCGCCTGCATTGCGACGCACCCCTCCGACATGTGCGTCGCGCTGGCGGCGCTCGATGCACGCGTTCATGCGGAGGGACCGAACGGCGCACGGACGCTGAGGCTGGTCGATTTTCACCGTCTGCCGGGCGGCCGGCCGGATCTGGAGACGGAACTCGCGCCGGGCGAACTGATCACCGCGATCGAGATCCCGCCGCTGCCGTTCGCCGGTAATTCCATGTATCGCAAGGTGCGCGACCGCGCGAGCTACGCCTTCGCGCTGGTATCGGTCGCGGCGGCGCTCGATGTCGGGCCGGACGGCACAATTCGGGACGTGCGGATCGCGCTCGGCGGCGTTGCGCATAAACCCTGGCGCGCTTTTGCCGCGGAGGCGGCATTGCGTGGCCTCCCGGCGACCGAAGCGAGCTTCCGCGCAGCGGCGGAAGCGGAACTGAAGGACGCGGCGGGATTGCGGCACAACGCGTTCAAGATCGAGCTGGCGAAGCGGGTCATCACCGCGACGCTCGCCGGAATCAGCGGGGACGCGCGAGCATGAGCCGTCTGCAATCGGCGATGAAGATTGCGGCGCGCTTCATGCCCGACAAGCCGACCGATCCGCTGATCGGCGCGACCCGGCACATCGGCAAGGCGTTGTCCCGCGTCGACGGCCGGCAGAAGGTGACGGGACGCGCACGCTTCGCCGCCGAGGTGCCGTTCGACAACCTGACCTACGCGGCGCTGGTCTATAGCCGCATCGCGCGCGGACGGATCGCGGCAATCGACACGACGGAGGCGGCGCGGGCGCCCGGGGTCGTGCTGGTAATGACCCACGGCAATGCGCCGCGCATGATGGCGCCGCCGGTTTTCCTGTCCGACGCGGACGCGGTCGGCGGCAGCAGCCTGCCGGTCATGCAGGACGACCGCATCCACTGGAACGGCCAGCCGGTCGCGCTGGTG
>JAFAXA010000325.1 GCA_019241425.1 Acetobacteraceae bacterium | reverse complement strand
ACGAACTCGTCTTCTACACGAACCCGATGTCGCGGGGTCGAATCGTCCGCTGGCTGCTCGAGGAGATCGGCGCGCCGTACCGGACGGAGATTCTCGATTACGGCGGTAAGATAAAAGGGCCCGAGTTCCTGGCGCTCAATCCGATGGCCAAGGTGCCCGCGATCCGGCACGGCGAAACCGTGGTGACCGAAACCGCGGCGATCTGCGCCTATCTGGCCGACGCGTTTCCGGACCGCGAGTTGGCGCCGCCCCCGGGCGACCGCAACCGGGGCCCCTATTTTCGCTGGCTGTTCTTTACGGCGGGCCCGCTGGAAGCGGCCCTGACCGACAGGGCGCTCGGCTGGACGGTGCCGGAAAACCGCGAGGGGATGGCCGGCTATGGCAGCTATGCCCGCGTGCTCGACGCGCTGGAGCACGCCGTTTCGGCAGGCCCTTATCTCGCGGGCGACCGCTTCAGCGCCGCCGACCTTTATGTCGGGTCGCAAATCGGCTGGGGCATGATGTTCGGCACCATCGATAAGCGACCCGCCTTCGAGCAGTATTGGCAGGGGCTGCGGGATCGCCCGGCGGCGGTGCGGGCGCGGGAGATCGACGACGCACTGATCCCGGCCCAGCCGAAACCGGCGTGACCTCCCCGGCGGAGGCCATCCGGGTCGCGCTGATCGGCTTCGGCTACGCGGGCCGGGTGTTCCATGCCCCGTTGATCGCATCGGTGCCGGGCCTGTCGCTCTCGGTGATCGGCTCGCGCGCCGGCGACGCGGCGCGCGCCGCGTTTCCGCACGCCGCCATCGTCGCCGACCCCCTCGCCGCCGCCCGGCATCCCGACGTCGCGCTGGTGGTGATCGCGACGCCGAACGACAGCCACGCGCCGCTCGCGGCGGCGGCGCTGCGCGCCGGCAAGCATGTCGTGGTCGATAAGCCGTTTACCGTGACGCTCGCGGAGGCGCGCGCCCTCGCCGGGCTGGCGGCGGAAACCGGCCGCCACCTCTCCGTCTTTCAGAACCGCCGGTTTGACAGCGATTTTCTGGTCATTCGGCGCGCGATCGAAAGCGGCGCGCTCGGCGACGTGGTCGAGATCCGCTCGGAAATCAGCCGCTACCGGCCGCAGATCCGGGACCGCTGGCGCGAACGCGCCGGACCGGGCGCCGGGATCTGGTACGATCTCGGCCCGCATCTGGCCGATCAGGCGCTGCTTCTGTTCGGCGTTCCGGACACTATCCAGGCCGATATTCAGATCCAGCGCGCCGGCGGCACCGCGCCCGACTGGTTTCAGGCGGTACTAGGCTACGGGCTGAAGCGCGTGATTCTGGAAGCCAGCATGGTGGCCGCAGACACGGCGCCGCGCTTCCTGGTGCGTGGCGTGAAAGGGAGCGTGCTGAAGCGACTGGCCGACGTGCAGGAAGCGCAGTTGCTCGCCGGCAAAACCCCGGGCGAAGACGGCTGGGGCCACGATCCCGACCCCGCCAGTCTGTTCACACCCGATGCGCCCGGCCAACCGCTTGCAACCCCGTCCGGCGATTACCGGCGTTACTACGCGGCGATGCGCGACGCGATCCGTGGCGCGGGAACGCTGCCGGTGACGCCCACCGAGGCGACATCGCTGATGGCGGTGATCGAGGCGGGCCTGCGCTCGGCGGAGCGTGGCGAAACGGTCGTTCCCGCGTTCACCGACGCCGAACGGGACGCCTGGAGAGCCGCTTTACCTCAGGGTGCGGTCAGCAGCCGGTAGTCCCCGGCGGCCGACGCTTGCTTGCGCGAAGCGGCCGCGAGATCTCCCGCCATCCGGTCGGCGATCGCGACGCGATAATGCAACGCGTCCCAGTAGTTGTTGTCATCCGCCGTGATCGGACTCGGGATCATGAAATCCGCGATCGCCACATTCGGCCGGTTCTGCGCGGCGGCGACGGTTTGCGCCTTGCACGCCGCCCAAACCGCGCTCATGTCGGTCCCCGGCTGCTGCAAGACGTGATTGTAGGGAACGAAATACAACATGACCGGCGTTGTCGCGGGCACGTCGGCAAGAATCTGCTCCAAGAGATTAAGCGCGGCGAAATGCCAGGACGCCGGATCGCCCGCCACATCGGCGCGGGAGAATTGCGCTTCGTCCTCCGCCAGATGCGTGGCGACCCGCGCCGGGTCGTAGAGGCTGTCGTCCGGCACGAAGCTCGTGTAGCCGTCGAGGCCGTAACGCGACCGCTTCAGCCGCGTCACGTGCAGGAACTGCGCCCACGCTTCCGTCAGCGCATAAAGGTTGAACATCTCGCGGTAGCCGCGCCAGCGGTCGCGGCCGTACATCCATTCGGGAAACGGGCGCTCGGTATAATGCTGCAAAGGTCCGGTGCTGCACCAGGCAATGTCGAGCCCGAGGACGACGGCGCGCGGCGCCGGGTGCGCCCGCAGGAACACACCGAGAATGCGCGCCTGCTCGTAGGCGGTCGCCGCGTTCATGGAGAGATTGACGAAACGCGCGCCGCCGAACGCCGGATCGAGCGCCGCCGGACGCAGCAGGCGGCTCGTCGAGGTGCCGGCCACCGCGCTGTCGAACGACGCCGAACGCGCGAGCGCCGGAAACGCGAACCGGGCGTTGGTGGAGACCGGCGCACGCGGGAGCGGCGGCGATAGCGGCAAAGTGCCGAACGGATCGATGATGACCACGAACGCATAGAGCAGCGCCGCCGCGCCGGCCGCCGTGCCCGACGCAAGCACGAAGAAGCGCCGCCAGTCAGAACTGGAAGTAGATAAACGCATTCTGCAACCGGCCGCCAATCAGCAGCAGGAGAAAGGTGAGCAGCAGCCCCGCCGGTATGGCGAGCAGCGGACTCGGCCGCAGCCATTTGAGCGCCGCCGACTGGCTGCTCGGGCCGAGCAGCGCCACCGCCGTTCCCGCCAGCAGAACGAGCGCACCGGTATGGTCGAGCGCGGCGTGTCCGGCGCCATGCAGCCCGAGCATGGAGCAAAACATATCGCCCGCCGTCCCGAATGTTTGCGACCGGAACAGCACCCAGCACGCCATCACGAACAGCAACGTGGTTGCCCAGGCGAGCGGACGCGGCATCGAGAAACCGCGATCCCGCCACACATGATTGGCCGCGAGTGCCGCACCGTGCAGGCCGCCCCAGGCCACGAAGGTCCAGTTGGCGCCGTGCCAAAGGCCGCCCAGCAGCATCGTCAGAACGACGTTCGCCGCCTGCCGCAGCGGACCGCACCGGTTGCCGCCGAGCGGGATGTAGAGGTAATCGCGCAGGAACCGGGACAACGTGATGTGCCAACGCCGCCAGAAATGCCGGATCGACAACGCGCGGTACGGCGCGTCGAAATTGAGCGGCAGTGTCAGGCCGAACATCAACCCGAGTCCGATCGCCATGTCGGAATAGCCGGAAAAGTCGAAATAGATCTGCAAGGTGTACGCACCGCAGGCGAGCCACGCCTCGGCCGCCGACAGTGAGGCGTGGGCAGCTTTGGCAAACAGCGGATCGGCAATCGGCGACAGCGAATCCGCGAGCGCGACCTTCTTGGCGACGCCGATCAGAAACAGGGTGAAGCCGCGCGACAGGTTTTCCCACATCGCCGGCCCGCGCGGATCACGGCGGAACTGGTGGATGATCTCGTCATGCCGCACCAACGGCCCGGCGATCAACTGCGGAAAGAACAACACGAACATCCAGAAATCGAGAAAGCCGTAGATGTGCCGGTCGCCGCGCCGGAGATCGATCAGATACGAAATCTTCTGGAATACGAAAAAGCTGATGCCGAGCGGCAGCACGAGCCGCCACGGCTGCCAATCCTCCCCGAGCACGCCCCAGACGCTGCCGCGCAGAAAATCCGCGTATTTGAACAGAGCGAGCACGGAAAGATTCAGGAAAACGCCGGCGAGCGGCAGCCACGTTTTCCGCCACCGTCCGAACGCCTGCGCAATCAGCCAGTTGGCGAGCGTCAAGCCGACCAGCAGCGGCAGGTAGCGCACATTCCACCAGCCATAGAAGACGAGCGAGGCGAGCACGACGAACAGTTGCCGCAGCGGACGGTTGCGCGCCAGCGCGTAGTAGCCGCCGAGCACGAGCGGCAGGAAGCAGAGGATGAAAACCTGCGAATTGAACAGCATTCCTGGATAGGCGCCCGGGCGGCTGTTTCAATCGAGTGTTTCGAGTAGCCGCGCGAGCAGGGCGGCACGCGGCGCCAGTTCGCGCCACAGAATGTGCTCATCACTTGCATGGGCGCCGTGTCCGGGGCAGCCGATACCGTCGAGCGTCGGCGTGCCGACCGTGGCCGTGAAATTGGCGTCCGACCCGCCGCCCCGACTCTGCTTCGGCAAAGCAAACCCGAGCGCCGTCGCGATCGCCCGCGCTCGCTCATAGAGCGCAATTCCCGCCGCATTCTCGGCCCAGGGCGGCCGGTTCATGCCGCCCGTCACCCGCACCCGGCAGCCCGGCGATTGTGCCGACAGCGCCAGCAAACGCCGTTCGAGAACGGCACCGCTTTCCGCATCCGGCACGCGAAGATCGATTTCGCACGCGGCCTCCGCCGCGATCACGTTCGGCCGCGTGCCGCCGCGTATCGGCGCCACGTTCAGGGTGATGCCCCGCTCGGCGTCCACCAGCTCGTTCACCGTGACGATTTGGCGGGCGAGTTCCACCACGGCCGACGCGCCGCCCAGGAAGGCATTGCCCGCGTGAGAAGCCTTTCCCTCCACTTGCATATGAAAGCGGCCGACACCCTTGCGGGCGGTGACGCAAGCCCCGTCCGCGGCGGCGGGCTCCAGCACCAGGGCATAGGCGCTGGCTGCCGCCTCACGCTCGATCAGGGCGCGGCTGGTGGGGCTGCCGATTTCCTCGTCGGAGGTGAGCAGGAGGGTGATGGGGCGATGGGCGGCGACACCCTGCCGGGCGAAGCAGCGGAAGGCGTGCAGCGCGATCAGGCTGCTCGCCTTCATGTCGTAGATGCCGGGACCGTACGCGCGGTCGCCTTCGATCCGGAACGGCATGGAGGCGAGCGTGCCGGTGCTCCACACGGTATCGAGATGTCCGAGCACGAGGATCGGCGCACCGTTGCCGCCCGGCAAACGCGCGAGCAGGTGCCCGCCATACCCGTCCCGCCCCGGAATCCACGTCAACGCGGCGGCCGTGCCCGCGAGCGACGCGGCCGCCCGATCCATCAGGCGATCCACCGCCGCCGCGTCGGTGGTTGGCGTTTCCAGCTCCACCCAGGATGCGAGTTCCCGCAGCAGGTCTTCGGATGTGCCCAGTGCGGCCGTCGGCATCCTATGTTCCCTCGGCTTCCGCCACCTCGGCATGTGCGCCGGAACCCGGGCGGCTGTCCACCTTGCGGCGGCCGTTGACCCCCGCCTTTGCCTGACGCAGAACCCCCCGGATGCAGGGGACCGGCACCGAAATCCTCCGTGGCTGGCGCGACCTCCCTCCGTCGGCGAGGGGGGCGGCGGTCGCGCTCGGCAATTTCGATGGCGTGCATCTCGGTCACGCGCGGCTGTTGCACGATCTGCATGCGGCTCGGCCCGACCTGCCGCTCGCGGTGTTGACTTTCGAGCCGCATCCGCGCGAGCTGTTCCGCCCGGACGACCCGCCCTTTCGCCTGACGCTTTCCGCCGAACGCGCGGCGGCGCTGGCCTCGCTCGGGGTATCCCGCATCTACGAACTGCCGTTCGACCGCGCCTTCAGCCTGATGTCGCACGAGGCGTTCGTGACCGAGGTGCTGCATCACGGCCTCGGCGCGCGCCACCTCGCCTGTGGCGCGGATTTCGCCTTCGGCCACCGGCGCGGCGGCGACACCGCCTATCTTGCCGGCCGCGCCGAGGCCCTCGGCATGGGAGTAACGGTCGTTCCGGCGCTGACCGACGCGCAAGGGCCGCTTTCCTCCACGCGCATCCGTCGCGCGTTGCAGGACGGCTACCCCGACTGGGCGGCGGCGGAACTGGGACGGCCCTGGACCATCCGCGGAGTCGTGGCGCATGGCGACCAGCGTGGCCGCACGATCGGCTTTCCGACCGCCAATATCCCGCTCGGCCGTCACCTGGAACCGGCGCGCGGCGTCTATGCCGTCCGCGTCCGTCTGCCGGGCGGCGAGGAACGGCCCGGTGTCGCCAATATCGGCCGCCGGCCGACGGTTCACACCGGCCTCGAAAGCCGGGTCGAAGCGCATATCTTCGACTATGCGGGCGATCTTTACGGCGCCGAGATTTGCATCGCGCTACTGGCCTTCCTTCGTGCCGAGCAACGCTTCGAAAGCCTGGACGCCTTGCGCGCCCAGATCGCGCGCGACGCCGCCGAAGCGCGCCGCATACTCCACGTCGCCATTTCAGAGACCATCCATGACTGAGTCCGATACGCAGTCCACCGACTACCGCGACACTGTTTTTCTGCCGCGCACCTCCTTTCCGATGCGGGGAGACCTGCCGAAACGGGAACCGCAGATCCTGGCGCGTTGGGATGCGGAGGGGCTGTTCGGCCAGTTGCGGGCGGATGGGGCAGGCCGGCCGAAATTCATCCTGCATGACGGGCCGCCCTATGCGAACGGCCACCTCCATATCGGCACGGCGCTGAATAAGATCCTGAAGGATGTCATCAATCGCACCCGGCAGATGGCCGGCTATGATGCCGAATACATCCCGGGCTGGGACTGCCACGGTCTGCCGATCGAGTGGCGGGTCGAGGAGGAGTACCGCAAGTCGGGGCGCGACAAGGACGCGGTGCCGATCCTGCAATTCCGCGCCGAATGCCGCGCCTATGCCGCGCATTGGATGGAGGTGCAACAGCGGGAATTCCGCCGGCTCGGCGTCGAGGGCGATTGGGCGAACCGTTATGCGACTATGGATTTCCGGTCGGAGGCCGCGATCGCGGACGAGATCGGCAAATTCCTACTGAACGGCGCGCTGTATCGCGGCCTGCGCCCGGTGCTGTGGAGTGTCGTCGAAAAGACCGCGCTCGCCGAAGCCGAGGTTGAGTACCACGACCACACCTCGACGACGATCTGGGTGCGCTTTCCGGTTCTATCATCGCCCGTTCCGGCGCTGGTCGGCTCTGCCGTCGTCATCTGGACGACGACGCCCTGGACCATTCCCGGCAACCGCGCCGTCGCCGCCGGGGCGAGCTTCGAGTATGCGCTCGTGCACGTGGATAGCGTCGCAGCCGGCGCGCTGGCGCGGCCCGGTGAGCGGATGTTGGTCGCGCTCGCGCTGCTCCCGCAGGCAATGACCGACGCGGGGATCGCGACCCATCATCTGGAGCACGTGTACAAAGGCGACGAACTGGCGGGCACGGTCCTCGCGCATCCGTTGCGCGGGCGCGGCTACGAGAGCGACACGCCGCTTCTGATGGGCGATTTCGTGACCACGGAAGCGGGCACCGGCTTCGTGCATCTCGCGCCCGATCACGGCGAGGACGATTTCGCGCTGTGTCGCGCCCACGGCATCGAGCCGGTCGAAATGGTCGGGGATAACGGCACCTATAATTCCCGCGTACCCCTGTTCGCCGGCGTGCATGTGTTCAAGGCGGCGGACCCGGTTTGCAATGCACTGGCAGACGCCGGAAATCTGCTCGCGCGCGGCAAGCTCGTGCACTCCTATCCGCATTCCTGGCGCTCCAAGGCGCCGCTGATCTTTCGCGCGACACCGCAATGGTTCATCCGGATGGATGGGCCGGAGCAGATCCGCAAGCAGGCGCTCGATGCGATAGCGGAGACGCCGTTCGTGCCGGACACCGGCCGCAATCGCATTGGCTCGATGGTCGCAAGCCGGCCGGATTGGTGCATCAGCCGCCAGCGCGCCTGGGGCGTGCCGATCACGGTATTCGTCGACAAGCGGACCGGCGAGCCGCTGCGCGATCCCGCCGTGATGCAACGCGTCGTCGCGGCTTTCCGCGCGGAGGGCGCGGATAGCTGGTACTCCTCGCCGCCGTCACGCTTTCTCGGCAATGACCGCAACGCGGACGACTACGAGCAGGTGATGGACATCGCCGATGTGTGGTTCGAGTCCGGCTCGACTCACGCTTTCGTGCTGGAAGATCGCGGCCTGCCCTGGCCCGCCGATTTGTATCTGGAAGGCACCGACCAGCATCGCGGGTGGTTTCAGGCGTCGTTGCTGGAAGCGATCGGCACCCGTGGCCGCGCGCCGTTCAAGGCCGTGCTGACGCATGGCTTCGTCATGGACGAGAGCGGCCGCAAGATGTCGAAATCGCTCGGCAACGTCACCGCGCCCGATGAGGTGATGGACCGCTACGGCGCCGACATCCTGCGCCTCTGGGTCATGATGTCCGACACCACCGAAGACATGCGCATCGGCCCCGAGATCCTGAAGCAGCAGGCGGAACTCTATCGGCGCCTGCGCAACACGCTGCGCTGGCTGCTCGGCAGCCTCGACAGCTTTTCGGATGCGGAGCGCGTGGCGCACACGGAGATGCCGGAACTGGAACGCTGGGTGCTGCACCGGCTGAACGAACTCGATGCGCGCATCCGTGCCGCCACGGAGAGCTACGATTGGACCGGCGTTTATCCCGAGCTGCATAATTTCTGCGCGACGGATCTCTCGGCGTTCTATTTCGACATCCGCAAGGACTCGATCTATTGCGATCGGCCGGACAGTTTGCGCCGCCGCGCCGCCCGCACCGTGCTCGATCATCTGCACCGATGCCTCGCGACCTGGCTCGCACCCGTGCTGCCGTTCACCGCCGAGGAAGCCTGGAGCGCGCGCTTCGGCACGGAGCGGAGCGTGCATCGCCAGCTCTTCGCCGAGGTGCCGCCGGAATGGCGTGACGACGCGCTCGCCGAACGCTGGGAACAGGTTCGCTCCATTCGTCGCCGCATAACAGGCGTCCTGGAACCGGCGCGTGCAACCGGCTGGCTGAAATCGTCACTGCAAGCGGCCGTCACCTTGCCTTTGTCCGCGCCGGAACAGAACCTTCTCACTTCAGATGAGTGGGCTGAGCTTGCGATCGTCTCACACGTCGATTTGGTAACTCCTGACGCATCGCCGGGAGGTGCTGTGAAGGTCGACGCCGCGCCCGGCCGCAAATGCGCGCGCTGCTGGCGGGTGTTGCCGGAAGTCGGGCAGCAGCCCGGGCACCCGCTGCTCTGCGCGCGCTGCGCCGACGCGGTCGAATCGGGCCTCGTCTGCGAGGCCGCCGCGTGAAAAGCGGGCGCCTCGTACCGCTCGGTCTGTGCGCCGCGCTGCTCGTACTCGTCGCCGATCAGGCGAGCAAATGGTGGGTGTTG
>JAFAXA010000190.1 GCA_019241425.1 Acetobacteraceae bacterium | reverse complement strand
TGGCTACTGGAAAGTTTTCGATGGACGAGTGGCGAGCGAGGCGTCCGGAGTCACCCAATCGGTCGTGGGCGGAAGGCAATCTCCTGTTCGTATTGCACGCTGCCGGTGGCTGCGTAACTTCCAGCGCATTCCGGTACGGATCGAACTGGTAACGACAGGACGGAGCCCGGTTCTCCGTGAGGCTGCACGCGGCCAACATTCTCGCCCGCTTGGCGCGGTGCTGATGAAAGCCGCAACAGCTCGGTGACCCAGAGCTGCCTGACGCACGCCAGCGGCCGAACACGCTGGGAGCCGTCAAGGGCTGCGACGTGCTGAGCTTCGTGCAAGCCCTGCGGCAGCGCCGGTTGACGCCGCACATCGCGACCGACCGCCGGCTCAGCGGACCTCCCAGAGCCAACCGAATCAGCTGCACCATGACCGACGCAATGGAGACAGGCCCTAATATCCCGATTTAAGCTCGGCTTGCGCTCCGGACAGCCACCTATCTCCTGGTCTCAACTTGATCAGGTCGGAGTCCGTGCTCTCCTCCAGGAGCAGCGATCGGAAGGCTTCGGCCGCGCTGGAGAGGCGCTTGTCGCTCCGTTGCAGCACATACCAGTGGCGCATCACGGGAAAACCCTCCACTGCCAGCACGGCCAGCCGGTTCGTTTCGAGTTCGAGTTCGATCGTCTGTGCCGGCACGATGCCGATGCCGAGCCCCGCCTGCACCGCCTGCTTGATTGCTTCGTTGCTGGACAGTTCACATCCCGGGCGGTAGGCGATGCGGTGTTCGGAGAGGTAGCGCTCGACCGTTGCGCGCGTGCCGGAACCGGGCTCTCGCAGCACGATGGTTTCCTGCGCGAGACGGGAGAGCGGGATGCGCGGGACATTGGCGAGCTTATGGCCGGGCTCGGCGATCACGACCAGCGGGTTGTCCATGAATTTCTGCGCGATCACGTCGGCCGCTTGCGGCGGCTGGCCGGTGATCGCAAGATCGGTGCGGTTCTCGGCGAGTGCCACAAGCACCGAATCACGGTTTACCACGGCGAGGCTGATGCGCACGCCGGGATAGCGCCGGGTAAAGGCGGCGATGCGCTCGGGGAGGAAGTAATTGGCAGTCGAAACGACCGCAAGCCGCAGCATGCCGCGCTCAAGGCCGTGAAACTGATCCATCGCGGCGGCGAGTTCGCCCATCTGCAGGGCGATGCGCGCGGCGTGGACGCGCAGTTCTTGGCCGGCATCCGTCAGGCACATCTTTTTTCCGACCTGCTCGATGAGCTTGAGCCCGATCTGGTCTTCGAGCTGCTTGACCTGCATCGATACCGCGGGCTGCGTAAGATTGAGTTCCGCTGCCGCGCGCGAAATTGAGCCATGACGGGCCACCGCTTCGAAAATGCTCAACTGCCGCAGCGTGATGTAGAGAGACATAGCGGCGATCCTCCGCGTCGGCGCTCCGATTAGCACAGCGAGAGACGGCGAGGCCATCCTGCCTGTCCTTCCCGCCGTGCTGCGGCGCAGCAATCAGCCGCTCTGATGCGCGCATAAGAAGTTCTGCATTCCGTGGTTTGCGTGTTTCGCATTACTTCGACCCGATCGGAAGCGGAGGAGTTGAGCCGTGGCAGGAAAAACTTATCAGGCGGGCGTTAAAGAGTATCGCAGCACTTATTGGACGCCGAACTACGTGCCGCTTGATACCGATCTCCTCGCCTGTTTCAAGATAGTGGCGCAGGCCGGTGTGCCGCGTGAAGAGGCGGCAGCGGCGGTGGCAGCTGAATCTTCGACAGGCACCTGGACAACGGTGTGGACCGATCTACTCACCGATCTCGATTATTACAAGGGACGTGCGTATCGCATCGAACCGGTGCCAGGCGACAACAACGCGTTCTATGCGTTCATTGCCTATCCGATCGACCTGTTCGAGGAGGGCAGCGTGGTCAACGTTTTGACCTCGCTGGTGGGGAATGTGTTCGGGTTCAAGGCGATCCGCAGCTTGCGGCTTGAGGATCTGCGTTTTCCGCTCGCTTATGTGAAGACCTGCGGGGGCCCGCCTAACGGCATTCAGCTCGAGCGCGACCGGCTGAACAAATATGGCCGCCCGTTTCTTGGCTGCACGATCAAGCCGAAGCTCGGGCTTTCGGCGAAGAACTATGGCCGGGCGGTGTATGAGTGTCTGCGCGGCGGCCTGGATTTCACTAAGGACGACGAGAACATCAACAGCCAGCCCTTCATGCGCTGGCAGCATCGCTTCGAATTCGTCATGGAAGGCGTGCTGAAGGCCGAGCAGGAAACTGGGGAACGAAAGGGACACTATCTCAATTGCACGGCGCCGACGCCTGAGGAGATGTACAAGCGCGCGGAGTTCGCCAAATCGCTTGGTGCGCCGATCATCATGCACGATTATCTTACCGCCGGCTTCACCGCGAATACCGGGCTGGCGAACTGGTGCCGCGAAAACGGTATGCTGCTGCATATCCATCGCGCGATGCACGCCGTGCTGGACCGCAACCCGCTGCACGGTATTCATTTTCGCGTACTAACGAAGTGCCTGCGGCTTTCCGGCGGCGACCATCTACATTCCGGCACCGTCGTGGGCAAGCTCGAGGGTGATCGCGAGGCGACGATCGGTTGGATCGATCTGATGCGCGAGCCTTTCGTGCCGGAGAACCGCGCACGGGGCATTTTCTTCGATCAGGACTGGGGCGCGATGCCCGGCGTGATGCCGGTGGCATCGGGAGGCATCCATGTGTGGCACATGCCGGCGCTGGTCGCGATCTTCGGTGACGATAGCTGCCTGCAATTCGGTGGCGGCACGCTCGGCCACCCGTGGGGCAATGCCGCCGGCGCACATGCGAATCGCGTTGCTTGTGAGGCCTGTGTCGAGGCGCGCAACCAGGGCCGTCAAGTCGAGCGCGAAGGCCGCGAGATCCTCACCGAGGCGGCGCAGCATTCTCCCGAACTGAAGATAGCCATGGAAACGTGGAAGGAGATCAAGTTCGAGTTCGACACGGTGGACAAGCTCGATGCCGGCTCGCCTGCGCTGCGCGTGGTCAACGCCTGAGCCTGAACTGAAGGGGTCGCTGTCATGTCTGATGTGATGGCTTACAAGGCGGGCGAGCGCCGCACCGAGACGTTCTCCTACCTGCCGCCAATGACGCCGGAGCGCTTGCGCAAGCAGATCGCATACCTCATTGCGCAGAACTGGAACCCGGCCATCGAGCACACCGAGCCGGAAAAAAGCTTCTCGAATTTCTGGTATTTGTGGAAGCTGCCGTTCTTCGGCGAGCGGTCGGTCGATAAGATTCTCGCCGAGCTCGAGGCCTGTCATCGCGCCAATCCGGGGCATCATGTGCGGCTCGTAGGCTACGACAACTACACCCAGTCGCAGGGCACTGCCTTCGTCGTGTATCGCGCAGGGGCGAGATAGTCCGATGGGTGAGTTGGTCGCGGTCGACGAATTCCTGACTGCCGGGCCTGCCGCCGCGAGCGGCCGGGCGGTCGCGATCGCACGGCGCATCGCGATTTCGGGGGGCAAGGCAGCGCTTCCGCCGCCCGAGAACCGCGTGCGGGACGGGAAGCGTAGCGCCGCAATGCCCGAGGCCGCTGCCGCTGCGGTGCCGGCACCGGCTTCACCGCCGGCGGCAGCCGCGGTTTCAGCGCCGCCGCCACCGGCAATGGTGCCCCCCGCAAGCACCCTTTCCGGCCGCGATATTTCGATTGAGCGCCGGCGGCTGCTCGCGGGGGGCAAAGCGGCGCTCAAAGCCGCAATCTCCCTCGCTCCTGGCGGTGTGCCGCTCCCCGCGGCGACGGAGGTTTCGCCTCCGGCCGCCGTGATGTCGTCCACGCATCTCGCCTCGACGTCGACCGCGCATGACGTGGCACGACAGCGCCGCGCCGCGATGGCGCTCTCCGGCCGCGGCAGCGCCCCACCTGCGCCCCCGAGCCGGCCGGCGCGCAGCGGCTCGCTTGATTACGCGCCGAAAGTCACGGCTTCCGAAACCCAATCCGGCCAGACGGTGACCGGCCTGCGCATCGGCCAGGGCCGCAGGATGACCGGCGATGAGCGCGGTTTCGGCAAGCCTGTTTCCGGCACGCAATATCTTTCCGCCGAAGACGGCGCGAGCTTCCGCGCGCCGAGTCCTAAGGTCGGCATGGCGCGTACGGAGCGCGGCCAGGTGGTCACCGGCACGCTGGTGCGCAGCCGCGTGCTTATCACCGGCGACGAGGCCGGCCAGAAAACCGCGATCACTGGCAAGGCCGATCAATTGCCCGATCACGACCTTACTCCGCGCAAGGACGCGGGCGCGTTCACCGCCGCGCAATTCGGGCGCCAAGCCAATCCGCACGGCGCCACCGTGTTCGGCACGAATCTCGGCCGCTCTATGAAGTCCCCGGGGTCGCGCGAGCGCAACCGCTCTATCGCGATCGAGGCGACCGACCGTGGTTTTTCGATTACTGGCTCCGCGGTTGGGCGCAGCACGCGCGTCACCGGGGACGAGAATGGGGCCTGCCGCACTGTTACTGGAACGCAGTATCTGGCGCCAGCGTGGCGGCAGGCGGCGTGCGGGTATCAGGGCGGCGGCACGGCGCCGCGCGAGCAGATCGGTCGCGACCGCGCCGATCCGGTGACGGTGAACAAGGTGACGGTTGCGGAGAGCTGGGGCGGGCAGCGCGTGACCGGACCCGATATCGAGCACAATCGCCGGGTGACCGGCGATGAGCCCGGTTCCTGCGCCGTTGTCACGGGGAGCCAATATCAGGGTCCCGTGACCGGCGAAGGCTGGTGCGACACGGGCGCGGAGATGGGGCGGCGCCTCCTCCACCGACCCGCCGATGCGCCGGTAACCGGCGATACCCCCGTGCACGCCGCGGCGGTGACCGGAACGGCGCGCGGCGCCGGGCGCGACATCACCGGAACGCCGTATTATCGTGATGAGAACGGAACCGTCGAACCACCCGGCGATCCGCTGGCGGCCATCGACAGCCGGTTTTCGATTCGCACGCCGCAACGTTCGGCGCAGCTCTTTGCGGCGCAATCCTGCGCGGCCGCACCGGCGCCGAAGTCCGCCAAGCGTGTCACCGGCTCCTTCGCGGTGGGTGATGGCAAGATCACGGGAAATGTAGAGTTCCTAGCGCGAAGCCGTAGCGGCGGTGAGCGCAAGCCGGCGCATGCGGGCGTGACCGGCGAAGGTGGCGCGACGCTCGCCAAGCGCATCACCGGCGACAGTTGGGCCGAGAACCCGCGCGTTACGGGCCAGGAGGATGCTTTCGCCGCGGAGCGCAATCCGACCGAGCGCGGCCCCAAGGCCCGCGCATTCGCCGGAAATCGCATATTCAGGGAACTCGCGACGCACGAAGAGCCGCGCCAGCTTGTCACCGGGATGATGGGCTACTTCAATAAGACCGGCGCGCGGGTGACGCTTTCCGGTGGGGCGCAGAGTTGAGACCCCAGGCGCTCTACGAGGCGCGGCGTTCCGGCGCCGCAGCAAGGCGTCTCCGGCTCGAACGGCTCGGCCGCGACTGGGGAAACGCGGCGGCGGCACCGGCGGCGGATCGCGCTTCGCCGGTGACAGTCACGGGCGGGCATCACTTGCTGGCTGACAACGCGGTGAGTGCGGCGCTTCGGCGACGCGCCGAGGAGATTGATGCGGCGTTCGCGGCGATTGAACCGGTGCTGCGCGCGCTGGCGCCGCTGCAGTTCGAGCCGGGGTTCCCCGAGCTTGCGGCGCGGCGGGTGTCTTCGGAGCTGCGGCTGGAGATGCCGGAGAGCGCGTTTGCGGCGCGGTGGAACGCGCCGCTTGATCTCTCAACGCTTCATGCGCGCTGCGTGGTCGGTACATTTTGCCGCCTGATCGAGCGTGCGTTCGATCGCGGGCTCGCGGAGCTCAGTGAAGGGGAGAGCGCCGAAGCGCTGATCCGGCGCTGGGGCTTTCATGCGCTCGACATCACGCCTTGCGCCGATGGCAGGCTTTCCGGGGTGATCGACAACATTCTGCGTATTCCGCCTACGGTGGTGGCGTACCGCCAATCCTATGCGGGCGCTAATTTTGACGTTTCGGACTCCGTGCGGCACTGGGAGAGCGTGGAGCTCGGCCGTTGCCGCGCGGCGCATCCGAACCCGGCGGACGAACCGACACGGTTCATGAAGATTGGTGTGTACCACTTCAGCAGCGCCGATCCCGCGCACGAAGGCTGCGCCGCGCATGGCAGCGATGAGAAGCGCGCGGCCGGCAGCCTGCTCAAGCGGCTCGAGCAGTTCGAGGCGGCGGTCCGGAAGCTGCATGGCGCGGGGGCCGGGGTGGCCACCCTGCTGATCGGCGTGGACACCGATACCGATGCGATCCATGTGCACGTCCCGGACGGGGCGGGACGCATGGAGGTCGGCCGCGCGCTGTGCAGCCGTGTTCTCTACGATGAAACTGCGGGAATGGCGCGCGAGGAAGCGAAGGAAGCGATCAGGACGGCGGTGGCGGCGATGGCGGGCGTTGCCGCTGATGATCCGACGACCGAAGGCATGCGCTGGTTTTGCGGCTATGTGCTGAAAAACAATTTCGGCCAGGTAGAAGCCGTGCGCCGTCATCACGGCGGGCGTTATCCCGAAGCGGGACATGGCGAGAAGCTGATCGTAGTCGGTGATGCGGTGGATGATGTGCAGCTACGCAATCTCGCCTATCAGGCGCAGATGCGCACGGTGGAGGAAGGCGACGCCGATCTTGATGTCGGTGTGAAGGTGTTGCGGCACCATCTAGCGCCGCGCGGGCTCAAGCTGCCGGTTCTGGTGCATTGCCGTTATGATGAACGGGTGCCGGGGTCGGCAGCAGCGGCGGCCGTACAGGCGCGGCGGCTACAGTCGGCAATCGCCCGGCGTTACCCTGAGGGCGACTTGTATATCGCCGCGGTGCTGCGCGCCGGAGACGGCAGCGCGCTGACGCCGATCGAAACTCTGGAGTGCGATGCATGAAGATCTGTCAGGTGGAAGGCACGCTGGTCGCCACCGCGCGGATTCCCGGGCTACAGAACCGGCGGTTGCTCGTAGTTAAGGAACGCGGCGGCAGCGGCAAGCAGGTGGCGGTCGATCCGGTCGGCTGCAAGCCGGGCGATTGGGTGGTCGTGGTCGGCAGTTCGGCCGCGCGCGATGCCGCCGGCAGCAAGGACTATCCAAGCGATTTCACCATAGTCGGTATTATCGACTACTGGGACGAGCCGACCGGCCGTGCCACACCGAAGGTGATGGAACATGCAAATTAGCCGTGTTGTGCGCGACTTAGTCACGACCAAGCGCGTGTTCTGGCTCGCCAACAGATCGTTGCGCGTGATTGAGGATCATCACGGCAACCTGGATGTGGCCGTGGATCCGATCGGCACCAAGCCGGGGGATTACGTGATCACGATCGGATACTCCGCGGCGCGGGCCGCAGCGGGCAATCCGAACATCACCACCGATCTCACGATCGGGGGCATCATCGACCACTGGAGCGAGGAGCGCTGGCGCAACTGAGCGCGCAGGCCGAAAGCAAAGGAGAGAAAGAGATGGCTACGGAGAAGATGGGTATCGCGCTCGGCATGATCGAAACGCGCGGCCTCGTGCCGGCGATCGAGGCGGCGGACGCCATGACCAAGGCTTCCGAAGTGCGGCTGATCGGGCGGCAGTTCGTGGGCGGCGGCTACGTCACCGTGCTGGTGCGCGGCGAAACGGGTGCGGTGAACGCGGCAGTGCGCGCCGGGGCCGACGCGTGCGAGCGCGTGGGCGACGGGCTGGCGGCGGCTCACATAATTGCGCGTCCGCACCAGGAAGTCGAACAGATGCTGCCGACACCGGAACTGCTGTCCATGGAGCGCAGCGGCGCACTGATCACGGCGGGTGAGTAACCGGCTCCGGGGGGCTGCACCCCCCGGCTAGGCCTGCGGTCCCGATCTCAAAGACCAGGAGTGTCAAAGTTGGCCAGTGAGAAATTCGGCATAGCCCTCGGCATGATCGAAACGCGCGGCTTGGTTCCGGCGATCGAAGCGGCGGACGCCATGACCAAGGCATCCGAAGTGCGGCTGATCGGGCGGCAGTTCGTGGGCGGCGGCTACGTCACAATTTTGGTGCGCGGCGAAACGGGTGCGGTGAACGCGGCAGTGCGCGCAGGGGCCGATGCGTGCGAGCGCGTGGGTGACGGGCTGGCGGCGGCGCACATCATCGCGCGCCCGCACATGGAAGTGGAACAGATCCTGCCCCGCTCTCCGGAAGGCGAGTACCTGCCTTCCGAAACCGCGGCAGAGTAAGGAGGAGGAAGTATCATGTCCCGCATCATGGAGCTCCCGCCCGGATGGAAGTTGGTGACCAGCCCACTCTCGCTCTTCCGGCGCTACGAGTTCGCCTCCTACGCCGAAACGCGTGAGTTTCTCGATAGGCTTGCGGTGCTTTCCGAGGAGACCGGGTTATTCCCAGACCTCGGCTTTGCAAAAACCTACGTGAATATCACGATTGCTGGCGCGGACGGGGACCGGTTGGCCTACGCAATGCGCGCGGCTTCGCTGGCGGAAGCGGACATGCCCTGATGGGAAAGCCAGAAAAGGCAGCGGTGCGCGAACTCGCTAAGGGCCCCGACTTGGCGCTGGTGAACAAGCCGCGCGAGGAAGCCAAGCCGGCGGAAACCGAGCAACAGAAAAAAGCGCGCATGGCCGTCAAAGCTTATCGTCGGCTGCACCCATCGCGAATTTGGCCCGACTGAAGGCAACTTCCATGCGCCTGCCCGTCGTCGATGTCGCTGCCAGCGTCGTGATCGATAAGAAAGGGCGCATCTTGCTCGCCGAACGCACCGCGCGCCAGCTTTCCGCTGGATGGTGGGAACTGCCGGGCGGCAAAATCGACCCGGGTGAAACCGCGGTCGCCGCCGCCGCGCGCGAACTGCGGGAAGAGATCGGGATCGAAGCGCTCTCGTTGCGTCCCTGGATCGGCTACACGCATGATTTTGCCATGCGGCGCATCCGGTTACAGTTCTTCCGCGTGGACGCATGGCGGGGCACGCCACATGGCCACGAGGGCCAGCGCCTGGCCTGGATCGATCCCGCAGCGCCCGCGATGCCCCTGCTTCCAAGCAACCGCCGCGTGCTCGAGGCGCTCGCTCTGCCGCGCATGATGGCCGCGACCACGCCGGGCGTCGATCCGGCGGCAACGCTGCGCGAAGCTGCGGCAGCGCTCGCGCTCGGCACGCGGCTGATCCTGATTTCGGGGCACGCCATGGCGCCCGATCAGCGCGTTGCGCTCGCCCGACGGGTCGGCGAGCTCGCGCGGCGTTTCGGCGCGCAGGTGCTGATCGAAGGGTCCGCTCTCGAAGCGCATCGTTCTGGTTCCGCGGGCCTGCTCGCCGGCGCGCGGGAGCTGCGGCGCAGCATCAGCCGGCCGCTTGTGCCGTTATGGGGCGCGCGCTGCCGCGACGCCGCCGATCTTGCCCGCGCCGCGGCTCTCGGCGCCGATTTCGCCGTGATCGCCCCGGTGCTCGCCAGCCTCGATGCGACACCGCCGTTGGGCTGGCCAACGCTCATCTCCCTGGCGGAGCATGCGCCCTTCCCGGTTTACGCACAGGGCGGGATCACGCCGAGTATGCTGGGCCGCGCCGGCATCGCGGGCATCGCGGTCGACCTCGCCGACCTGAAGGCCGCCGCAGCCTCAGCGGCCTGAGAAGGGGGACGGGATGATTACGGCATCGCTTTGGCTGGCTGCGCTCGGGCCGCTGGCGCTGTTGCTAGCCTTTCTGCTGCCGGCAACCCTGCGCGGCGTCACGCCGAAGGCAATGAATCGCATTGCCGGCGCTACCTCACTGGCGACGCTCGCTGTGGCGCTGGTGATTGTCGTCGCGGTATGCCGGAATGGCCAGATGCGTACCTTGCCGATCGAAGCTTGGGGCGTCGGCGTCGCGGTCTATCTCGATGCGGTCAGTGCCACGATGTTCTGCCTGGTCGCGTTCATCGGTGTGATCGTGATGCGCTATAGCGCCACCTACATGGATGGCGATCCGCGCCAAGTGCTGTTCGTGCGTCTGCTCTGCCTGACGCTCTCGGCCGTGCTGATGCTAGCGATTGCCGGCAATCTGTTCGAGTTCGCGGTGTTTTTCTGGGCCACCGCCATGGGCCTGCACCGCCTTCTCATATTCTATCCCGAGCGTCCGGCTGCGATATTCGCCGCGCGCAAGAAGTATTTCATCAGCCGGATCGGCGATCTCAGCCTGATCGTCGCTATCGTGTTGCTATACCGTGCCTTCGGCAGCCTCGATTACGCGACGCTGTTCGCGCAGGCCGATGTGCTGCGCTTGAAGGGCGAGATGATGCCGGGCGTGAGTTTCGCCGTGCTCTGCCTAGTGATCGCCGCGTTGCTCAAATCGGCGCAGTTCCCGAGCCACGGCTGGCTGATCGAGGTGATGGAAACCCCGACGCCGGTATCGGCGCTGCTGCACGCCGGAATTATCAACGCCGGCGGCTTCCTGGTGGTGCGCTTCGCCGACTTGGTTTCGCTTTCGCTGCCATCCATGCACGTGCTGGCTTTGATCGGCGGCTTCACTGCGCTGTTCGGCTCCGTTGTCATGCTGACGCAGACTTCGATCAAGGTGCAGCTTACCTATTCGACGGTCGCGCAGATGGGCTTCATGATGCTGGAGTGCGGGCTCGGTGCGTTTTCCGCGGCGATGCTGCACATCCTCGCGCATTCGTTCTACAAGGCGCACGCCTTCCTTTCTTCCGGCAGCGTGATCGACATCTACCGCACCTCGTTCACGCCGAGCCCTGGCGGCAAGCCGCATCCGCTTCGGCTGATCTTTTCGATCGGCGGCGTTCTGGCGGTCACCTTGATATTCAGCATCGTCACCGGCTACACGATCACCGCGCAGCCCGGCGTGTTCACGTTGGCCGCCGTGCTGCTGCTGAGCCTGATGCACCTGGTCGCCAACGGCATCGATGAGCGGCCGAACGCATATGTCGTGATCCGGGTGCTGATCATGGCTGTGCTGGTCGCCGGCGCCTACTTCGCGTTGCAATACGGTTCGGATATCGTGCTGGCTGCGGCGCTGCCGAAGACGCAGCCGCTGCGCGGTGTATTCGGCGTGCTCGTCGTGGTCGCGGTAGTTGGTTCCTACGCTGCCGTCACCTTCCTGCAGGGATCCGTGCCGAAACGCCAGGCCGAGGCGCGTTGGCAGGCTTTCTACGCGCACGTCAATAACGGCTTTTACGTGAACACCTGGGCAAACCGGCTGGTGCTGCGTTACTGGTCCGGTGCGCCGCCCGCGCCCGCATCGAAGAGACCGTCGCTCTCGCTTCGAGCGGGCGCATGAGCGTCACCGTCGAACACAAGCTTACACCTACGCCCGAACCGCCGCGGCTGCCGCTGGGCCCGGCGGAGGTCGCCGAAGCTGTGCGGGCTGCCTGCCTGCGCATCGCGCCACTTTGGCCGCTGAAGAATTTCGTCGCGGTCAACCCTTTCCTCGGTTTCAGCGGCCAGACATTTCACGCGACGGTCGCGACCCTGCACCGTGTCGCGCGCATCGGTGTGCTGATGCCACGGCGCTTCTATCTTGAGGCGGTTCGCGACGGCGAAATCGAGGAGCGGGATCTGGTCACTGCGCTTGCCGATGCGCCGAAGGATTGGAAGTTGCCGCCGAGCGTGGCGGCGCTGAAATCGGTGCCTGACCGGGTGGGGCTCTCGGCCATTAAGCATCCGGCTCACGTCGCCACCGTCGCGGAGGTGCTGACCGAGCTTTCTGACGGCGATCGCCAGGTCGCCCAAACACAGTTCATGGTCGATGAGATCTCGCGCTGGTGCGCGCAATATTTCGATCTCGGCCAATCCGTCTGGCGCATGCCGTCCCGCAGCCTGAAACCGTTTGCGGCATGGCTCAGCTACGTGCGCTATGACCTGAACCCTGAGGTGATGGGTATTGCCGGTTTCCGCCGGATCGTCGCCGATCTGCCCACCGAGCCGAATGCCGCAATCGCTGCCGTTGTGGAACGACAGGGTGTGCCCGACCGTGCCGTGACGGATTACCTGCACCAAGCGCTGCTCGACATCAGCGGTTGGGCCGCCTACGCGCGCTACCTGCAGTGGAAAGCCGAGATGATCGGCGACAGCGACGATTCGATTGAAGAACTGCTCGCCATCCGCGTCGTCTGGGGCTACACGCTGTTTGCGCAGCGTAACGACGGCAAATTTCGCAATGCTTGGCGTGCCGCTATGTCGACTGCGGCGCTGCCGCCACAGGATGAGAAGCTTGGCGACGATCCCGATCTCTGCATCGATATGGTGCTGCAAGAGGCCTATGAAGCGGCCTTCCAGCGCAAGCTGCTGGCGCAACTGACGCGGCCGCGAGTGTCGCTACACGGGCAAAGGCCGGCCGTGCAGGCCGCGTTTTGCATCGACGTGCGTTCCGAAGTTTATCGCCGGGCTTTCGAGGCGCTGTCCGACAGCGTGCAGACGTTCGGCTTTGCTGGCTTCTTCGGCTTTCCAATCAAGTTTCTGCGCATGGGCGAGGCGCATGGGCGCAATCATTGCCCGGTGCTGCTCAACCCAACTTTCATCGTCTGCGAAGCAGTGGAGGATGCCTCGCCCGACGAGGAGACCGAGATCATGGGGCTGCGCCTGCTGCGCCGGCGCGTGGCGAAGGCGTGGAAGTCGTTCAAGCTGATGGCGGTTTCCTCCTTCATTTTTGTCGAGTCGGCGGGGCTTTGGTATGGCGTCAAGCTGCTCAGCGACAGCCTGGGGCTCACGCGCACCGTGCACGATCCCGACGTTGACGGCATGAGCGAGAGCGTGATCGAGCGCCTCGGGCCGCGCATTGAGCCCCGCGAGGTGAACGGCAGGTCGACTGGTTTCGATGCCAAGCAGCGTGTGGATATGGCGGAAGCCGTGCTCCGCGCCATGTCGATGACCGGACCGTTCGCGCGGCTGGTGATGCTCACCGGCCATGCCAGCACCACGGTGAACAATCCGCACGCGTCCAGCCTCGATTGCGGCGCCTGTGGCGGCTACACAGGTGAGGCTAATGCGCGCACCGCTTCGCTGATTCTCAACGATCCGGCGGTGCGCCTACAGCTGCAGAAGCGCGGAATCACGATTCCTGAAGATACCTGGTTTCTGGGCTGCTTGCACGATACCTGCACCGACGAGATCCGCATTTTTGACGAAAAGCACCTACCGGCGACCCATGCCACCGATTTGCAGCAGCTGAGGGAGTGGTTGGCGCGGGCGAGTTCACGCACGCGGCACGAGCGCGCGGCGCTCCTGGGCATTACAACCGGTAACAGTATTGACGAACGGGTGAAGTATCGCAGCCGCGACTGGGCGCAGGTGCGCCCGGAATGGGGTCTGGCCGGCAACGGCAGCTTCATCGCCGCGCCGCGCGCCCGCACGCGAGGCCTCAATCTCGGCGGTCGCGCTTTTCTGCACGATTACGATTGGCATCAGGACCGCAACTTCGCGACGCTCGAGCTAATCATGACCGCGCCGGTGGTCGTGGGGAGCTGGATCAATCTGCAGTATTACGGTTCCACGGTGAACAACCAAGTGTTCGGCTGTGGCAACAAGGTGCTTCACAATGTAAGCGGCACGATCGGCGTGCTGGAGGGCAATGCCGGCGATCTGCGGGTGGGGTTGGCGATGCAGTCTCTCCACGACGGGCGGCAATATGTGCACCAACCCGTGCGCCTCAATGTAATTATCGAAGCGCCGATCGAGGCCATTAACAAGGTGATTGCAAAGAACGAAATGCTGCGTCAGCTCGCGGATAATCGTTGGCTACATTTATGGGTGATGGACGAGGAGGGCCGCGTCTCGCATCGCTACCAGAAGGGCCTGACCTGGGGAGTCGATACGGTAGGAGAATGCTGAACATTCGAAAAACGTCTCCAGGACGCCAACGCCGTGGGCGTCCCACCGAATCGTTCGGTGTTCGACGCCGTCATCTGAAGCGCGGCATTTCCTCGAGTTCCGAGATAGTGCTTTGGCCGTGATCGACCAGGAAGTCGCGCAGGCTTGCTCGACCAGGCGGCAGCGGCGCCGTGCGGCGTTTCACAACGAACCAGGAGCGCATCACCGGGAAGCCTGCGACGGGCAGCACGTTCAGGAGCCCGAGCGAGCGTTCCAGGTTGATCGTGTGCTGCGACAGGAGAGCAACGCCCATGCCGGCCATCACCGCTTGCTTGATCATTTCGTTGCTCGATGTTTCCATGACGATGCGCGGTTTCGCGCCGCAGCCGGCGAAAAAACGATCCGACAGGGCGCGCGTTCCGGACCCCTCCTCACGCAGGATGAATCGCTCGTCGGCGACGGCTTCGACCGAGACTGTTTGACGGCCGCTCAGGCGGTGGCTGGGCGGCGCGATAATGACGGAGGGGTGGGGCGCGAAGCGCGTCGCGTTGAGGTCCGCATCCTCGACCGGCTGGTCTCACCAGGACCAGCCGGGTCTTCACGCAGTAAGCGCCGGAGCGAGAACAGGAGGTTGATTTGTTGCATCGCCG
>JAFAXA010000150.1 GCA_019241425.1 Acetobacteraceae bacterium | reverse complement strand
CACCCTCAACCGGGCGATTGAGTTCGCGCTGTTCCTGACGCTGCCGGCGACGCTCGCGCTCGCCGTCGCCTCCTACCCGATCATGCTCGTGCTGTTCGGCCGCGGGGCGTTCGACGCCCATAGCGCGCATCTGAGCGCGCAATCGCTCAGCGCCTACGCCCTCGGGCTGCCGGCGTATGTGCTCTTGAAGGTGCTGGCGCCCGGCTTCTTCGCCCGCGGCGATACGTCGACCCCCGTGAAGATCGGTGTCGCCACCCTGGCGCTGAACTTCGCGCTCAACCTCGCTCTAATGGGACCGCTCCAGCATGTCGGCCCGCCGCTCGCCACCAGCATCGCGGCCTGGTTCAACGCCGGGTGTCTGGGCGGGCTGCTGTTGCGCCGGCGCTTTCTCCGGCCGGACGCCGAACTGCGCCGCCGTTTGCCCCGGATGGCCTTCGCTTCCGCCGCGATGGCGGTCGCGCTCTGGTTCGCGGAAGACCCGATCTTCGCCGCCCTGGGGATGCGTCTCCGCTGGCTGGCGCTCGCTTTTCTGGTCGGCCTCGGGCTGGTCGCCTACTTCCTCGCCGGCCAGGCGACCGGCGCGTTCGACGTCCGCGACGCCTTTACCCGGCTCGCGGGCCGGCGCAACAAGCGCCAGCCCGTTCCGCAATCCTAGTAGGGCGCGTAGGCCGGGGGCGGGTAGTAGGCCGGCGGCGGCGCGTAATAGGCGGGGGGCGGCGGCGCGTAGACGACCGGCGGCGGCGCGTAATAGACAGGCGGCGGCGGGGGTGGCGCGAACGCCCCGGCGAGCGCGGCCGCCGCGCCGACCCCGAGAATGGTGCCGGCGATCACCGCACCCGGCCCAGGACCATGCCAGCCGCCATGCCAGCCCGGACCGCGCCAGCCGCCATGCCAAGCCGGGCCGCCATGCCAGCCGCCGCGCCATTCGGCGTGGGCGGGCACGGATGCCAGCAATCCGGCGGCGATCGGAGCCGCGATCAGCAGACGAGTGATGGAGCGCATAATGGGCCTCCTTTGGCGTATTCGTTAACTAGTCCCGGTCGATGGCGAGTTTGGGGCAATCGGAGGTCTCAATCGGGGCAGCGCGGGCTTGACCCGCAGGCGACGTTTCGCGAACAACACCCGCCCCCTTTGCACGGTTGCAAAATCAATGCAGCGCATCTTCTCTGGCATACAACCGTCCGGTATTCCGACGCTCGGCAACTATCTGGGCGCGATCCGCAACTGGGTGGCGCTGCAAGCGGATCACGACTGCATATGGTGCGTCGTCGATCTGCACGCGATTACGGTTTGGCAAGATCCGGAGAGCCTGCGCCGCGCCACGCGTGAGATGACGGCGGTGCTGCTCGCCTGCGGCATCGATCCCGAGGCGCATATCGTGTTTCCGCAATCGGCGGTGCGCGCGCACGCGCAACTCGCCTGGATCTTCAACTGCATCGCCCGGCTCGGCTGGCTGACCCGCATGACGCAGTTCAAGGACAAGGCGGGCAAGGATCGCGAGAACGCCTCGGCCGGCTTGTATGTGTACCCGAACCTGATGGCGGCCGACATTCATGCCTATCACGCGACCCGCGTGCCGGTCGGCGACGATCAGCGGCAACATCTGGAACTCGCGAACGACATCGCCCAGAAATTCAATCACGATTACGGCGTCGATTTTTTTCCGGCGATCGAACCGCTGATCCTCGGCCCGGCGGCGCGCGTCATGAGCCTGCGCGACGGGACCAGGAAAATGTCGAAATCCGATCCGTCCGACCAAAGCCGCATCAATCTGAACGACGATCCGGATACGATCGCGCTCAAGATCCGGCGCGCCAAAACCGATCCCGAACCGCTGCCCGCCGATGCCGCCGGGCTGGAGGGCAGGCCGGAGGCGCGCAACCTCCTCGGCATCTACGCGGCTTTGGCGGGAACCGATCACGCGGGGGTTCTGCGGGATTTTGCGGGCGGCGGGTTCGGGCGGTTCAAGGAGGCGTTGGCTGCGCTCCTGATCGAGAAGCTGTCGCCGATCAGCGCCGAAACCAGGCGGTGGCTGGACGACGAGGCGGCGATCGACGCGGTGCTGCGTGACGGCGCCGCGCGGGCGGCGACGATCGCCGACCCGATCGTTCGCGAAGCGGAGCGCCTGGTCGGTTTTCTCCGTCTCTGACGGCCGCCGGCCTACGCGCGCCGGGGCCGTTCCGCCATCCTGAGCAGGCTGACGGCTGCGGCAACGGTCGCGAAACCCGTGCCCATGACCAGCGTGACGGTGGTGCCGTTGGCCGGGAAAAAGCCGAACGCCATCGCGACCAGGGCCGCCCCGAGCGTCTGCCCGAGCAGGCGCGACGTCGCCATCATGCCGCTCGCCCCGCCGCTGCGGGCGGGCGGGGCCGAGGTGATCATCGCCCGGTTGTTCGGCGCGTTGAAAATGCCGAAGCCGAGCCCGCAGAGGCACATCCGCCAGATCACGTCGATATCGGCCGGCCGGGCCGGCATGATGGCGAGCAGCCCGAGACCGGCCGCCATCAGAGCGAGGCCGATGCCGCCCATGACGCCCGCCGGAAACCGGTCGGACAACCTGCCCGCCGTCGGCGCGATCAGGGCGACCGTGAGCGGCCACGCGGTCATCAGGAGACCGCTCGCCACCTGCGTCCGGCCGAGCACGTCCTCGAAGAACCATGGCAGCGAAACATAGGCGAGGCCCTGCGCAGCGAAGGCGGCGATCGCGGTCGCCACGGATAGCGCGAACAGCGGAATGCGCATCAGATCGACGGGCAGCAGGGGGGAGGCCTGCGCCATTTGCCGCGACACGAGATAGCCGCCGATCCCGATCGCGGCCGCGAGTTCGATCGCGACACTCACCGGCCGCTGGCCGTGGCCGATGCCGTCGACACCGGTGATCAGCAGACCGAAGGTGAGGGCGCTCAAAGCCGCGCTCTGCAGGTCGAAGCGATGCTTGGCGAGGGTCGTTCGCGGCAATGACCGCAACCCGGCCAGCAGCGCGAGCGCGCCCGTCGGAACATTGACCGCGAACAGCCAGGGCCAGTGCGCGACCGAAAGGATGACGGACGCGACGGTCGGGCCGAGCGCCGACGACACGGAGCCGACCATCGCGTTGATGCCGACGCCGCGGCCGATCCAGCTCCTCGGATAGATGAAGCGCAGCAGCGCGACATTGACGCTCATGATGCCGGCGCCGCCGAATCCCTGGAAGACGCGGGCGACGGTCAGCGTCAGCAGGGAGGTCGCAACGGCGCAGCCCAGCGAGGCGATCGTGAACACGACCATGCCGGTCAGGAACACCCGGCGATAGCCGAAGATCTCGCCGAGCGAGGCGAGCGGCAGCAACGAGATCGTGACCGCTAGCTGATAGGCGTTGACGATCCAGATCGAATTGGCGGGGCTGGCCCCGAGATCGTGCGCGATCGTCGGCAAAGCGATGTTGGCGATCGCTCCGTCCAGCACGGCCATCACCAGGCCGAGCGAGATCGTCAGAACAGCCCAATAGCGCTGCGGGGTGGGGAGGCCGTCCGTAGGCACCTGCATGCCCCGGACGTAGCGCGCCCGTTCCGTCCTGCCAAACCGCCTGGCGCGGAGCGGACGGGTGGGCCGTGCGCTGCCGGTGCCGCGCGGGCCCGGTCAGACCGGCGGACGGCCGGCGGGCTGCGGCCCAGCCGTCGCGACCAACGCCTCGGCCGGTGGAAGCGCCGCCTCCGGCGTATCCGCGAGGAGGTCCGGATCGCTGTCCAGGACCGCGCGCATCCGGTCCATGTCGAGCGCCTTTTCCCATTTGGCGACGACCACCGTCGCGACGCCGTTGCCGATCAAGTTGGTCAGCGCGCGCGCTTCCGACATGAATCGGTCGACGCCGAGAATGAGGGCGATACTCGCGACCGGAATGGTGCCGGTCGAACTCAGTGTCGCCGCGAGCACGATGAACCCGCTGCCGGTGACGCCCGCGGCTCCCTTGGACGTCAGCAGCAGCACGCCGAGAATGCCGAGCTGACCGCCGAGCGTGAGATGCGTGTCGGTCGCTTGCGCCAGGAACAGCGCCGCCATGGTGAGATAGATGCAGGTGCCGTCCAGGTTGAAGGAGTAGCCGGTCGGAATGACCAGGCCGACCACCGATTCCTCGCAGCCGAGCGCTTCCAGCTTCGAAATCATGCGCGGCAGCACGGATTCGGAGGAGGAGGTGCCGAGGACGATCAGCAGTTCCTCTTTGATGTAGCGGATGAATTTCAGCACGCTGAAGCCGCACAGGCGGCAGACGATGCCGAGCACGACAAAGATGAAGATGAGGCACGTCGCGTACACGCTGGCCATCAACTCGCCGAGTTGCAGAAGCGTGCCGATCCCGTACCGCCCGATGGTGAAGGCCATGGCGCCGAATGCGCCGAGCGGCGCCGCCCGCATGATGATGCCGACGACGCCGAACAGCGTATGGGAGGCGATGTCGATCAGATGCAGCAGCGGCTTGCCGCGTTGCCCGAGGAACGAAAGCGCGAATGCGAACAGGATGCCGAAAAACAGCACCTGCACGACTTCGCCCTCGGCGAACGCGCCCACCGCGCTCAGCGGAATGATGTGCAGCACGTAGTCGATCGCACTCTGGTGCTGGGCGGCGGTCGCGAAGGTCTGGATCGATTTCGTATCGAGCGACGCGACATCGGCGTGCACCCCGGCGCCCGGCTGCCAGACATTCGCGATGACAAGGCCGATTGCGAGCGCAACCGTCGTCATCAACTCGAAATAGAGAAGTGCCTTCAGGCCGACCCGGCCGACCTTCTTCATATCCTCCATGCTGGCGATGCCGTGCACGACGGTGCAGAAGATGATGGGTGCGATGACCATGCGGATGGCGGCGACGAAGGCGTCGCCGAACGGCTTCATCTTGGCGCCGAAATCCGGGAAGAAGTGACCGAGCAAGGCGCCGATCACGATGGCGATCAACACCTGCACGTAAAGATGGCGCCAGAAAGGATGATGGGCGGCGCCGCCGGCCGCCGTTCCTGCCACCATGATCACATTCCCCACCCGTGCGTGCGGCTGGCCCGCAGCGTTTCTGGTGGAAACTTCGCCTCAGTCGTTCGGCGGCGCAAGTGCCCGGCTGGCCGGGCGGCCCAACCTGCTACTCGACGGGGCCCATCGATTTGATGAGTTCGAACACGCGCTTGCGCACGGAGGGGTCGGTGATGCGGTAATAGGCGCGCACGAGTTCCAGCGTTTCGCGCCGGTTCAGCGTGTCGTCGCCGAAGCCGTCCTGCATTTCGGCGAAACCGGCGGCGCGGCGACCGGTCTGGCCGCCATACACGCTGGCCAGACTGTCCGGCATGTCGTCGAAGAAGAAGCTGATCGGCACGTCGAGGACGCGGGACAGATCGAACAGGCGGGAGGCGCCGACCCGGTTCACCCCGCGCTCATACTTCTGGACCTGCTGGAAGGTCAGGCCGAGGGCCTCGCCCAAGCGCTCCTGAGACATGCCCAGCAATGTGCGCCGAAGGCGGATCCGGGTGCCGACGTGTACGTCGATCGGGCTCGGACGGCTCTCACGCTCCGTCGCTGAACCGTAATCGGAGGCTGCCATAGTCGCCATTTCCTAATCGCTATCCTGCAAAACTGTTCAGTTTGACGACGGCATCCTGCCGCGAAGGCCCTCTCCTACACGCCCTGCGTGCAGTTGGCGGATCGTAACCGCACAACCCTCAATAATCAATCTCCATGGCAAATACGGTGCAATGTTTCTGGAAATGGCACAGATCCTCAAAAACGATCCAAACCGTTAGAAACGCGTTACCGGACGGTAGCACGACGCGAGCCCGGCCGCCAGAATTCCCGCGGAAATAACGAAGGGTATCAGCAACCGCCATCGCCCGAACGGCGTCGGTGGCAGCGGTGATGGCAGCTTCACGACCAGATAGCCCGGCGTGCCCATCGGCAGACGGCCAAGTTCCCGGCCGAGAGCATCGAATCCGGCCGTGATGCCGGTATTGGCGGCCCGCAACAGCGGCAGGCCTTCCTCGACCGCCCGCATCCGGGCGGCGGCCAGATGCTGGCGAGGGCCGGCCGTGTAGCCGAACCAGGCGTCGTTGGTGATGTTGACGAGCCATGCCGGCCGGTCGGCCTCGTCCACCATCTCGCCGGGATACACGGCCTCGTAGCAGATCAGCGGCCCGGCGGCGGCCAATCCCGGAATATGCAAGGTCTGCGGGCCGGGACCGCCGGAGAAGCCGCCTCCCGGCACGACCTGAATCGGCAGGGGAAACCAGCTCGGCTGAAACTCGCCGAACGGCACCAGGTGCCATTTGTCGTAGATGCCGCCGATCGATCCGTCCGGCTCGATCACGACCAGGCTGTTGCGCGGCCGGTCGCTAGGGTCGAAGCGGACGCTGCCGACAAGCGCCGGCACACCCCGTGCCATGCGGGCGATCTCCGCTCGGGCGGCGACGTCCTGTTCGAGCAGGAAGGGGCTCGCCGTTTCCGGCCAGATCACGGCGGCGAGGTCCGCGCCCGCTTCAGCCGCGCCCTGGCGGGTCAAGGCGAGATAGCGCTCGAACACGGACACCGCGAGCGCCCGGTCCCATTTCTGCCCTTGCGCGACGTCGCCCTGCACGAGCACGACCTTGCTCGGTCCCACTGTTTCCGGCGTGTCTTGCAGGCGCGTCCAGCCCAGGATCACCCACCCGGCTAGCAGCAAGGCGCAGCCGATCCGGCCGGCCCGGCCGAAGCACGGCGCCGCCGCAAGCAGCAGCGTCAGCAAGGTCAGCCCCGGGCCACCGATCCAGGCCGCGGGTTGCAGCATGACGTCGCCCACCGGACCGGGAATGGCCCACACGCTGCCGAGGGGGTTCCAGGGAAAGCCGGTTGCGACGTATTGGCGTGCCATGTCCGCCAGCACCCAGCCGCCCGCCAGGACGAAGATCCGGCCCCAGCCCGGAGGGGCTCTGCGCGCGAGCCCAGCCGCGAGCGCGATGAACAAAGCGAGCACCGCCGAAAGCGCCGGCACCGCCAGCGGCACGAACCACCAGAACCGCGCCGCTTCAATCAGGATCGCTTCCGTGATCCAGTACAGCCCGGCCAGATGGAACCCGAAGCCGAACCACCAGCCGCGCCGGGCGGCCTGGCGCACGGATCGCGTGCCGTCCAGCAGCACCAGCAGCCCCGGAATGCCGACCCACAGCACCGGCACCACGTGGAGCGGCGGCAAAGACGCCGCCGACAGCAGGCCGAGCAGGAGGGCGGCGCCGTCAGCCCGCCAGCCTTGCAGCATCCGAAGCCGGAGGAGGGCGGGGGCTGACACGGCGCGGGGGCTACACGGCGGCAGGCGGGCGCGCAAGCGTATAGAAGCGGCCGGAGCGGTCCGATGAACGATGTGCCTTCGCCGCCCGCCGCGCCGCACACTGTCGGCCGGAGCCCAGTCGAACCGCTGCCGGGGCACGGGCGGGGCGACTCCGGCGGGGGGATCGTCCTCGGCGCCAGCTTGATCCTGATCGCGCTGAACCTGCGGGCGGCGGCGGCCGGGGTCGGACCGCTGCTGCGGGAGATCGTGCACGCCCTCCATCTCTCTGCGCCGTCGGTCAGCGTGTTCGCGAGCTTGCCGACCTTGCTGTTCGGCGCCGCCGCCCCGGTTGCACCGCTTCTCGCTCGCCGGATCGGAACCGAATGGGCGCTGCTGACCGCCCTCGTTCTGCTCACGGTCGGATGCGCCGTCCGGGGGTTCGGCGCCGCGCCGGCGCTGTTCGCCGGGCAGATCACCGCGATGGCGGGGATCGGCCTGCTGAACGTGCTGTTGCCCGGCTTCGTGAAACGGGAGTTTCCGCACCGGGTCGGGTTGATGACGGGCCTTTACACGACCGCGTTCTGCCTGGGCGCCGCCGGCGCCGCCGCGCTCGCGGTGCCGCTCGCCGGTTGGTTCGGCGGTTCCTGGCGACCCGCCCTAAGCGGCTGGGCGCTGCCGGCTGCGGTCGCGACCATGGTCTGGGCGTTGCAGCTCCGTCCGGGTCAGGGCACGAGCCTCCGCGGCGCACCGCATTTCGCGGGCGTCTGGCGCGACGCGATCGCCTGGCAGTTGCTGCTGTTCATGGGCCTGCAGTCCGCGCTCGCCTATATCGTGTTCAGTTGGCTGCCGGCCATGCTGCAGGATCGCGGTTTGTCCAGCGTGGACGCCGGGTTCGTGCTTTCCCTCTCGGCGGGGGCGCAGGGCGTCGCTTGCCTCGCCGCGCCGGCGGTGGCGATCCGTGGCCGGGACCAGCGCGCGGTCACGGTCGGCAGCGTCGGCCTGTCGCTGCTCGGCTTGGCGGGCTGCTTTCTGTTTCCCCTGTCCGGGATCTGGCTGTGGGCCGTGCTGCTCGGCCTGTCGCAAGGGGCGCTGATCGCGTTGGCGCTGACCCTGATCGTGCTCCGGTCGGGCAGTCCGCAGGCGACCGCCAGCCTATCCGGCATGGCACAATGCGGCGGCTATCTGCTGGCGTCGGCGGGGCCGATCGTCGCCGGTTTGCTGCATGAGGGGCTTGGCGGCTGGTACCCGGTCTTTCTGTTCTGCGTCGCGCTCTGCGCCGCCGCGGCGACGGCCGGCTACGGTGCCAGCCGCGACAGGCTGGTGGGCGGACGTCGGCACATCGGCGGCTGAGCGACGCCGCTAGCGGCTGGCCGACTGTTCCCGCAGCTCGCGGGCGCGCGCCAACACCTTGTTCTCGATCTCACCCACCGTCACCTGGCTGACGGGCGCGTCGCTCCAGCGGCCGTTTTCCTCGACCTGCCGAAAGATCGAGACCCGCACGGCATCCGCGCGAAGCTGGCGGCCCAGAATATAGGCGGTCGCCTTGAACCGCTCGCCGGACGCCGCGGGCGGCTGATACCAGTCCGTGATGATGACGCCGCCGAACGGGTCCGCCGAGGCGAGCGGCATGAAGGACAGCGTGTCGAGGGCGCCGCGCCACAGATAGGCGTTCACCCCAAGCGCGCCGCCAGTGTCGCGGGCGCCGTTGTCGCCGGTGTTCTTGCCGACGCCGAGAACCAGACCCTGGTCGCTGAGCAGTTTGCCCTGCTCGCCGCCCTTGTAGCGATAGTCGTTGTATTCGGTCTCGGCGACCGGCCGGCTGTTGCTGCAAGCCGCCAGCGCGGCGATCGACACCAGCGCGATAGCGAACTTCGACTGAGTGGTCATCGGCGCGTCCTGCGTTCCGTTCTCCGGGGTGGTCCGGTGCGGTCGCTCTCTAGCGCGCGCACCGGATTCCGCCAAGATCAGGCGTGAGCGGCATCGAAAAAGGGCGGCAGGTTGCCCCGCCGCCCCCTCACGCCCCGCCGGTTGCCGCTTACCAGGTCAAGCTGGCGCCTAGCGTGAGAACCTGGCTGTGCACGTAATTGTTGTTCGCGCCGAGATTCGGGCTCGCCGGCGTGCTGGTCTGGTTGGATATGAAGTCTAACCCGTTCTCCTTGCGGTCGGCCCACAGATAGGACAGCATCAGCGCAAGACCCGGTGCGAGAGAGTAGGTGCCGCCGGCCGCGACGCCCCGCTCGCGCCGCTGACCGACCAGCGGAGAGAAGCCGGTGTTGGTCGCGCCCGTCGCACCGAAGCCGCTGCCGGTCGGGCCGGAAGAGCCCGGGCTGTAGTAGATGTAGTAGGACGCGCCGACGACGATCGGGCCGAACGTATAGGACGCGCCGGCGAGCCAGGCCGAGGAATCGGCCGCGCCGACCGGCGTGAGGCTCCATTGCCCGTTGAAGCGGCCGCCCTGCGCCATGCCGCCCACCGTCAAGCCCGCGTAGGTAACCGCGATGCCGCCGATGCCGACACTGAGGCCATCGAACTGGTTGCGGTTGCCGGTGGCCAGGGCAATTGAGGAATCCTGGATCTTGCCGCTGCCGATGTAGTCGACCGTCGCGGCGAGACCGACTGGGCCGAAGGTTCCGCGGTAGCGAAGGCCCGCATCCACCGTGTTCCTGCGGCGAGTGTAGTCGCCGGTGCTGGTTGACGCCAATGCGTCGCAACCCGCGCCAGCACCCTGGCTGCTCTGGACGATGAAGGTCGGCCCGATCGCGTTGTTGCCGGTGCAGGCATTGCTCGACCCGAGGCCGACATTGGCCGTGCTCGGTTCAAAGGCAACGCCGAAATCGACGCCATAGAATTGCGGCGACAGATAGATGACCTTGTTGGTGGTGTATAGCTGGCCGACGTCGGCGAATGGCCAAAGCGGCGCGGTCGCCGGAGCCGGGAAGTTGTTGACGTCGCCGTTCCAGCCGCCGTCGTTGAAGTTTTCGAAGTTGCCGGTCATGTACAGGCTGCTCGGCCCGTCCGTCGCGCCGAATCGAACGGTGCCGAGCTGATCGGTGCCGATATATCCCCACTCGCGACGGATGTACAGCTCACCGCGCTGGCGCGATTGCTGAGAGGGGCTTCCGTATACACCGCCGCCTGCACCGGAGGCGTTGTCCTGCCGGATTTCGATGGAGGCGCCGTATTTCAGGCCATTGGCGGCGACGCCGTCGAACCCCGGGTAAAGCCGCGTGTATTCCTCGAGCATGTAGTTGGCGAGCTTGTTGTACTGCAGCGTCGCCCCAACGAGCGTCGCCGGAACGCCCGTCCCCGCGACGATCGCACCCCCCACCGGGGCGATGACGGCGTTGGACGCGGTGCTGCGGACGCCGAACGCGGTGTTGGTCGCGTTCGGAACGGCGGTCGCAACACCACCGGTCGCCGGGTTGTAGAAAACCGGACGGTTGGCGTCGCCTTGGTTGACGATGCCGCCGAAAGCGCGGAACCGGCCGTTCAGGCGGACGGTGATCGTTCCGGGTGCGGGCGCCGCGGCTTGGCCCGAATCATCGTCCGCGGACTGCGCAAAGCCGGCGTCGGACAGGGCGGCCGTGACGCCGAGCGCGGCCACCGAGGCCAGCAGAAGCTTACGCATAGGCAATCTCCTCAATGCGCCGGCCCCAAACCGGCGGACGTGTGCGGCTCCGGTCGGCAGCTTGTCGGGCAGCATGGGCGTTCGCACCGCCAGCCTCGTCCGGAGCACGGCCGGACTATGCTTACGGAAAATCAATATGCCAATCGGGCGAGACGAAAGTTCATGGCTTACGCGAAACACTGTTGCTGCGCGGGCACATGGCGTCCGGGCGCAACGCGGTAATCGCGGCCGCTCCGGCAGAAACACGCGGCGAAAGCCGCCGCACGCTCTCGCCGGTGACGCCGCCGAGCGCGAAAATGCGCAGTCGCGATCCGAATCTGTGGGCGATGGCCGACCAGCGGACAGCGCCGAGCGTGCGCACGCCCGGATGCGACTCGGTTGGAAAAGCCGGGGACAGGAACGCGATCGTCGCACCCAACGCCGCGCCCCGGCGCAGTTCCCCCGGTGTGTGCGCGGAGCACGTAATTCGTCTGGCGGGCGCGGGTTTGACCACGCCGGGCCGGCGCGCTGAGCGCAAATGTACACCAGCTCGCAGCCGATGCGCGAGCCGAACATCGCCCGCGACCACCAGTTCCAGCCGCCTTGCCCGGCATAGAAGCGCTATTGCACGCCCCAATTGGCGCGGGTCGCCGACGCCGTCCGGGCGAAACACGACGCCCGCTGAAGCCACCGGCAGCCCGGCGATCACCGATACCGGGTCGGGCAGTCGTGTTGCGTCCGTGAACAGCCAGAGCGGCGGTGGAACGGGGCCGTCGCGTTTCGCCCGGCGCGCCTTGACGGCCCTCCCCCAGGCAAGGAGCCTCCGATCCATGCCGCTCTCCTCACCGCCGGACCGCTCGGTCGAGATTGCCGCCAATCTGGCCCATATTCGCCGCCGGATCGCGGATGCCGCGGAGCGCGCCGGCCGCCCCGCGGGCGCCGTCACACTGGTCGCGGTTTCGAAAACCGTGCCCGCCGCCGCCGTTCTCGCCGCCATCGCCGCCGGGCAGATGCATTTCGGCGAAAACCGCGTGCAGGAGGCGTCCGAGAAATTTCCCGCCCTCCGGGATGCGGGCGCAACCTTGCAACTGCATCTGGTCGGCGGATTGCAGACCAACAAAGCGCGCGACGCCGTGCGGATCGCCGAGGTGATCGAGAGCCTGGATCGCCCACGGCTCGCTGACGCGATCGCGAACGCAATCGAGCGCGCGGGAAGGGCGCCCGCGCTCCTCGTCCAGGTGAATGTCGGCGACGAGCCGCAGAAATCCGGGGTGCCGCGCCCTGAGGCCGATGCGTTCATCGAAGCCTGCATGGAGCGGTTCGGGGCCTCTCTGCGCGGCTTGATGTGCGTGCCGCCGGAAGGCGCCGATCCGGCGCCGCATTTCCGCTGGCTGGCCGAACGCGGCCGGCGTCATGGCTTACCGGTGCTTTCGATGGGCATGTCGGCCGATTTCGAGACCGCCATCGCCTGCGGCGCAACCCATGTCAGGGTCGGCAGCGCCATCTTCGGCCGCCGGCCGTGAGCGGCGGGTGCCCGTCTTGGTCGGGGTGCCCGGTCGGCCTATATGGCGTCCATATCAGCCGCCGGGCGGCCCAGCAGGGCTTGTAGCGTCTCGGCTCTTTCAGCAGAGGCATCTCATGTGCAGCCGCAGCACCCGGCGTTTCCAATGGCAGCTTGCCCTCCGGCGGCGGTTGCCTGATCCGGCGCCCGCATGAGCGTATCCACCACAGCCGCGGCCCGCACCGGCCATCGGCGCTCGCCTTTGGAGATCGGCACGCTGCTCGGCGTGCTCGGCGTCGTGTACGGCGATATCGGCACGAGCCCGCTCTACGCCTTCAAGGCCGCCCTGGCTCTGTTCGGCAATGTCGAGGTCACGGCAACCGAAGTGATGGGCATCCTGTCCCTGATCTTCTGGTCGCTCATCGTCATCGTCACGGTGAAATACGTGATCCTGGTGATGCAGGCGGACAACAAGGGCGAGGGCGGCATCCTCGCCCTGATGGTCCTCGCGCAACGGGTCTGTGTCAGCCAAAAAACCCGCGCGCTGCTCGGCGTGGTCGGGCTGGCGGGTGCCTGCCTGTTCTTCGGCGACGGCGTCATCACGCCCGCCATCTCGGTCCTTTCCGCGGTCGAGGGTCTCGAGGTCGCGGCGCCCCACTTGCAAACCTACGTGCTGCCCATCTCGACGGTCATCATCATCGGCTTGTTCGCCATGCAGTGGCGCGGGACCGGCAGCGTCGGGCGGATTTTTGGCCCGGTGATGGCGGTCTGGTTCCTCGCCCTCGGCGTGCTCGGGGCGCTCGAAATCGCCCGCTATCCAGGCGTGTTGGCGTCCGTGTCGCCGACCTACGCGGTGGCGATCTGCCTCAAATACAAAGCGCTCGCGTTTGTCGTGCTCGGAGCCGTGGTGCTCTGTGTCACCGGCGCCGAGGCCCTCTACGCGGATATGGGCCATTTCGGCGCCGCCCCGATCCGGATTGCCTGGAGCGGCTTCGTCCTGCCGTCCCTCGTGCTCAACTATTTCGGCCAGGGCGCGCTGGTTCTCAGCCACCCCGAGGCCGCCGACAATCCGTTCTTCCTGCTCGGACCCGATTGGATCCGGCTCCCCCTCGTGCTGCTCGCAACGGTCGCGACGGTGATTGCCAGCCAGGCGCTCATCTCCGGCGCCTTCTCCGTCACCCGGCAATGCGTCCAGCTCGGCTACCTGCCGCGGATGACCGTGCGCCACACGAGCAGCATGGAAGAGGGGCAGATCTACATGCCGCAGGTCAACGCCGCGCTCCTGCTCGGCGTCTTGCTGCTGGTCGCCGCCTTCCGCAGCAGCGACAGCTTGGCGTCGGCCTATGGCATCGCGGTGACCGGCACCTTTCTCTGCACCTGCATTCTGGCGACGGTGGTGTTTCGCCGGCAGTTCAAGTGGTCGCGCGTCGCCGCGCTCACCGTGTTCGGGTTCTTCTTTCTGGTGGATGCCGTGTTCTTCGCGGCGAATGCCATGAAGATACCGGAAGGCGGCTGGGTGCCGCTCGTGCTCGGCATCGGGATCATGATGCTGATGACGTCCTGGAAGAAGGGCCGCGATCTGCTGCTGGCGCGCTGGCGGCAAGACAGCCTTCCGCTCGCCTCGTTTCTGGCCCGCCTTCCGCAGTCACGCACCATCCGGTGCCCGGGGCTCGCCGTGTTCCTGACCGGCAACCCGGATTACGTGCCGGCCGCCTTGCTGCATAACCTCAAGCACAACAAGGTGGTGCATGAGCGTGTGCTGTTCGTTACCGTCTTGAACGTGGAAGAGCCGGAAGTCAGTCCGGATCGCCGGGCCGAGCTTTCGGAACTCGGTCCGGGCATCCATCGCGTCGTCCTTCGCTACGGCTTCATGGAAAGCCCGAACATCCCTCGCGAATTGGAGGCGTTGCCGGCACAGGGCGTCGCCTTCGACCCGATGCAGGCGAGCTATTTCCTGGGCCGTGAAGTGATCGTGCCGGGGATGGTGCCGAAGATGCCGCTCTGGCGGCTTTGGCTTTTTCTTGTACTCGTGCGCAACGCTGTGCCCGCGACCGAGTTCTTCCGCATCCCGAGTGACCGTGTCGTGGAACTCGGCGTGCGGATCGCGATCTAGTCGGCCCCGTTAGCCTGGTACGACCGCGTGGGTCGGGGCGATCGCCCTTCGGCAGGACTGGCGCATAGTAACATTGCGCATGACATTGGCCGCGAAAAACGAGGACAAATGAGTTCGTTGTAGCGCAGGCCGGACAGCGCCCCTCCGAGGGCAGAAGGGAATTGATGAAGCGAGCTTTCACGGCGTCTCTGATGCTGGCCCTCTGCCTTCTGGCCAAGGCAGTCGCGGCCAGCGAGGAAAACGCCGACGACTTCATGCAGATCCACGGGATCGAGATCACGTTCCACCAAGCCGGAACGACAAAGAATCTGGACCTGATGCTGTCAGTTTTCACCGATGATGCAACGCTGAGCGCCGGCGGCAAAACCTACGTGGGGAAGGAGCAGATCAGGGGCTATTGGCAAGCTGCTGGGCCATTCCAAACCCAGAATCAGTGGGTCGCCTATACGCCCGCCTTTCGCATCAAATACGATGTGCAGGGGGACAAAGCACATCTCTATTTCGAGTGTCTCTATGTCGACAAAGCGAAGAACGCGATGCAGCACACACGAACTCCGATGACACTTTGAGTCGCCTGAATGGCCGATGGCTGATCAGTAGCATGAAGGCTGCAGCGGTGCCGGAACTCTGAACGCGCCCCGCAGCGCGTGGATTTTCGGTCAGGCACAGTCACCCGCGCGCACGCTCCCGGGCAGAGGCAACGCGGCATCGGCGGCTTTCGGGCTGAGGAGAAGGACGGTTCGCGACGCCAGCCGCCATTCGCCACGGGATCAGCTTTGTCCGCGCGGCCTGAATATGCTTTTATAGTTGCCGTTCGATCTCGAGTCGTCGGACGACTTTCCCGTAAGGGAGCTGGCAGGACGGGACATGGCCAAGATCACCATGCTGCTTGCGCAAGGCCCAGGTCAGCCGGCCGGCGATCTCAAACAAGGGATCGAGATTCGCGCCTGTCTCAACAAGAACGGGCACGTGGATGTGGCCGCTTACGAGGCGGACCCGCTGCCCTGGCGTGCGCGCCGGTTCTGGCCGAATCAGGAGGACTGGATCGGCCACCTGATCATGGTGGACGAGGGAGAGTGGGGTCTCCTCAGCGAGAAAGGTGACAACGAACCGGTCTGGGATCTCGCCGGCCGGGTCTTTCGGCCCGGGGAATACGTGACGTTGCGGCGCCCCGATCACGCCGAGTTCGTATTCAGGATCGTCAACGTCGAGAACGACTGAAAGCCTCCACCGCGCCTCAGTCGCGCATTGCGATACGCCAGGCGCCCGCCGCAATACGCGAGCCCTGACTGCCCAGCCCCGCCCTTGCGGTCGCCGGCGTGAAGAGGCGAGATGCCGCGATGGCAGAGATCCGGACGCGCCGCTCCCGTTCCATGACGCGCGACGACGCCCGGAGCTTTATCGAGGCGCTGGCGCGCGCCAACCCTGATCCCAAGAGCGAACTGCACTACGCCGACCCCTACACGCTTCTGATCGCGGTGGTGCTCTCGGCGCAGACAACGGATGCCGGCGTCAACAAGGCAACGGTGGGCCTGTTCCGGGAAGCGCCCGATCCGGCGGCGATGGTCAAGCTCGGCGTGGAGGGGGTCGGTGCGCATATCCGCACCCTCGGCCTGTGGCAGGGCAAGGCGCGGAACGTCGTGGAGTTGTCGCGGCGTCTCGTAGAGGACCATGGGGGCGCGGTGCCGCGCGAACGTGCCGCCCTGGAGTCGCTCCCGGGTGTCGGACGCAAGACCGCGAATGTGGTGCTGAATGTCGCCTTCGGCGAGCCGACCCTGGCCGTCGACACCCACGTCTTCCGGGTGGCGAACCGGACCGGTCTTGCGGCCGGGAATACGCCGTTGGAGGTCGAGACCGCTTTGCTGAAACGCGTGCCAGCGGCGTTGCTGCCCAACACGCATCATTGGCTGATCCTGCACGGCCGCTACGTGTGCAAGGCGCGGTTGCCGGAATGCTGGCGCTGCGTCGGCGCGCCGTGGTGCCGGTTTCCGGCGAAAACACCGGTGCCCGCGGTCAAGCCGCCGAAGCGGGCGGCGACGGCCGGATGACCCGGCCGCGCGTCATGTTTGGCGCGGGAGGGCAGGCGGCGGCTCCGCGTCCGGCCACGTCGCGACCGTGACCAGCAGCAGGATGCTGAGGCCACCGGCGATCCCGGCCAGTCGTGTGATGGCCGGAATCAGGCTCGCAGGCGGTTGCTGGCCTTGCACGAGCGTCATGATGAAGACGACCCCCGCCTGAATGCCGACATACCCGACGCCGCGTGCGCTGGCCTGGACGTGAGCGGCGATCCACACTCCAGCGCCGAGCAGCGCCAGCCAGGGGAGGAAATCGGTGAGCGGCAGGGCGAGCAGGATCAGCCCTGCAACCCCGCCGAACAGGCAGCCGAGCAGTCGCAACAGGCCCCGATGCAGCACCACGCTGAAATCTTCCTCGAAGCGCCCGGTGACCGTCGGCACCGCCATCACGGCGGCAGCGGTGATGGCGGTCTGGCCGAGACCGGGCAGGTCGAACGTGCTCCAGATCACCGGCAGCAGCGCAATCGTCGTCGCGGTCCGCATCGCATGGGACACGGCCGGCCAGTTTCTTTCGAACAGATCCGACCATCCGGGGGGCGAGGCTGGCGCTCCGGCCCCCGCATCCGCCCCGAACATGATTGCGACGATCATGGCGAAGGACGTGCCGACGATCACCTCAAGCACCCGGTGCGCCGCGATGTCGAAGGCACGCAGCGGTTCGGTCATGCTCGCGAGCGCGACCAGGTTGCTGGTGATGCCCAGCAGGAGCCACGCATAGCTGTGGGCACTCAGCAGGGAGCAAAGGCTTGCCACAAACGCGATGCAGAAAAGGGCGAGCACCCCGGCCACGTGGTCGTACGCGACCAGGGGCGTGATGAGAAAGCCCAGCACCGCGCCCGCGATCGTCCCGACACAGCGAAGCACGCCCTTCTGGACCGAGCTTGCCTCGGACGCCTGGGTGCACATGTAGCCGCTGATGCCGGCCCACCACGGACTGTCGAGGTGAAGGGCCAAAGCGAGCAGAACCGATCCCAGCACGGCAATCGACGTCATCGCGCAGATGCGGACCCGTGGCCCGGGCCGCCGCAGTTCCGCCAGTTCCTGGCGCAGCGCCGTCATATCGGTCCGAAGCGTATGACCAAGATTGAGGACCGGCATCCGCGTCCCGCCTTCAGGGAAAGATCGTCGAGCGCGCGTCGGCGCCCATGTAGAGCCGGAAACCGGGCGGGAGATCGTCCAGCAGAATCGTCACCGGGAACCGCCGCTGCAACCTGATCCAGTCGGTGGTCGGGGCAACGTAAGGGAGCAATCCGTTCGGCGTGGGATCGCGGCTGATCCCCTGGGCGATGCCCGCGATGTGGCCCCGATGGAAGCGCCACGGGTCCGAATCGAGCCAGATCCAGGCGGTTTGGCCGATCGTGAAGTTTCGGATGTAATCCTGTTTGTAGTTGGCGATGATGCGGAACGCATGGGCATCGACAATGCCTATCAGCGGCACGTCGATCTGCGCGGTATCGCCGACGCGGACGGTCAGGTTGTTGATGCTGCCGTCGGTCGGTGCGATCAGCCGGGTGCGGGACAACTCCCATTGCGCCGTCGCCATCGCCGCCTCGGCCTGCGCGCGCGCCGCTTGGTGCAGGGAGGTGGTCGCGCGTACCCGGTCGATGACGCCTTGCGCGGAGGATTGCCCGGCTTCGGCCCGCCGCAGGGCGTCGTTGGCCTGATCGAGTTGCTGGCGCGCGACATCGCCGGTCGCGGTCAGCGACGACATGCGTGACTGCGTTTCCTGCGCGAACGTCACCGCGGACTGGGCACTTGCAAGCTGGTCTTGCGCGATCTTCAGGGCGTCCGCATCCACCGAGAGCTGTGCCGCGGCTTCGTCGATCTCCGCTTGGCGCTGCGCGACAATGAGCTGAAACGGCACCGGGTCGATCGTCGCCAGCAGGTCGCCGCGCGCCACCGTCTGATTGTCGGTGACATGCACCTCCGTGATCCGTCCGGTCACCTCGGGGGCGATCGCCACCAGGTCGGAGCGCACGTAGGCGTCGCTCGTATACGCCACGAAACTCGTGACAAGCTCGTACAATCCGAACGCGCCCAGCACGCCGCAGACCACCATAGCGACACGGATCGGACGGGTGATCCGCATCCGTCACTCCAGCCAGTGCTGCACGAGCTTCCGCAACGTGCCGTTCTCCATAGCGATGTGAAGCCACTGATCGACGAACAGCTTGAGCGGCATGTCGCGCGGCAGCAGGTAGGCAAGCTCGCCGAAATCGAATGGCCGGTCCGGGTGAATGGCGCAAAGCTCCGGGTGCAGTTTCTCTTGCAGCCTCGTCTCCACCGAATCGGTGATCACCACGTCGCCACGACCGGCCGCCAGGTCGCCGAAGACGCGATTGTTGTCGGGGACGAGGACGATCTCGGCGCGTCGCAACGCTCCGCGATCGAATCGCTCATTGGTGCCGCCAGGATTGACCAGAACCTTTGTGCCCGGCGCGTCGATCGCGCCGAGGGTGTCGAACCGCTCCTTGTCCGCGCAGCGCGCAATCGCCGCTTTGCCGGCGCGCATGACGGGCTGCGAAAAGAACGCGCTTTTCTGGCGTTCGAGTGTGATCGAGATGCCGCCCATGCCGATGTCGAACTTGGCGGCGGTCAGATCACTGATGAGGCTCTGCCATGTGGTCGGCACGACCTCCAGCTTGACGCCGAGCGCGTCGGCGAGACCGCTGGCCGCATCGACGTCGAGGCCGCTATACGCGCCGGTGTTGTTGTCCCGAGCGGAGAACGGCCGGTAGTCACCGGTCAGTCCCACGCGCAGCGTGCCGCGGGCGATGATCTCGTCGAGGCGGGAGGACGCGCCCGGCGCCTGAGCCACCGCCGGGAATGCGAGCAGCAACCAGAACAATGGGAGCAAGCGGAGCAGCATAGTCTGTCCTCACGGGAGCGCGAGGCACTCTGCCCAGGTCGCGCCGCGCCGGCAACGACGGAGCGAGGCATCTGTGCGCGGGGAAGGCGAACGCCCACATGCGACGAATGACAGAACCCCAACCCTTTCGCCCCTCCGTCGCCCACGCCGAACTGGGCGACGCGTTCTTCGATGTGGTCGAACCCGCGGTCTTTCCCACCCTGACGCTGCGGCACCGGGACGATCGCTGGGCGGCGCGCATCGGTCTCGATTCGTTGACCGACGAGGAGTGGCTCGAACATATGGGGCGGATGGCGCCGTTCGCGGGCAGTCATCCGCGGCCTCTGGCGCTTCGCTATCACGGCCACCAGTTCCGCTCCTACAATCCCGATCTCGGGGACGGGCGCGGGTTCCTGCTCGCGCAATTGCACGACCTGCAAGACGGGCGCCTGCTGGATCTCGGCACCAAGGGCAGCGGCAGGACGCCCTATTCGCGGGGCGGTGACGGCCGGCTGACCCTGAAGGGTGCCATCCGCGAAATCCTTGCGACCCGGATGCTGGAAGCGCTCGGCGTCTATACGTCGAAAACGCTGAGCGTGGTCGAAACCGGCGAAGCGCTGATCCGCAACGACGAGCCTTCTCCCACGCGCTCGGCGGTGCTCGTGCGGCTCAGCCATTCGCATATCCGGATCGGCACATTCCAGCGGCTGGCGTTCCACGATGATGCGCCGAATCTCGGGCGGCTGCGCGATTACAGCATCCGCAACTATCTGCCGGAGGCCTGGCGAGACGACGAGACCGCGCGCACCGTCGCTTTTCTGGACGAGGTCGTATCGCGCGTCGCGAAGCTCGGTGCCCAATGGACGGTCGCCGGGTTTGTCCATGGCGTGCTGAATACGGACAACATCAACATTACCGGCGAGAGCTTCGACTACGGGCCGTGGCGTTTTCTGCCCGTCCTCGATCGCAGCTTCACCGCCGCCTATTTCGACCATAGCGGCCTGTACGCCTTCGGCCGCCAGCCGGAAACGCTGCTCTGGAACCTGACCCGGCTCGCCGAGTGTCTGTTGCCGCTCTCCAGCGAGGATGCGCTCATCGCCGTCCTGAAGCAGTTCTCGCCGAGATTTGAAGCCGCGCTGCGGGCCGCCTTGCTGCGACGCCTCGGCGTTGCGTCTGCCGGCGGAGAGAAAGACGCGGCGCTGGTTCAGGCCTGGTTCAGCTCCCTCCAACAATCGAAGGTGCCGTTCGAGCAGGCATTCTTCGATTGGTATGGCGGCCTCGCGCGCTCCGGCCATGCGGCGGCAAGCCCCGTCGCCACGGCCTACCAGGAGGAGGCGTTCGCGCCCGTGCGGACCGCCTTGGCGGGCTTCGAGCCGGCCCCCGGCAATGCGGGCGATCACCCCTATTTCGCGGGGTCGGCGCCCTGCACCATGCTGATCGAGGAGGTGGAGGCGATCTGGGCGCCGATCGCCGCCTCCGACGATTGGTCGCGGCTGGAGGCGAAGCTCGCCGCGATCGACGAGATGCAGGGGGCCTACGGAAGCTGAGATCAGCGGGTCGCCGCGAGCACCAGCGCCAGCGTGACCGGAAAGACCGCGGTTGCGAGAACGACGGTCGCCGCCGAGGCTTCCAGCCCGGTTTCCGCCCGGCGCGCGATCATGAAAGCGTTCGCTCCGGTCGGCAGCGCCCCGGTCATGATCGCGACGGCCAGCGGCAAGCCGGATAGTCCCGCCGCCCGCGCCACCGTCCAGACCAGCAAAGGCATCGCAATCAGCTTGAGCAGCGAGCAGAACAGCGCCTCAAGCGCCACGCCGCCCATTTTGACGAGGGGAAGCGAAGCGCCCAGGCAGAACAGCGCGACCGGAGGCCCGGCGGCCCCGAGCATATTCAGCCATCCGTCGAGTGCGTCGGGCACCGGGATGCCGGCGGCCCGCCAAAGCAGCGCCGAAAAGATGGAAAGGATGATTGGGTTGCGGATCACGCCGAACACCGTGATGCGCAGCAGATTGCGCAGATTGGTTTGACGTTTGCCGCCGATTTCGATCAACACGGTCGTCATCGGTAGAAATACGACCGATTGCAGCGAAATGATCCCGAGCAGGGAGGACAGCCCGTCCTGGCCGTATACCCCGGCCACCACCGGGACGCCCATCAGGACGGTGTTTCCATAGGAGGCGTTCAGCCCGATCATCGCCGCCCGTGCCAGCCCCATGCGGAAAGCGAACAGCGAGAACGCGAAAGCGACGCCGTACACCACCAGCCCGGCCGTGAAATAGGCGGACGCGATCGCCAGCACAGAGAAGGTCGGCGCTTCCACCACCGAGCGGAACAGCAGCGCCGGAAGACCGGCGAAGAACACCAGGTCGTTGAGGCCGCGCAGGCCCGCCTTGTCCACGAAGCGGAAACGAACCGCCAGTTGACCCATTCCGATCATCGCGAAGATCGGCGCGATGATCGCGAACAACTTGCCGGCGTTCACGCGATCAGCGTCGCAACGAAGCCGGGGAGGCTGGTCTGGCGATGCGTCGCCAGACGCGCCGCCTGCAACACGGCGCGCACGGAAATGATCGCATCGTCGAGCGCGGTGTTCACGATCACATGGTCGAACTCGTGCCAGTGCGTGATCTCGGCCCGCGCGGCCGCCATCCGGCGGTCGATTTCGGCGGGTGAATCGGAGCCGCGCGCGCGCAGCCGCGATTCGAGCGCGTGGAGGGACGGCGGCAGAATGAACACGCTCACGACATCGCGCGGCAACGCGCTGCGCAGATTGTTGTGCCCCTGCCAGTCGATGTCGAAGGCGACGTCGCGGCCCGCTGCGAGCGCTGTTTCGACCGGATCGCGCGGCGTCCCGTAGCTGCGCCCGAACACGGTCGCCCATTCGAGAAGGCCACCCGATTGCGCCAGCGCATCGAACTCCGCCGGCGTGCGGAAGAAATAGTCGTGGCCGTCCCGTTCCCCCGGCCGTGGCAGTCGCGTGGTGACGCTGACCGACCGGGTGAGGTTCGGCTCCAACGCAAGCAAGCCGGCCGTGACCGAACTCTTGCCGGCGCCGGACGGCGCCGCGATCACCAGGCAGACGCCGCGCCGTTGCGGGCTCATTCGATGTTCTGCGTCTGCTCGCGCAATTGCTCGATCGCGGCCTTCAGGCGCAAGCCGGTCGCCGTAAGCGCGGCAGAGGCCGATTTGCTGCACAAGGTGTTTGCTTCGCGATTGAATTCCTGCACGAGGAAATCGAACCGGCGGCCGATTCCCGCCCCCTCCCGGAGCAGAGCGTGCCCGGCCTCCCCATGGCTGCGCAGCCGTTCCAGTTCTTCCCGCACGTCCGATCGCGCGGCGAGCAAGGCGACCTCCTGGGCGATGCGTTCCTCCGGGAGCGCCGGCACATCGCGCAGCAAGGTACGCACCGTGTCGAGGAGCCGCGTCTGCTGCGCCGCCGGCTGATCGGCGGAGACCGCCTCCGCCTCCACGCGCAACGCCTCGATTTCGGCAAGCAGTCCGTCCAATCCGGCTTTGAGCCGTTCGCCCTCCTCGCGCCGCGCCGAAGCCAACAGCCCGAGCGCGTGGCGGAAACCGGCAATCAGCGCCGCGTCGATCGTCTGCGTCCGGTCCTCGTCGGCCTCGTCCGGCCGCGCCGGTCGCAGCACGCCGGGCAGGCCGAGCAGCGCTTCGGCCCGCGGCGCCGGACCGCCCGGGATCCGCGCCTGCAAGTCGAGCGCGAGCGCGAGCGCCTGGTCCAGCGCCTGGCGGTCGGCGACGAGGCGTGCCGCTTCTTCCTGCCGCACGGTCAGCGTCGCTTGCACGTTGCCGCGCCGCAGAGACTTGCCGGCGGCTTCGCGCAGCGCGGGCTCGATCCGGTCGAAGCCCGGCGGCAGTTTCAGCCGCAGCTCCAAGCCGCGGCCATTGACGCTGCGCAGCTCCCAAACCCAGGACGCGCCCTCGGCGATGCCTTCCGTCCGTGCAAAGCCGGTCATGGAAGACACGAACCCGCTCACGATTCGGGCTCCCGCGCGCCCGAGCGGAACGCCGCCGCCGAATAGACCCCGAGCACCCGCACCTCGGTCGAGAAGAACGACAGCTCCTCAAGGGCGCGCCGGAGCCCGGCCTGTTCGGGATGGCCGTCCACGTCACACAGGAACTGGGTGGCCGTGAAGCTGCCGTTGACCATGTAGCTTTCCAGTTTGGTCATGTTCACGGCGTTGGTCGCGAACCCGCCGAGCGCCTTGTAGAGCGCCGCCGGCACGTTGCGGACGCGGAAGACGAAGGTCGTCATCAGCCCGGGCTGGTCCGGTGGCGGCGTGACCGGGCGAGGCGCCATGACATAGAAGCGCGTCGTGTTGTGCGCGGCGTCTTCGACATTCCGGCGCAGCACGTCGAGACGGTAGATTTCGCCCGCCAGCGAGGACGCGATCGCGCCCTCGGTCGGGCGGTTCCACTCGCTGACGAGTTGCGCCGCCCCGGCCGTGTCGGCCTCCATCACGGGCTGCACGTCGAGTTCCGCGAGCAGCCGCCGGATCTGACCAAGGGCGACCGGATGCGAGTGAATACGGCGGAGACCGCCGACCGTCGCGCCTTTCGGCGCCAGCAGGCAATGCTCGACGCGCTGAAAATATTCGCCGACGACGAACAGGCCGGATTCGGGAAGCAGGTGGTGGATGTCCGGCACCCGGCCCGCCAGGCTGTTTTCGCACGGAAGCATGGCAAGCGCCGCCGATCCGTCGCGCACCGCCGCGATCGCCGCTTCGAACGAAGCGCACGGCAGGGTTGGCATGCTGGGATAGGCCGTGCGGCAGGCGAGGTCGGAATAGGCGCCGGGCAAGCCCTGGAAAGCGATGGCGGCAGTCACGGATGGCTTTCGTTCGGAGAAAAGGCCTGGCGGATTCGCGCCAGGTCGTCCGGCGTGTCAACGCCGAACGGCGCATGGTCGACCCGGGCGCACACGATGCGCATCCCGGCCTCCAAGGCCCGCAATTGCTCGAGCCGCTCCCGCAATTCGAGCGGCGAAGGGGGCAGAGCAACGAACCGGGCCAGGGCCGCTCGCCGGTAGACGTAGATGCCGATGTGATGCCAGTGCGGGCCGTCACCTGAAGGAATGGGCGCCCGCGAAAAATAGAGGGCGGGCGCGACCGACTGCCCTTCGGGAAACGCGCAGGCCGCCTTCACGACGGAGGGCGCCCGCAGCTCGGCCTCGCTCTCGATCGGGGCGACGAGGGTTGCGATGTCGGCGGTGGAATGCGCCAGCGCCGCCACCGCCGCCCGCAGAAACGCCGGCGGAATCGTCGGCAGGTCGCCTTGCAGATTGACCACGATGTCGTGCGCCTCGCCGGCGTCGAGGGTCTGTAGCGCCGCGAGCACCCGGTCCGATCCCGACGGCAGGTCCGGGTCGGTCAGCGTCGCGACGCCGCCGGCCTCCCGCACCACGGTCGCGATCTCGGCTTCCGCGGCGGCCACGGCCACGGGTCCGATCTCCGCCTCGCGGCCGCGATCCAGCACGTGCAAAATCATCGGCCGTCCGGCGATCGGCGCCAGCGGCTTGCCCGGCAGCCGGGCCGATGCCATGCGGGCCGGTATGATCACGATCGGAGTCATCGGGGCGCGCGGAACGGGTTGATGGGCGTCGGAGAGTTCACTTAAGGTCGCGCACCTTATGGAGGCACCGTCCCCCGTGCAACGCCGCCGGACGCGGTGGAGTGTGGCGCGTTGAAAGGGAACACAGACGCGCTCGACGACCTGCTCGCGGCCGCCGAAGCAGCGTCCGACGCCGCCGGCGAGGTCATCCGGCCGTTGTTCCGGGCGCGATTGGCGGTCGAGGCCAAAGGCGATTTCAGCCCGGTGACCGTCGCCGACCGGCAGGCCGAGCAGGCGATACGGGCGGTTCTGGAACGCGCTTCTCCCGGGACGGCGATCCTCGGCGAGGAGTTCGGGCAGGACCAGCCGGCGCGCGGCCTGTGCTGGGTGATCGATCCGATCGACGGCACGCGCGCCTTTATCACCGGCCGGCCCACCTTCGGCACCCTCCTCGCGCTGTTGGACGGCGACCAGCCAATCCTCGGCATCATCGACCAGCCCGTCACTGGCGAGCGCTGGATCGGGGCCGCCGGACGGCGGACCATTTTTCGAGGGCCGTTCGGCGGGGCCGTCGGCTGCCGGCGCTGCCCTTCGCTCCAAACGGCGGAACTGTCCTGCACGTCGCCCGAGATGCTCGGCGAATATCGGCGGGCCTGGAATGAACTGGCCGGGAGCGTGCGCCGGGTTTCCTGGGGCGGTGATTGCTACGCCTATGGCCTGCTCGCGTTGGGGTCGATCGACCTGATCGCCGAGGCCGATCTCAAGCTCTGGGATTGGGCGGCGCTGGTGCCGGTGGTGGAGGGCGCGGGCGGGCGGGTGACGGATTGGCGCGGCGCGCGCTTGCGGCGGGAGGGGGATGGCCGCGTGCTGGCGGTGGGCGACCCCGCGCTGCTCGGCCCGGCGGTCCGAAAATTGCAGAACTGCATGCAGAAGTGAATGACGTCACCGACGGCCATGCGTGGGTTAATGTGAATTCAGTAGTTCGGCCGGTATCGGCCCGCGATACTCACGCGTCCCGGATCGGCGATAGGAAGCAAAATGCTGCAAAGAAGGACCGTCCTGCTTGCCGCCCTGGCGGGCGTTTCGGCCCGCAGCCGGTACGCGCGCGCTGACGAAGGGTCGCCGCCGACGGCAACGCCCGGCGGCGCCGTCCGCACCCATGGGCTATCGATGCTCGGCGAGCCCGCTCTGCCGCCGGACTTCGCCCATTTCCCGTACGCCAATCCCAATGCGCCCAAAGGCGGCGAGGTGGCGCTCAGCGCCGTCGGCACGTTCGACAGTTTCAATCCCTACATCATCCGGGGCACCGCGCCGGCCGATATCGGCCGTATCTACGATGCGTTGCTGATCGCCTCGGCCGACGAGGCGGCGACCACCTACGGGCATTTGGCGGAGGTGATCGAGATCCCGGAAGACCGGATGTGGGTGGCATTCGAACTCCGTCCAAAAGCGCGCTTCCACGACGGCAAGCCGGTGACGGCGGAAGACGTGGTCTGGACCTTCAACACGCTGCGCGAGCTGGGCCGGCCATTCTACCGGCAGTACTATGCCGACGTCGAAAGCGTGACGGCGGAAAATCCGCGCCGGGCGGTCTTTCGATTCAAATCCAACAACAATCGCGAACTGCCGCAAATTCTTGGCGAGATGGCGATCCTGCCCAAGCATTGGTGGCAGGGCCGCGACTTCACCCAGCCGCTCACCGAGCCGCCTTTAGGGTCTGGTCCTTACCGCGTCGGGCATTTCGAGTTCGGCCGGACGATGACGTTCCGCCGGGTGCCGGATTGGTGGGCCGCCGACCTCCCGACCGGCCGGGGCTTCAACAATTTCGATGTGATGCGCACGGAGTATTTTCGTGACGCGACGGTTGCGTTGGAGGCGTTCAAGGCGGGTCAGATCGATTTCCGGCAGGAGAACGTCGCCAAGGACTGGGCAACCGGCTACGGTTTTCCCGCCGTGCAAAAAGGATTGGTGAAGCGCGAGGAGGTGCGGCACCGCTTGCCGACCGGCATGCAGGGCTTCGCCATGAACGCGCGGCGACCGACCTTCAAGGACCCGCGAGTACGGCAGGCGCTTGCGTGGTCCTACGATTTCGAATGGGCCAACAAGAATCTGTTCTACGACTCCTATACCCGCACCACGAGCTATTTCAGCAATAGCGATCTCGCCTCGGGCGGCCTTCCGATCGGGGATGAACTCGCGCTGCTTGAACCGTTTCGTGACACGCTGCCTCCGTCGCTTTTCACCGAGGAGTTCAAGCTGCCGGTGACGGACGGCTCCGGCAGCAATCGGGAGCAACTCACGCGCGCTCTCGCGCTGCTCAAGGAGGCGGGTTGGGAGGTGAAGAAGCGCCAACTCGTCAACGCCGCCGGTACGCCGATGTCGTTCGAGATTCTGCTCAATCAGCCGGCGTTCGAGCGGGTGTCGCTGCCTTACGTACAGAATCTGGCGCGGCTCGGCATCACCGCGCGCGTGCGGACGGTCGATCCGGCCCAGTATCAGCGGCTGATGGACAGTTTCGATTTCGACATGACGGTGGCCGTGTTCGGCGAAAGCGAGAGTCCGGGCAACGAGCAGGTGGGCTATTGGTCCTGCGACAGTGCAGGCGCCGAAGGCAGCGACAATCTAATGGGTGTCTGCAGCAAGGCGACCGACGCGCTGGTCGATCGCGTCATCAATGCCGGCAGCCGCGAGCAGCTTCTCGCGGCGACCCATGCGCTCGACCGCGTTCTTCTTTGGAGCTGGCATATCGTGCCGCACTGGCACCTGCAAAGCCTTCGCCTTGCTTACTGGGATCGGTTTGCCCGGGTGCCGCAGCCCATCCGTGCCGGCCTCGCATTCGAAACCTGGTGGATCGATCCGAAGCTTTCGGCCGCGACCGATGCGGCTCGGCGGCGAGGCGTATGAGAGCGGCTTCAGCGCCGAGATGACGGGCTATCTGCTGCGGCGGCTGCTGCTTGTGGTGCCGACGCTGTTCGGGATCATCGCCATCAACTTCGTGGTTGTGCAATTCGCCCCGGGCGGCCCGGTCGAGCAGATGGTCGCCGAGTTGAAGGGCAAGGGCGATACCACCGGGCGCCTCACGGGTATGGGCGGAGCGGAGGCGGCCGGGCCGTCATCCGCCGGCCGCTACCGAGGGGCGCGGGGGCTAGACCCGCAAGTCGTGGAGCAGATCAAGAAGCTGTTCGGCTTCGACAAGCCTCCGCTTGAACGCTTCCGGGAGATGGTTGGCAACTATCTGCGATTCGAGTTCGGCCGCAGCTTCTTTCGCGGTGATACGGTCTGGCATCTCATTCTGCAGAAGATGCCGGTGAGCATCTCGATCGGGCTGTGGTCCACCCTGCTCGTGTATATCGTGTCGATCCCCCTCGGTATCGCCAAAGCGACGCGGGACGGCACGCCGTTCGACGTGGCGAGCAGCGCGATCGTCCTGGTCGGCTACGCGATCCCGAGCTTTCTGTTCGCCATTCTGCTCGTGGTGCTGTTTGCCGGCGGCAGCTTCGCACAATGGTTTCCGCTGCGCGGTTTGACCAGTGAAGGGTCCTCGCATTGGTCCTGGGACGCGCGCATTCTCGACTATGCGTGGCATATGGTCCTGCCGACGATCGCCTTGGTGGCCGGCGGCTTTGCTAGCCTGACGATCCTGACCAAGAACTGCTTCCTCGAGGAAATCCGCAAGCAATACGTCGTCACTGCGCGGGCGAAGGGAGCGAGCGAGCCCCGGGTCCTCTACGGGCACGTTTTCCGCAACGCCATGCTGCTCATCGTCGCCGGGTTTCCGGCGGCGTTCATCGGCATCCTGTTTTCATCGGCGTTGCTCGTCGAGATCATCTTCTCGCTGGACGGTCTGGGCCTGCTCGGCTTCGAAGCGGCGATCCGGCGCGACTATCCGGTGATGTTCGGCACGCTCTACATCTTCACCCTGCTCGGATTGCTGCTCCAGATCGTCGGTGACATGATGTACACGATCGTCGATCCGCGCATTGATTTCGAGGCGCGTCGCTGATGGCGCTTTCTCCGATATCACGTCGTCGCCTCGCCATTTTCCGCCAGCATGGGCGTGGCTTTTGGTCGCTTTGGATCTTTCTGGCCCTGTTCACCGTTTGCCTGTTCGCCGAGTTCATCGCCAATGACCGGCCGCTTCTGCTCCGTTTCCACGGGCACTTCTACTATCCGGTGCTGGTCGACTACAGCGAGGATACGTTTGGCGACGATTTCCTGCCGACCGAAGCGGATTACACGGATGCCGACGTCTCGAGCGCCATCAAGGCGGATGGCTGGATGATCTGGCCGTTGATCCCGTACAGCTACAACACGGTGGTCAAGAACCTGCCCGTCCCGGCGCCGGCGCCGCCCTCCTGGCAAAACCTGCTCGGCACGGACGATCAGGCGCGCGACGTGCTGGCGCGGGTTATCTACGGCTTCCGGATCTCCGTGCTGTTCGGCTTCGCACTCACATTCGTATCCTCCGCTGTGGGTATCGCGGCGGGTGCGCTTCAGGGTTTCTACGGCGGCGCCACGGACCTGTTCTTTCAGCGCTTCATCGAAATCTGGTCCGGCATGCCGCAGCTTTATTTGCTCATCATCCTCGCCAGCATCATCACGCCGGGATTTTGGGTGTTGCTGATATTTCTGCTCGTGTTCAGTTGGATGAACCTGACCGGCGTCGTCCGCGCCGAGTTCCTACGCGGCCGCAATCTCGACTATGTCCGCGCGGCCAAGGCGCTCGGGGTGCGGGACGGGATGGTGATGTGGCGGCACATCCTGCCGAACGCGATGGTGGCGACACTCACCTTCTTGCCGTTCATCCTGTCCGGTTCGGTGACGACCCTCGCAAGCCTCGATTTCCTCGGCTTCGGCCTGCCCCCCGGATCGCCCTCGCTCGGCGAACTCGTGTCGCAAGGAAAGGACAATCTGCAGGCACCGTGGCTCGGCTTCACCGCCTTTGTGGTGCTCGGCGGCGTGCTCTTGTTGCTGATCTTCGTGGGCGAGGCGGTACGCGACGCATTCGACCCTCGCAAGCTCCCGACGTGAGCCTGCTCGAGGTTTCGGGTCTTTCGGTTTCTTTCGGCACCACCCGCGTCGTGCATGACGTCTCCTTCACGCTCGACCGTGGCGAAACCCTGGCGCTCGTCGGGGAAAGCGGCTCCGGCAAGTCGCTCACCGCGTTATCCCTGCTTCAGCTCTTGCCGGCGGGAGGCCGCAACCCGAGCGGGCGCGTCCTCTTGGATGGGCAGAGCCTGATCGGCGCCCCCGAGCATCTGCTCCGCCGCGCCCGCGGCGGTCTTGCCGGCATGATTTTCCAAGAGCCGATGACGAGCCTCAACCCGCTGCACCGCATCGGCCGCCAGATCGCCGAAACCATTCGTCTGCATCGTCCGGGCACGCGCGGCGCTCTACGAACGCGGGTTCTGGAATTGCTCAACCAGGCAGGGTTCGCCGACGCGGCGGCCCGGCTCGACGCCTTTCCGCATCAGCTATCCGGCGGACAACGGCAGCGCGTGATGATCGCCATGGCGCTCGCGAATGACCCGGCCCTGCTGATCGCGGACGAACCGACGACCGCGCTCGACGTCACGATCCAGGCGCAGATTTTAAAATTGCTGGCCGATCTCAAATCCGCGCGGGGGCTCGCGCTTCTGCTCATCACCCACGATCTCTCGATCGTCCGGCGTTTCGCCGACCGTGTGTGCGTGATGCAGAACGGAACGGTGGTCGAGGCGGGACGCGTCCGCGAACTGTTCGCGTCGCCGCAGCACCCTTACACGCGGATGCTGCTCGCGGCCGAGCCGAAAGGAGCGCCCAGGCCCTTGCCGGAGCAGGCGGCGACCTTGATGGACGCGCGGAACGTGCGCGTGCATTTCCCGGTCAAACGCGGCGTCTTGCGGCGCATCGTGGGTCACGTCCGGGCTGTCGATGGCGTCTCGCTTGCCGTGCGTGCGGGAGAAACGGTCGGTCTCGTCGGCGAGTCCGGGTCCGGCAAGAGCACCATGGGGCTTGCCAGCCTTCGTCTCATCGACTCGGAGGGCGAGATCTTGTTCGAAGGCAAGAACCTTGCCGGCTTGGACAAGCGCTCGCTCCGATTGCTGCGGCGGCGCATGCAGATCGTGTTTCAGGATCCGTTCGGCAGTTTGTCGCCGCGCTTGTCGGTGGGCGACATCATCGCGGAAGGCCTGTTCGTGCACGAGCCGCGGCTCGATCGTACGGCCCGCGAGGAGCGTGTTTTGGAGAGCTTGGCGGAAGTGGGTTTACCGGCCGAATCGCTGTCCCGTTACCCGCACGAATTCAGCGGCGGTCAGCGCCAGCGCATAGCGATCGCGCGGGCGATGGTTCTGAAGCCCGACTTCGTCGTTCTCGATGAGCCGACGAGTGCGCTCGACATGTCCGTGCAGGCGCAGATCGTCAATCTGTTGCGGCAGCTTCAGGACAAGCACGGGCTCGGCTATCTTTTCATCAGCCATGACCTGAAAGTCGTACGCGCTCTGGCCCATCGCATCGTCGTGTTGCGGCAAGGCGAGATCATCGAACAAGGGCCGGCCGAGGTGGTCCTGTCCCGGCCGAACGAGGACTACACAAAAGCGCTCATGGCCGCTGCCTTCAATCTGCAACCGGAGCCGGTCGACGCTGCCTGAAAACACCGCCGCCGGTCGCGCCTGAGCCGCCCTCCGAGGCCGTCCGCCTCGGGCATTGTCTCCAGCCCGCGTATCGTTAATCTATTTTCATGCTGTTTGCGCGGCTGAACCGTATCGGAATGCGCCGCTTCGGCCTGTTTGCGGCCGCCTTGGCGCTTGTCTTGCAGACGGCGGTCGGCTTCGCGCGGCCGGCGGAGGCGGCGGGCGAGCAACTGGATTCGTTGCTGAAGATGGCCGCCATTTGCGGGGACGGCACGCATGGCGGATCCCCCGCGCACGCGCCGCCGCTCCATCATCACGCACCGGATTGCGCCCTTTGTCCCCTGAACGGCGGCTGGACGACGCCGCTCGCAATCCTTGTGGAGCCGGCTGGGCTGCCCGTCGCCTTCGTGGAGCGGCGTTTGCCGGCCTTCGTGCATCCGCTCACGCGCGCCCCGCCCGCGCGCGCCGTTCGGCCGGCATTTCCCCGAGGTCCCCCCGTCCGCGCCTGAAGTGACGCCCGGCGATGGTCGCGACGCCTTCGCCGTCGCCCTCCCCTTCATTCAGGACAAGGACTCCCCTTATGACGTGCATCAGAACGGTAGCGACGCTTGCCTCGGCGGCTGCGCTCGTTTTCCTGCAACAAACCGAAGCCGACGCGCATGCGGTTGCCGGCGCCCGGGTGTTTCCGGTCACTCTGACGCTCGACGATCCGGGCGTGGCCGATGAAGCCTCGGTTCCGACCTTTGTCTACCAACGCAGCGGCTCCGACGACGCGACCGGGCCGACGCACAATTACATGTTCAACTTCGAATTCGACAAAACGATCACCCCGAATTTCGGTATCGGCGTCAACGATAACTGGAACGTCTTCCAGACCAACGGCTCGAAGACGCAGACGGGCTTCGGCAACCTGCTGGTGACCGGCAAATACCAGGCCTATATCAACGCGGAGCACGAGTTTATCGCATCCGTCGGTTTGCAGCGCGTATTCGGCCGGACCGGCACGGCCCATACCGGGGCGGCGGAATACGGCGCGACGGTCCCGACCGCCTATTTCGGCAAGGGTCTCGGTGATCTGCCGATCGGCTATCTGCGGCCGCTCGCCATCACGGGCGAGTTGAGCTACTCGATCGCCGACAAGAAGCTCAAGACGATGACCGTTACCGATCCCACCACGGGTGTCGTGTCCATGACCGACAATCGTGGCGACAGCAACGCGTGGGCGGCCGGGATCTCCATCCAATACAG
>JAFAXA010000136.1 GCA_019241425.1 Acetobacteraceae bacterium | reverse complement strand
CAGATGCACTTCATCTCGCTGTGCATCGACTACGGGCTGCCGGCCGTCGGCGCGGCCAGCGTGCTCGCCACGATGGGCGTGTTCGACTTCATGGGAACGATCGGCTCCGGCTGGCTGTCGGACCGGATCGATAGCCGCTGGCTGCTGTTCTGGTATTACGGCCTGCGCGGCCTGTCGCTGATCGCGCTGCCCTTCACCGATTTTGACGTGATCAGCTTGTCGCTGTTCGCCGTGTTCTACGGCCTCGACTGGGTCGCGACGATCCCGCCCACCGTTGCGCTCACCAATCAGGTATTCGGGCGGGCGGACGCACCGGTGATCGTCTCTTGGATCACCGCCGGACACCAGATCGGCGCGGCATTGGCGGCGCTCGGCGCCGGCACCATCCGGAACGCCACCGGCAGCTATTTCGACGCGTTCGTCGCCAGCGGTAGTCTGTGTCTGATCGCATCGCTGCTGGTGCTCCGCATCGCCCGTCCGCGCAGAACGCCTGCGCTAGCGGCCGAGTAGTCGACAGGGTGTGTGCGCGATGAGAATAAACCAGGCCACGGACGTGCTCCTGGCGGTGGACGTGCAGAAGACGTTCATGCCCGGCGGCGGCTTGGCGGTCGCGGAGGGCGACGGCGTGGTCGCGCCGATCAATGCGCTGTTGGCGGGCACCTTTCTGCACGCGGTCGCGACCCAGGACTGGCATCCAAGGGATCATCTCTCATTCGCCGCCAATCATCCGGGCAAGCAGCCATACGACACGATCGCCATGCCTTACGGCGAACAGACCCTTTGGCCCGTTCATGCGGTGACCGGCACGGAGGAAGCAGCCCTCCATCCCGGCCTCCGGCAGGAGCGTTTCGAACTCGTCATTCGCAAGGGATTCCACGCGGCCATCGACAGCTACAGCACGTTCTTCGAGAATGACCGGGCCACGCCGACGGGGCTCGACGGGTATTTGCGGGCACGCGGCTTCGGGCGGCTGTTCATCGCCGGGATCGCGACCGATTTCTGCGTTGCCTGGAGCGCGGAAGATGGCCTCCGGCTTGGCTACGAGGTGTTCGTGATCGCCGACGCCTGCCGGGGAATCGGCATTCCGACGCGTGCCGGGCGTACCACGATCGACGACGCGCGGGACCGCTTAGCCGCCGGGGGCGCGCGGTTCATCACCAGCTTCGATCTCCAAGCGTGACGCAGGCGCCGCTGCCGACACCGGTGCCACTTCACGCCATCGGCCGTCGGCGTCGGAGGCGGTGCACAGATCGATGAGCGTCTGGATGTCGGCGGCTCTCCGGAAATCCGGTTCGCCGTTGGCGCCCGTCGCCAAGGCGGTCGCGAACCGGATTTCGTTCCGAGGCGTCGGCGGACAGGTCAGCAAGCGCCAGGTCTGGGTTTCGCGGTCGTCGCCGAGGCAGGCGTGCAGGCGCGAGTCGAGGTGGTTGGCCCAGATCCGCAGCGCGCCGGCATCGCCGAACACTGCGAGGTTCAGGTCATTGAGGTTGCCGGTCGCGAACCGGCTCATGTGCAGTGCGCACAAGGCCCCGTTGCTCATCTCCGCCGTGATGGCGACCGAGTCGTTGGCGTCGAGCAGGTATTCGCCGATGCGGTCGTCCGGCGCCTTGCCGAACGTCTTGAGCCGCGCGACCAGAGTCCCGAACGCCAGACCGGTTCCGAACGAAACGAAATCGAACAGGTGCACCCCGAGATCGCCGAGCACGCCGTTCGAGCCGTGGCTCGTCGAGAGGCGCCACAGCCAGCGCTCCTCCGTGCGCCAATCGCCCCAATGACCGGCGCTCAACCAGCTCTGAAGGTAGCTCGCTTCGAGGTGACGCACCGCGCCGATCGATCCTGACGCCACCATGGTGCGCGCCATCTGGATCGCATGGGCGTTGCGGTAGGTGAAGTTCACCATGTTGAGGCGGTTCGCCGCCTCCGCCGCTTCCGCCATCGCATACGCGTCGGGGCCGGTCAGCGCCAGCGGCTTTTCGCAGAACACATGCTTGCCGTCGGCGAGCAGGGCGAGCGTGGTCGGTTTGTGCGCGGCATCCGGCGTCGCGTTCACGGCGGCGTCGAACGCTCCCCAGCGCAGCGCCGCTTCGAGATCGCCGAACACATGCGGGATGTCGTAGCGCTCGGCGAAGGCGCGGGCCCGATCGGCGTTGAGGTCCACGGCCGCCACCATCCGGCAACGGGGATCGCGGGCGAACTCGGTCGCGTGGCGGTGGGCGATGTGGCCGGTGCCGAGGATCACCAGCCGTTGCGTGTCACTCAACGAAAGCCCGCCTCGCCCGGCCGATGCAAGGCGGCGCCTTTCGCTTCTATGGGCTCCGGCGCCTCCGCGATCGGCCGGTTGGGCGCGAGCGACACCGCGGTCCAAGCCGGGGCCGGATTGTAGGCCCAGCGCACCGCGTTGCGGAGCACGGTCTGCACGGCCGGGTGATGATAGATGGGATAGGTTTCGTGCCCCGGCGCGAAATAGAAGATGTGGCCGGCGCCGCGCCGGTACGTGAGCCCGGACCGAAACACCTCGCCGCCTTCGAACCAGGACACGAACACGGTCTCCAGCGGTTCGGGCACCAGAAACGGTTCGCCGTACATCTCGGAGTTCGGCAGCTCGATCGCGGCGCCTACGCCCTGCGTGATCGGATGGCTCGGGTTGATCGTCCATAGACGTTCACGCTCGCCCGCTTCCCGCCAGCGCAGCGCACAGGGCGTGCCCATCAGCCGCTTGAAGATTTTCGAGAAGTGGCCGGAATGCAGAACGATCAATCCCATGCCCTCCCAGACACGCTGGGCGACTCGCCCGACCACCGCGTCGGCGACCTGCGCGTGCGCGCGATGGCCCCACCAGATCAAGACATCCGTCGCCGCCAGTCGCTCGGCTGCAAGACCATGCTCGGTTTCGCCGAGGGTGGCGCACCAAACGGCGACATCATCCGCGCTCGCGAGAGCGGCGGCGATAGCGGCGTGGATGCCGTCGGGATAGATCGCCCGCACGGCGTCGTTTTCGCGCTCGTGGATGAACTCGTTCCAGATGGTCACTCGGATCGGCATGGCGCGCTTTAGTCCTCGTTTTTCAGCAAGCGTGTGGCGAGTGCGTTGTGGCGCTCGATCAGCACCGGCAGGTCGAGCGTCGTGATCCGCCCGTCGCGCACGAGCACGCGGCCGTTCACCACGGCGAACGCAACCGTCGCCGGCGCGCAGAACAACAGCGCGGCCACCGGATCGTGCAGGCTTCCCGCAAATCCGAGCGTCCGCGCATCGAAGGCGACGACATCCGCCGCCATCCCGGGTGCGAGCGCGCCGATATCGTCCCGGCCCAGCACGCGCGCGCCGCCGAGGGTTGCCATGTCCAGCGCGTCGCGCGCGCTCATCGCGTCCGGGCGGAAGCCGACTCGCGCGAGCAGCATCGCCGTCCGCGCTTCGCCCAGCATGTGGCCGCCGTCGTTGGAAGCCGAGCCATCGACACCAAGCCCGACCGCCACGCCCGCACGGAGCATCTCCCGCACGGGCGCGATGCCGGAGCCCAGCCGCATGTTCGAGCACGGGCAATGCGCGACGCCGGTGCCGCTGCGGGCGAACAGCGCGATTCCGGGCGCGTCGAGCTGAACGCAATGCGCGTGCCAGACATCGGAACCGGTCCAGCCCAGATCCGCCGCATACTCCGCGGGCGTGCAGGCGAAGCGTTCGCGGCTGAACGCGACATCGTCCGCGTTCTCCGCCAGATGCGTGTGCAACGAAACCCCGTAGCTGCGCGCGAGCGCCGCCGCATCGCGCATCAACGCGCGGCTGACGGAGAACGGCGAACAGGGCGCGACGCCGATCCGCCGCATCGCATAGCGGCTCGGATCGTGATACGCCTCGATCAGCCGTTGCGTATCGCGGAGGATCGCCGCTTCATCCTCCACCAGGCTGTCCGGCGGCAGCCCGCCTTGCGACACGCCGACGCTCATGCATCCGCGCGTCGCGTGAAAGCGCATGCCGACCTGCTCCGCCGCCTCCAGCGCGTCGTCGAGGCGGCAGCCATTCGGGTAGACATAAAGGTGGTCGCTGGTCGTGGTGCAGCCGGATAGCAGCAGCTCGGCCATCGCGATCTGCGTCGAAACCCGGATCATTTCGGGCGTCAATCGCGCCCAGATCGGATACAGCGTGCGGAGCCATTGAAACAGCGCACCATCCTGGGCACCCGGAACGGCGCGCGTCAGGCTTTGATACATGTGATGATGCGTATTCACGAAGCCGGGGAGCGCGACATGCCCGGCCAAGTCGATGACCTCGTCGGCCGTTTCCGGCAATTCGGCCGAGGTACCGACGGCGACGATCCGGCCATTCTCCGCGTAGAGGCCGCCGCCCGCGATTTCGCGGCGCGTTTCGTCCATCGTTACCAGCCGATGCGCGTTGCGAAGCAGAAGGCTGGGCAACGGCGCTCTCAGCCGCGCGCCAAGGGATGATGCGCCTCGACGACGCGCTGCAAGCGCTCGGCGAGCACATGCGTGTAGATTTGCGTGGTGCCGATATCGGCGTGTCCGAGCAGAAGTTGCAGGCTCCTGAGATCGGCACCGTGCGCGAGCAGGTGGGAGGCGAAGGAATGCCGCAGCACATGCGGCGACACAAGCGCCGGGTCGAGCCCCGCTTCCGCCGCCAGCCGCTTCACCGTCGTGAACAGCGCCTGGCGCGTGAGCGGGCGGCGGGGATCGCGGCCGGGAAACAGCCAGCGCAGGCCGGGCGCCTGTGCGGCAAGGTGCGCGGCGATTGCGCCCCGCGCTTCGTCGGACAATGGCACCATGCGCTCGCGGCCACCCTTGCCGCGCACCAGCAGCACCGGGCGATGCTGCGCAACGGCGCTGGCCCGTAAAGACAGCAGTTCGGAAACCCGAAGACCGGTCGCGTACATCGTTTCGAGCGCGGCGGCGGCGGCAAGGCCGCCCGGTCCGCGCCGCAGGCGCGCGGCGTCGAGCAGGGTCGTGACGTCGGCTTCGCTCAGATATTTGGGCAAAACGGCGGGAAGCCGCGGCCGGTCCAAGCAGGCGGTTGGGTCATCGCGGCGGATATTCTCGCGCAGGAGGAAACGGTGGAACTGGCGCAGCGCCGACATGCGGCGGGCGGCTGTCCGCGGCGACAGCCCGGCGCGGCGCAGGCTTGCGAGATAGGCTTCGAGCGCGTCGGGCGTCGCCCCCGTGAATGTCAGACCGCGCGCCGCCAGGAACGCGGCGCAATCGGCAAGGTCGGATTCGTAGGAGAGCAGGGTGTTGCGTGCGGCGCCCCGTTCCGCCGCCAGCATCTCGAGAAAGGCTTCGAGGTGGCGGTCCATGCAGGCGCTATCGGCCCTGAAAGCGGTCGTTCGGCAAGGTGTGCTGGACCGGATGCTGGGCCGGTTGCGGCGGGAAAGCGCCGAGTATGACCATCGCCACTCCGATGAGCAGCAGGCCTGCGACGACGGCGATCAGGAAAAAGCGGCTCATGGCGGTCCGGTGCGGTTCGCCGCGCAAGCGGCGTTGCAGAAAGAGAGTTGTAGGGCTTCCGGCCGTGGCTTAGCCACGGTGTCCGGGCGTGTGCTACCGTCCGGCCGCATGACGCGCAACACCGGCTTTCGCGAAACCGTGCCGCTTCCTCCGTCGCTCGCCGGACGGAGCGTGGTGCTGATCGGGCTGATGGGAGCCGGCAAGACGTCGATCGGCCGTCGCCTGGCCGGGCGGCTCGGTCTGCCGTTCCGCGACGCGGATACCGAAATCGAGCAAGCGGCCGGCTGCACGGTGTCCGAGTTGTTCGAGCGCTACGGCGAGCCCGAGTTCCGGGCCGGCGAACGCCGGGTGATCCGCCGCCTGCTGTCGGCCGAGCCGGTCGTGCTCGCGACCGGCGGCGGCGCCTTTATGGACGAAGCGAGCCGCGCGACCATCCGCCAAGAGGGCACCTCCGTCTGGCTCCGCTGCACCGTGCCCACGCTGGTGCGGCGCGTGTCGGGCCGCGCGCATCGGCCGCTGCTCAACGCGGGTGATCCGGCCGAGATCCTCGAGCGCCTGATGCGCGTGCGGTATCCGACCTATGCCGAGGCGGACATCGTCGTCGATTGCGGCGAAGAGACGCCCGACGCCACGACCGCCCGCGTGCTCGGCGCCCTGCATGCCTGGGAGCGCCCGCGCCGGCTCGCGGTCACGCTGCCGAGCGCCAGCTATGACGTGGTAATCGGCAACGGCCTGATCGGACGGGCGGGCGCGTTGCTCGCGTCGGTTCTGCCGCAGAAACGGGCGGTGGTGGTGACGGACGAAACCGTGGCGCCGCTGCATCTCGCGCGGCTGATGGACGGTCTCGGCGAGACCGGCATCGCCGCGCGCCCGATCGTCGTTCCCGCCGGGGAGCGATCGAAGACCCTGCAAACCTATGGCGATGTCGTCGACGATCTGCTGGCGGGTGGGGTCGAGCGGCGCACCGCCGTTGTGGCACTCGGCGGCGGCGTGGTCGGCGACCTCGCCGGGTTCGCGGCCGCGACCGCGCTGCGTGGGCTGCCGTTCGTGCAGGTTCCGACCACGCTGCTGGCGCAAGTCGATTCGAGCGTCGGCGGCAAGACCGGCATCAACACCGCGCAGGGCAAGAACCTGCTGGGCGCCTTCCATCAGCCGAAAGCCGTGCTCGCCGATACCGGCGCGTTGGCGACGCTGCCGATCCGCGAAATGCGCGCGGGCTACGCGGAGATCGTGAAAGCCGGGCTGATCGGCGACGCGCCGTTCTTCGCCTGGTGCGAGGAGAACGGGCCGCGTCTGCTTCGCGGCGACGGGCGCTTGCAGGCGGACGCGGTGATGCGGGCCTGCGCCTTCAAGGCGGCGGTGGTCGGCCAGGATGAGCGGGAGGAAACGCCGAATGACGGGCGGGCGCTGCTCAATCTCGGCCACACCTTCGCGCACGCGTTGGAAGCGGAGTACGGCTACGGGGGCGGCATCCTGCACGGCGAGGCGGTGGCGGTCGGCCTCGGCCTCGCCTTCGGCCTATCGGCGCGGTTGCGGCTGTGCCCGGAAGCGGATGCGAGGCGTGTCGTGACGCATCTCTCCGAAAGTGGTCTGCCGGGCGAACTCCGGATGCTCAACCGGCGGTTCTCGGCGGAGAGCCTGATCGGCCACATGGCGCGCGACAAGAAGATGCGCGATGGCGTGTTGCGATTCGTGCTGGCGCGCGGCATCGGCCGTGCTTTTACGTCCGGTGACGTGTCCCGCGAGGCCGTGCTCGATCTGTTGCGGGACGAAGGCTGCGGTCCCTAAGCAGCGGCGCTATCTCGGAGTTGAGTATCATGCCCCTCAGTGAGCCGGCGGAGCGCGAATTGCTCCACACCCGCGCGATCGCGATCAACGGCTATCTGCGCACGGACGGCCAGATCGACATCGAAGCCCACATGACGGACGTGAAGACCTACCCGTTCGAAAATCGCGACCGGGGCACGGTGGTGCCGGGCGAACCGCTGCACGGCATGTGGATGCGCATGACCGTCGATTCCGCGCTCACGATCACGGGCTGCGAGGCGCGGATGGAATATACGCCATACGCGATCTGCCCGGGCGTGGCGCCGAACTTCGAGCGGCTGGCGGGCCTAGCCATCAAGCCCGGCTTTCTGCGCGAAGCCGGGCTGCGGGTGGGCGGCGCGCAAGGCTGCACCCACTTGCGCGAACTGCTGCAACAGATGGCGACCGTTGCCTTCCAGACAATGCACTCCGTGCGCAGGCGCGGCGCGGCCAGCGAGGCACCCCCGAAGACCACGCGGGCGCTGATGAACACCTGCCACGCCTATGCGTCGGACGGTCCGCTGGTGCGGGAACGCTGGCCCGACCTCTATACGGGGCCGGACCGTTCCAACCCCTGATTGCCGCCGCTCAGCCGCAAGCGGCGAGCGGCGCCATGTCGCAGGACAACGGGCCGTGCCCGGCCTGGGCATGACCCTCCTCCGTCGCCGCCTTGCGGAAATAGTTGAGCACGTGAACGCGCACTGCGCTGGTCCGGCCGCCGATGTGCTTGTCACCCTCGACGCGCCGGATCAGCTCGCCCATGCCGATCCGCTCCCGAAGGCAGATCTCCTGCAAGGCGTCCCAAATCTCCGGTTCGAACCGCATACTGGTGCGCCCACGGCCAGCGATGATGTTGCGATTGATCAGCCGGCTGCTCATGCCACACTCCAACCTGCGGTTGAAGAAAGCTGACATAGCAACCTTAATGAGACGCTATCGCGTGTCTCATATCGGGAGCGGGGCGGTTTTGACGTGCTCCATCGCGAAGCGGCTGGTCACGTTGCGCAGCGGCAGGGCGGCGATCAGGCGGCGATAGAAGGCGTCATATTCGGTGATTTCGCTTACCACCACGTGTAGGAGATAATCGACGTCGCCGCTCATCCGCCAGGCGTCGATTACCTCCGGCATCCCCTCGAGAACCGCGGCGAACCGGGCCAGCCAATCCGCCGAATGGTCGGCTGTCTCGACTGCGATGAACACCGAAACGCCGAGCCCGACCTTGCACGCATCCAGCAGCGCGATACGGCCGCGGATGATGCCGGCGAGTTCCATCCGCCGGATCCGCTTCCAGCACGGGGTCGGGGTGAGGCCGACCTTGGCCGCGATCTCCGCCAAAGACAGCGAGGCGTCCCGGCTCAGAAGCCGGAGGATGTCGCGGTCGAGCCGGTCGAACTCCTTGGGCGCGGCCATGGGGCGCGAACTCTCCTGCGCCGAAAAGGGCAGGATTTTTTCTTAATCCGCCGGTCTGCACCGTGTCCAGGCAAGGGTCTTCTCCACCTTGGGCCCTGCGTAGCCGATCCGCCTGTCCCGCCCCGTCGCCAGCCGGCGGCCGAGCCCGACGCATGGCGCCTCTACGAGCCGGTGGAACACCGCAGCGGCAAGCAGTGAAAGCAGCAGAAACAAGCCGAGCGTGGCACTACGGTCGGCGCCCGCGGCGATCCTCAGCACGAGCGCCAGAACCGGCAAGTGGCAGAGATACAAGCTGAACGAGACCCGCCCGAGCCAGGGGAGCGGCGGCGTGTCTAACAGCCGCGCCGGACCGCCGCCCGGCAGCACCAACGAAAGCAGCAGGGCCGCGGCCGCGCCCACCCCGACATCCGGCAAGATTTCGAACTTGAAGGGCGCGATCAGTCCGTAGATTGCGACGATCCAGGCGGCGGCGAGAATGGCTGGCGGTGCCTGTCCGACGACCCGGGCAATCCGCGCACGATGGCGTGCGAGCAGCAGGCCGACCGCGAAGAACGGCACGAAGAACATCGTCGCGGCGAAGGATTGAAGGGTGGTGCTGCCGTTATAGGGCAGGCAGGCGAGCGAGGCGCAGTCGCTTCCGGCGTAGCCGAGGGCGGATGCGGCGAGACAACCCGCGACGAGCAGGACCGGCGCGCGGGCAGCCGCAAGCAGGAGCGGGAACAGGAACGAGATGCGGATCTCGTGCACCAGGCTCCACGCGACCCTGTCCAGCGTCAGATCGGCCCAGGCAATCGGCATCAGCAGATGCCGGGCGACGAGGTCCGGAGTTGCGGGTTGGCTCCACAGACGCGCCGCCCACCCGCCCGGCAGCGGTGCCCGTGATGTTGTCGCGGCTGAAAGGGACGCCGTCACGAGTATCGCGACGGCATAGGGAAGATAGATGCGGCACAGCCGGCGTCCGGCGAACCGAAGCCAGCCGTCCAGCCCCGGCCTCTCGCCTTCGAGCGACATCGTGAGCACGAAGCCGCTGAGCACGAAGAACAGGATGACCGACGCCCGTCCGTTCACGAAAAGATGCAGCGGCGTGTAGCGCGAGAGCGTGGTCCAGGCGCCCGGCGGAACCGGGAGCAGCCCCGCCAGCACCGCATGGTGGGTCACGACCGCGAAAGCAGCGATCCCACGCAGGGCGTCCAGAGCGGGATAGCGCATGAGGGGCCGACCGAATGACCGGCCCGACCATCCGCCCTGGCGATTGCCGGGGCGTTAAAGCCCCGACGCCTGCTCCTGTTCCTGTTCCTCGGGCGTGCGTAACACGAGGGAAAGCGCGTGCAGGCCGCCCGCGAACTCGGCCGACACCGCCTCGTTCACCGCCCGATGGCGCGCCACCCGGCTGAGCCCCTCGAAGGCCCCGGACACCAGCAAGACGGTGTAGTGCGTTTCGCCGCCGGGGCGAGCGCCCGCGTGGCCCGCGTGCAGCGCACTGTCGTCCTCCACGGCCAGCGCGACCGGCGAGAATCGCTCGGTCAACACTCTGACCAGGCGCTCTTTTCGGGGCACCGCACCGCCCTCTTCAACCCCTGCTGTCGTCATAGAAGGCCGCACTCCCCGCTCGCGCGGCGGCAGTTGCCAACCGCTCCGCCCCGACGCACATAGCACCATCATGACCCGACGCTCCACGCGACCACGGGCCTATGCGCCCGACCCGGCCGCGCCGGGGCGGCCCTGCGACATGCCCGGCTGCTGCGCCCCCGGCGAATACCGGGCGCCGAAATCCCGCACCAACCTCAACGAGTATTGGTGGTTATGCCTTGAGCATGTCCGCGCCTACAACGCGTCCTGGGATTTCTACAAAGGCATGTCGCCCGGCGAGATCGAGGCCCAGATGCGCCTCGACACCGGCTGGCGGCGACCCACCTGGCCGCTCGGCCGGATGGGCTCGGCGGCGCTCGATGAGGACGCGGTGCATGATCCGTTGCACCTGCTGGCGACGGGGCGGATGCAGCGCGAGGCCGGGACGCGGGAGCGGGCGCCCGCCGAATTGCGGGAGCCGCTGGCGACCCTCGGCCTCACCTGGCCGACCACGCTGACCGTGGTGAAATCGCGCTACAAGGAATTGGCGAAGATCAACCATCCGGACGCGAATGGGGGCGACCGGGCAGCCGAGGAACGGCTAAAAAGCATCAATCTGGCCTATGCCGCGCTGCGGTCGCGGCTAGTCGCGGACCCGTCGCGGGTCGCCGCGGCGGGCTGATCGGGCGCTTTCATCCCGCGCGCGCGGCCACACATAACGGCGCACGACGCAAACCTGGATTGGTTCTGGTGGGGACTATTGGCTGATGAACAAGATCGCCGCGATCTCCGAAATACGTCCGACGGCCGCGATCAGCGTGCCGGACACGACCGTCAATGCGCGCGAGGTCTTCGGGATCGACTGCGACCTGACCGTTCCGGCCTTCACCGTCCGCACGGAGCACGTGCCCGACATCGACGACGCGTACCGGTTCGACCGGGAAACGACGCTCGCGATCCTCGCCGGATTTGCGTTCAACCGGCGGGTGATGATCCAGGGCTATCACGGCACCGGCAAATCGACGCATATCGAGCAGGTGGCGGCCCGGCTCAACTGGCCCTGCATCCGCATCAATCTCGATAGCCATATCAGCCGCATCGATCTGATCGGCAAGGATGCGATCGTGCTGAAGGACGGCAAGCAGGTCACGGAGTTCCGTGAAGGCATCCTGCCCTGGACCCTCCAGCACGCCTGCGCGCTGGTGTTCGATGAATACGACGCCGGCCGTCCGGACGTGATGTTCGTGATCCAGCGCGTGCTGGAGGTCGAGGGCAAGCTCACTCTGCTCGACCAGAACCGGGTGATCCGGCCGCATCCGTCGTTCCGGCTATTCTCAACCGCGAACACGGTGGGCTTGGGCGACACCACCGGCCTGTATCACGGCACGCAGCAGATCAATCAGGGGCAGATGGACCGCTGGAACATCGTCGCGACCCTGAACTATTTGCCGCATGGCCAGGAAACCGCGATCGTGCTCGCGAAGATGGGGCTCGATCCGAAGGACGCGCCGACCCGCAAGCGTGTGGAAAGCATGGTGGCGTTGGCCGACCTGACGCGCGCCGGTTTCGTCAACGGCGATATCTCGACGGTGATGTCGCCGCGCACCGTCATCACCTGGGCGGAAAATGCCCGCATCTTCGGCGATGTCGGCTTCGCCTTCCGCATGACGTTCCTGAACAAATGCGACGAAGCGGAGCGCGCCACTGTCGCCGAGTACTACCAGCGCTGCTTCAACGAGGAAGTGCCGACCGGCGCGCTGAACCGCAAGCAGTGACGGCGTCCAAGGACAACACCCGCGCCGAGGAGTTCAAGCGCGCAACGGCGGCCGTGCTCCGCTCGATGGCCGAGGCGCCGGATGTGCAGGTCGCGTTCCAGCCCGGACAGCCGGGCCTGACCGGCAAGCGGGCGCGGCTGCCGCTGCCGACGCGGGCGCTGCCCGCACCCGAGATGGCGAAGCTGCGCGGCGCCGCCGACGCGGTCGCGCTCCGCCTCCGCCATCACGACGACGCGGTGCATGCGGCCCGGCTGCCATCGCAGCGCGAGGCGCGCGACGTGTACGACGCGCTCGAGCAGGCGCGGGTCGAGGTGGTCGGCGCGCGTCACATGGCGGGCGTCGACGCCAATCTCCGGGCCAAGCTCGCCGAAGAATGCGAGGCGGAGGGTTACGACCGGATGACGCGGCGCGACCAGTTGCCGGTCGCGGCGGCGCTGTCGCTGCTCGCGCGCGAGCGCATGTCGGGCCAACCCTCGCCGGCCTCGGCGCTGCGCATTCTCGACACGTGGCGCCATTCGATCGGGACGCGGGCGATCGCAGCGCTGGCCGAACTCGGCGCGGCGCAGGGCGATCAGGCGGCGTTCGCCCGCGCCGCCCGCAAGCTGCTCGCCGAACTCGAATTGGCGGAGGCGGAGAGCGAGGCCGAGCCAGAGGAATCCGGGGAGGACGAGGAGGGCGGCGAGCAATCCGGCGCGCAGGACAACACGCAGGAGGGGGAGGGCCAGTCCCAGTCCGGCGAAGAGGCGCTGCTCGGCGCCCAGCCCGAACACATGGCGGGCGAAGCGGCCGACGACCAGCAATCCGATCCGTCGGAAGCGGAGGAGGAGGTCTCGGCCGAGGGCGAGGACCGGCCTGGCGGTCCGCAGCCGCGCCGCGAGCGCCCGGGGGAGGAAGGACACGCCGGCTACCGAGCCTATGCGCGCGCCTTCGACGAAGAGATCGCCGCTGAAGATCTGTGCGATCCGGACGAACTGACGCGCCTGCGCCAGCAGCTCGATCAACAATTGCAGCATCTGCACGGCGTCATTTCGAAGCTCGCCAACCGGCTGCAGCGACGGTTGCTCGCGCAACAAACCCGCGCCTGGGAGTTCGACCTCGAGGAGGGGCTGCTCGACGCGGGACGGCTGTCGCGCGTCGTGGTGAACCCGCTGCTTGCGCTCTCCTACAAGCGCGAACGGGACACCGATTTCCGCGACACGGTCGTGACCCTGCTGATCGACAATTCCGGCTCGATGCGCGGGCGTCCGATCACGGTGGCGGCGATGTGCGGCGACATTCTCGCCCGCACGCTCGAAAGATGCGCGGTCAAGGTCGAAGTGCTCGGCTTTACCACCCGGGCGTGGAAGGGGGGCCAAAGCCGGGAGCGCTGGGTGCAGGACGGCAAGCCGCGCAATCCGGGCCGCCTCAACGATCTACGGCACATCATCTACAAGGCGGCGGACGCGCCGTGGCGGCGCGCGCGCAAGAATCTGGGGCTGATGCTGCGCGAAGGATTGCTGAAGGAGAATATCGACGGCGAAGCGCTGCTCTGGGCGTATCGCCGGCTCTTGGGCCGCCCCGAGCACCGGCGCATCCTGATGGTGATCAGCGACGGCGCGCCGGTCGATGATTCGACGCTGTCGGTCAATCCGGGGAACTATCTCGAACGCCATCTCCGCGACGTCATCCGCGACATCGAGGCGCGCGACTTCGTCGAACTGATCGCGATCGGAATCGGCCACGACGTGACCCGCTACTACCGCCGCGCCGTCACCATCGTGGACGCCGAAGAACTCGGCGGCACGATGATGCGCAAGCTGACCGAACTGTTCGACGAAGACGCGGACGAGGCGTGGCGGCGCGCCTCGGCGGAACGCGCGCCGCTCGTCGTTTGACGTGCGCCGGGGGCGCGCCCGATCGGCCTAGCGGGCTACCCCCCGCACCGACGCCGGCTGTCCGCCGAGCGCGAGCTTGACTCCGGTATCCGTCAGCTTGCCGTCGACGACCCGGTACACCTGCAAATTGTTGTCGGTGTAATTGCCGACATAGAGGTACTGGCTGTCCGGGCTCCAGGCGATGCCTTCCGGCACGCCGCCGGACGGCGCGGCATTCACAACGACCGGCTGTTCCGGCTTGCCCAGATCGAGCAGCACGGTGCTGCCGTTCTGATGATAGCCCCAATGGTTGTGGGCGGCGCTCGACCCCATCAGCAGCGGCGTCGCCGCCCACTTGCCGTCTGGGGAGATCGCAAATCCTTCCGGGCCGTCGCCCACGGAAACGTGGTAAATGGCGCGCGGCGGCTGCGCTTTCGCGTCGATCACGGTGATCGTGTCGGCATTGCCGGCGCCAACGCCCGTGTTCGCGGCCAGCACGTAGTCGCCGTTCGGCGTGCCGTCGAGATTATAGACGCCGAGACCGCCCATCGGGATATCCAGGCTCTTGTCGTAGGTGACGGTTTGGCCGTCCACCGCCAGCACGCCGACCCGGTTTGTGGTATTTTTGGCAACGAACGCGCGATGACCGTCCGGCATGAACAGAACGGCCGCGACTTCGTCGCCGATCGCAACCTCGCCGACCGCCCGCACTGTCTTGCCGTCGATCGCCAGCACGGACACGCTCTTGCCCGCCCGGTTTGCGACCAAAGCGAGCTTCCCGTCGGGCGATATGGCGAGGCCGGATGGTTGCTTGCCGACCGTCACGGTGCCGGCGAGCGCGGGGGGATTGGCGGCGAGATCGATCACGTACAGCTTGTCGTCCGGCTCCGGCGCCCAGGTGTCGCCCTTTTGCACATGGACGACCGAACTCGCGAGCAGCCCGAGCGCGCCGTTCGGCGTGATCTGCAAATTGGTCGGCGGCCCCAGCACCGTGTTCGCCAGCGGCAGCGACGCGCGGATTGAGGGATGCGCCGGGTTCGTGATGTCGACGATCGCCAGGCTGTCATGCCCGCCCGGTCCGTAGCGCATTCCCTCGGCGTCGAAGAACGTCTTGCCGTCGATGCCGACCAGAAGATCGTTCTGTCCCGCGCGCGCGCCGTGGGCGCACGGAACGGTGGCAACCAGGGCTGCAAGCAGAATGCTGGATTGGCGCAAGCGCTGCGTCCGGATGTGGTCGGTTGGCATGTTTTCCCCCGAGCGCGGCGACCTCCGCCGCTGCCTTTGGACGAACTAGAGGCGACCGGGGTTTCGGAAGCAAGGGCGCCAGGTCTGTCGGTTTTGCGGCCGGCGGCCACGGGAGGTGGGCTCGGAGCGCTTTCCTGCCGTCCTTCGCCGCTCCGCGGCACGCGCGAAAATCCGGCGCGATCCTTCACCCACGACGCGAACGCATTGCCCGCAACGGCGGAGTCGCGGCGTTGATGTTCCAATCGTAACGGTATAATTGGTAGCTGCCTGTCCGCGCTGCCGCGATCACGCGGGCGCTCGCTGCTTGCTACGATGACGAAGGTTGTTGACGTCGCAACAACCTGAAGATGAATGCCTGCGAACGTGCCGGTTTAGTTGTAAGGTGTCTCCGCATGTTGTTTTACGTTTTGCAACAATCCAGCCAGACGCGCTGGTGTAAGGCTTGGGTCGGCAAGCGGCGCGCGCTTCTCGTTCTCGGCGATCGTGCCGGCTCCGAACCACTTTTCAACCGGATCGCACCGGAGGACATTTTGAAGCTGATGGACGGCAACGGCGTTGCCGGGAGCGCGCGCCATGAAGAACGTGCAGGTTGATGGAGGAGCGATGCTCTTAACATCTCAGTTGGCAGATCCACGCCGATGATGACCGTATTGCTCGCGACCCGGAACCGGGCGGAAAGCCTCGGGCGCATGCTGGAGGGGCTGGTCGGCGTGCACGCCCCGCCGGGCGGGTGGAAGCTGGTGATTGCCGATAACGGCAGCAACGACGGCACCCCGCAGGTTTTGGATCGCTACGTCGGTCGCTTGCCGTTGAGCGTTGTTCGCGAGCCGCTCGCCGGCAAGAACCGGGCATTGAATCGCGCGCTGTCGCTCGCTGAAGGTGATCTGATCGTTTTCACAGATGACGACGTCATTCCTGACCCGGACTGGCTTGTCCGGCTGCATGAGGCGGCGGTCGCGCAGCCCGAGGCCGAGGTGTTCGGGGGCACCATCATCCCACTCTGGCCGGGTTCGCGCCCGGCATTCGCGTCCGAAAGCGCCGTCGATTTCGGTCTGTTGTTCGCGCAGAAGCGACGTTCGACGGGCTGGTGCAAGCCGGAGGAGATCTATGGGCCGAACATGGCGGTTCGCGCCCGCATGCTGGAGGACGGTTTTGCGTTCTCCGAAGCGGTCGGGCCGAACCAATCACAGCGTTCATACGTCATGGGCGGCGAATTCGATCTTCTCCGCCGATTGAGCGAAGCGGGTTTCCGCGCCTGGTTCGTGGCCGAGGCCCGGGTGCAGCATATCATCCGACCCGAACAACTGACCGAAGACTGGATCCTGGAACGCTATTATCGTTACGGACTTTTTATGAACAGGAACAATTGGGGCCGGGGGCCGGTCGGGAGGGCGAAGCGCTTCGTCTGGTCGGGCCTTTCGGTCGTGGCCAAGCTGACGCCGCCTTCACCGATGCGGCTCCGCATCCAGTCGAGGCGTCGCCTGTTCGAGGGGATCTTCGCGGTCGATCCCTCCTCCCTTTCCGCCGGCCATAGCCAGGAAGGCCCGTCCTGAGTTGCTCTCCGTGACGTGATCGGGCCAGCCCGGCCCTTCCATCTTCGTTCGAGTTTGCTGCACGGCAGTATCGGAAAACGATACCGCCCTGGGCCAGCTTGTGCTTACTCGGACGTGCGTAGACCAGACAGCAAAGCCAAGGGGGAGGGGTCGGATGATAGGGAGGCGGACGCTGCTCGGCGCGGGCGCGCTGCTTGCCGCGAGCGGGGGGAGGGCGCGGGCCGATGACACGCTCAAAGTCGGCGTCGTGTTGCCGCTCACCGGACCGGCCGCCGAATCCGGCCAGTTCAAGCGGAACGGCATCCAGCTCGCGGCTTAACGGCGTCAACGCGGCGGGCGGCGTGCTCGGCAAAAAGATGGAGATCGTTGTCGAGGACGATCAGACCACCAACCCCGGGGCGGTGCTGGCGTTCAGCCGGCTCGCGGGCCGCAACGACATCGCGGCTTTCATCGGTCCGATCCGGTCCACGCAAACGAACTCGATCGCCCCGGATGTGCTGAAGGCCGGCAAGGTCATGATGTTCGGCGGCACCGACCCGAGCCTGACGCATGCCGGTAATCCATGGTTGTTCCGCTGCCGCCCGAACGATACGTATTCGGCCCAGGTGATCGCGCAATTCGGCGCCGATGAGATGAAAAAGCGGAAATGGGCGGTGGTGTTTTCCACCGATACGTTCGGCACCAACGCCGTCCGTTCGCTCACAGCCGCCCTCGACAAGCGAGACATCCAGCCGGTGCTTGCGCAAGGCTACACGAACCAGCAGGCGGATTTTACGCCGGTGGTTCTCGCGGTGCGCCAGTCGGGGGCGGACGTACTGTCGACCTATTTCACCTACGAAGCCGATCTGGGCGTGTTCGCGCGTCAGGTGCGGCAGCTCGGGGTGCGCATCCCTTGGGTCGGCTCGCCCACGATCGTCAACACAACGGCGCTGAACCTTGCCGGCCCGGCGCTCTTCGGCACCTACGGCATTACCGACTACGCCGCTGATTCCAGCCCGGCCGCGCGCGCCTACGCCGACAAATACGAGGCCGCCTACAAGTCGCAGCCGGATATTCAATCCTCCTGGGCGTTCGATGCGGTCAATCTGCTGGCGAGGGCGATCACCGATGCCGGGAGTACCGACCCGCAGGCGATGCGGAAGGCGATGATCGCGATCAAGGGCTTTCAGGGAGCGGAAGGCGAGTACAATTTCGACGAGAACGGCGATGGTCTGCACGGCTACAACATCGTGCGCAACGACGCCGGCAAGATCGTGTTCGATCGCCACATCGAGCTTCCGGCAGCCTGACATGTGAGCTGGATCACACCCGCGCCCCGGGGCGCTCCCGTAGGCTCGGCCGCCGGACGTAGGGGCGGGGGCGGGCGAGCGGTGGGCAGTGCGTGAGCGAAGCCAAGCCGCCCTTGCTGGAGGCGCGGGATGTTGCCGTCCGCTTCGGCGGCGTGCTGGCGCTTGGCGGCGTGTCGTTCGTGGCCGGTCACGGCGAAATCTGCGGCCTGATCGGACCCAACGGCTCCGGCAAGACCACGCTGTTCAATTGCATCAGCAACATCTGCCGCTGTAGCGCCGGCGAGATCCGGTTCGAGGGGCGGCGAATCTCCGGTGCGCCCCGGCACCGCATGGCGCCGATGGGTATCGGCCGCACCTTCCAGAACCTCGCTTTGTTCCCCACCCTGACGGTTGCAGACAACATCCTGGTCGGGGCGCATCACCTCGGCGGGGCCGGTTTCGTCGCCGGAATGCTGCAATTGAAGCTCGGCCGGCGCGAGGAGGAGCGCGCGCGTGCCCGGCTCGACGCGGTGGCCGATCTGCTCGATCTGCGGAATTCTCTCGCGGCGCTTGTCACGACGCTGCCGTTCGCGGTCGGCAAGCGGGTGGAACTCGCGCGCGCCTTGATCGGCGAGCCGCGTTTGTTGCTGCTGGACGAGCCGGCCGGCGGGCTCAACCACGCCGAGGTTAATGAACTCGCGCTGCTGCTCGGGGCGGTGCGGGCGCGGTTCGGGCTGAGCATCCTGCTGGTCGAGCACCACATGAACCTGGTGATGCGCGTGTCCGACCGCGTGATCGCGATGGAGTTCGGGCGCAAGATCGCCGATGGCACCCCGGCCGAGGTGCAGCGCGAACCGGCGGTGATCCGCGCCTATCTCGGTGCGGTGACATGACGCCGCTGCTCGTCGTTCGAAACCTCCGCGCGGGCTATGGCGCGACCGCTGTTCTGCACGGCATCGATCTCGCGGTCGCCGAGGCGGGCATCACGGCGCTGCTCGGCGCAAACGGCGCCGGCAAGACGACAACGCTGCGCGCGATCTCGGGCACCGTGCATAGGCGCGGGGAAATCCGCCTTACCGGGGAGCGCATCGACGGCTGCCGCACCGAGGACGTGGCGCGGCGCGGCGTCGCCCATGTTCCTGACGGGCGCGGCACCTTCCGCGAGCTGACGGTGGACGAGAACCTCCGGCTCGGCGCCTACACGCGCCCGGCGGCCGACGCCGCCGAGGACCGGGCGCGCGTGTTCGGCTGGTTCCCGGTGCTGCGGTCCCGCCTCCGCCAGCAGGCCGGCACGCTGTCCGGCGGCGAACAGCAGATGCTGGCGATCGCCCGCGCGCTGCTGCTGCGCCCGCGGCTGCTGCTGCTCGATGAACCGTCCTTCGGGCTGGCGCCGATCGTGGTCGGGGAGATCTTCGCGATCATGCGCGATATCCGGCGGGTCGCGGGCGTCGGCATTCTGCTCGTGGAGCAGAACGCGGCGCTTGCGCTCGACCTCGCCGACCAGGCTTGCCTGCTCGAAACCGGACGCATCGTGGTGGCCGGCCCCGCCGACGTCCTGCGCGCCGACACGACGGTCCGGCGTTCATATCTTGGCTATTGAAACGGAAGGCCGCTAGGAAGGGCAATGCTCGGCTTCTGGCACCAGATCCTGGCGGGCGTCGCGACCGGCGGCATCTACGCGAGCCTCGCGCTCGCGCTGGTCATGATCCATCAGGCGACCCACCACATCAACTTCGCGCAAGGCGAGATGGCGACCTTCTCGGCCTATCTGGCCTATGCGTTGATGGTTTCGGGCGTACCATACTGGGGAGCGTTCGGGATCACGGTCGTTCTTTCCTTCGCGCTCGGCGCGCTGATCGAGCGGGTGCTGCTTCGTCCGCTCGCCCATGCGCCGGATTTGACGCTGATCGGCGTGTTCATCGGCTTGCTGCTGATCCTCAACGCGCTGTGCGGCTGGATCTGGGATTTTACGATCAAGCCCTTCCCGTCGCCTTTTGGCAGCCGGCCGCTGCTCGGCGGGCTGGTCTCGAGCGCCGAACTCGGCACGATCGCCGTGACGTTCGTGATGCTGCTGCTGATCTGGGCGTTCTTCCGCTTCACCAAGCTCGGTCTGGCGATGCGGGCGGTCGCGCATAACCCGGAGTCGAGCCGGCTCGTCGGCATCCGCGTCGGCGCCATGCTGGCGCTCGGCTGGGGTTTGGCCGCGGCGGTCGGCGCGGTTGCCGGCATGATGATCGCGCCCGTCGTGTTTCTCGATCCGAACATGATGTCGGGCATTCTGCTCTATGCGTTCGCGGGCGCGCTGCTCGGGGGCTTGGACAACCCGTTCGGCGCGGTGCTGGGCGGCTTCCTGGTGGGGGTGATCGAGAATGTGGGCGGCGCCTATCTCGTCGGCACCGAGTTGAAGCTGAGCCTGGCGCTCGCGGTGATCGCCTTCGTGCTGATGCTGAAGCCGTCCGGTCTGCTGGGCCGGGCCGTGGCCAGCCGGGTGTAGCGAGGTGGCGCGGGCCGCCGCCGTTCCGGCATGGCACCGCGTTGCCTCGCTGCGGTCGCTTCGTTCGGCTGGGTTCGGCATTTTGGCGATGGTGCTGATCGCGCCGCTTGGTTTCCTCGGCGACTACCAGCTATTTCGCCTCACGCTGATTGCGACCTATGCGCTGGCCCTGCTCGGGCTCAACCTGGTGATGGGCTTCGGCGGCCAGATTTCGCTTGGCCACGGCGCCTTCTATGCCTCCGGCGCGTACACGACTGCGATCCTGATGACGTCGGCGGGGGTGCCGTACTGGGCGACGCTGCCCTGCGCGGGAGCCGCGGGCGCGGCGCTGGGGTTCCTGGTCGGCTGGCCTGCGTTGCGCCTGCGTGGTCACTATCTCGCGCTGATCACGCTCGCGCTGGCGACCGCCATCCCGCAAGCTCTGAAATGCAAGGCGCTGGAGCCGTGGACGGGCGGCGTTCAAGGCGTGATTATCGACAAGCCCGGCGCGCCATTCGGATTGCCGCTCAGCCCGGATGGCTGGCTTTATTTGCTGGCGCTCGCGATCACGGCCGTGGCCTTTACGCTGGTCGCCAATCTGCTTCGCGGCCGGATCGGCCGGGCGATCGTCGCGGTGCGCGACCACACGCTGGCGGCCGAAGCGATGGGCGTGCACGTGGCGCGGCTGAAGACCCGCACCTTCGCGCTGAGCGCCGCTTTGACCGCGCTGGCGGGCTCGCTCGGCGCGCTCGAAACCGAGTTCGTTTCACCGGACAGCTTTACCGTGTTCCTTTCCATCACGCTGTTTGTCGGCTCGGTGGTGGGCGGCGTCGCCTCGATCGGCGGCGCGGTGGCGGGCGCCGTGTTCATCGTGATGGTGCCGCCGCTCGCCAACTCCGTGTCGCGCGCCGCGCCGGGGGCGGTGTACGGCGTCATCCTGATCGCGTGCCTTTACCTGATGCCGTCCGGGATTGCGGGGCTGCTGCGCCGGGCGGCGGCATCCAGTTGGTGGCGTAAGCGAAAGCGAGGAGGGGAGCATGTTGCGTAGACGGAGGTTGATTGCGGCGGCGGCGGGCGGATTGGCGGCGCCCTGGGTAGCGCGCGCCGCGACCATGCCGGGTGTCACCAAGACGTCGATCAGGATCGGCCAGACGATGCCGTATAGCGGCCCGGCTTCAGCCTACGGCGTGATCGGCCGCGCCCACGCCGCGTATTTCGATATGCTGAACGCGAGCGGTGGTATCGGCGGACGCACGATCGAGTTGCTGTCCGCCGACGACGGCTACAGTCCTCCGCGCACGGTCGAGGAGACGCGGCGGCTGGTCGAGTCGGAGGGTGTCAGCTTTCTTTTCAACGGTCTCGGAACGGCCTGTCAGACCGCCGTCAGGCAGTATCTGAATGGGCGAAAAGTGCCGCAGCTTTTCGTCAGCACAGGCGCCGATAAGTGGGCTGATCCCGAGCACTTCCCCTGGACGGTCGGCTTGCAACCGAGCTATCGCACCGAGGCGCAGATTTATGCCAAGCACATTCAACGGGAGGCGCCAGCCGCGAAGCTTGCGGTTCTCCATCAGAACGACGATTTCGGACGGGACTATCTCGCCGGATTGCGGGATGTGCTAGGGCCGCAATACGACCGAATCGTAATCCGGACCGCGTCGTACGAGGTGACCGATCCCACGGTGGACAGCCAGGTCGTCAGCCTACACGAATCGGGCGCCGATACGCTGCTCACCGCCGCCGTACCGAAACCTGCCGCCCAGGCGATCCGGAAAGTTGCCGAGATCGGCTGGCATCCGCTGCACTACCTGACCAACGTCTCTGCTTCCGCGAAGGCGGTCATGGTCCCGGCCGGCGCAGAGAACGGGCGCGGGATCATCGCCGGTGTTTATTTCAAGGACCCGACAGACCCGCGATGGGCCAATGATCCTGGAATGGAAACCTGGCGCAGCTTCGCGCGCAAGTGGGCGCCCGAGGCCGACCAGGCTGACGCATTCAACGTGTATGGGTACGTCGGCGTCCTGACACTCAAGCACGTGCTGCAGCAATGCGGGGACGATCTGTCGCGCGAGAACATCATGCGGCGGGCGGCGAACCTGCAGGATCTAGAGATCCCGGTGCTGCTGCCGGGAATCAAGGTGAACACGTCGCCGACCAACTTCCACCCGATCCGGCAAATGCAACTCGCTCGCTGGACCGGAACGTCCTGGGAGCTGTTCGGCGACGTGCTGGAAGGGTCGGCATAAAACGCCGGAGATCCCGGCGTCATTGCCGTCAGAGAAGAGGAGGCAACCATGCTGCATAGACGGAAGCTGCTGGCTGTTGCCGCAGGCGGATTGGCGGCGCCTTGGGTCGCGCGTGCCGCGGCGATGCCGGGGGTCACGAAGACGTCGATCAAAATCGGGCAGACCATCCCGTATAGCGGTCCCGCCTCCGCCTATGGCGTTATGGGCCGCGCCCAATCGGCGTTTTTCAAAATGCTGAACGCAACCGGTGGCATCGGCGGCCGCACGATCGAGTTTCTATCCGTCGATGACGGCTACAGCCCACCGCGCACGGTCGAGGAAACGCGGCGGCTCATCGAGTCTGAGGACGTCGCCTGCTTGTTCGGAAGCCTCGGCACGGCCTGTCAAACGGCCGTCCGGCAATATCTGAATGCGCGAAAAGTGCCGCAGCTCTTCGTCAACACCGGCGCCGACAAATGGGCCGACCCCGAGCACTTTCCCTGGACGATGGGATTTTTTCCAAGCTACCGCACGGAGGCCCAGGTCTTTGCCAAGCACATGCAGCGAAACGCGACGAGCGCCAAACTCGCCATTCTCTATCAAAACGATGATTTCGGCCGGGACTATGTGGCCGGTGTGCGGGACGTTCTGGGACCACAATACGACAAGACCGTCATCCGGACCGCGTCCTATGAGGTGACCGATCCGACGGTGGACAGCCAGATTGTCGATCTGCAAGCCTCGGGGGCCGACATGTTGCTCACCGCTGCCACGGCGAAGCCGGCGGCACAGGCGATACGGAAAATCGCCGAGATCGGCTGGCACCCCTTGCACTACCTGAGCTATGTGTCGACAGCCCCGGCGGTGGTTTTGATACCGGCAGGTGCGGAGAACGCGCGCGGAATCATCGGTGCGGTTTTCCTGAAGGTGGCAGCCGACCCGCAATGGGCCGATGATGCTGGCCTTGCGACCTGGCGTGCCCTGGCAGAGAAATGGCTGCCCGGCGAGAACCTGAACGATCTCCACACTTCCGGCTACGCGATGGCCTTGGCGCTGAAGCAGGTGTTGGAGCAATGCGGCGACGATCTTTCGCGCGAGAACATTATGCGCCAGGCGGGGAATTTGCATGATCTGGAAATCCCGGTGCTGCTGCCGGGCATCAAGGTGAACACGTCGCCGGCCAACTTCCATCCGATCCGGCAGATGCAACTTGCTCGATGGACTGGAACCTCGTGGGAGCGGTTCGGCGACGTGCTGGAAGGGACCGCATAGAACTGGCCATGCGTTACGACGTCATCACCGTCGGCGGCGGCCTGGCGGGCGCGGCGCTCGCCCGCGCGCTGGCGCTGGCCGGGATGCGGGTGCTGGTGTTGGAGCGCGAGACGCGGTTCCGGGACCGTGTGCGCGGCGAGGAAATGCATTGCTGGGGCGTCGGCGAAACGCGCGCGCTCGGGATCTATGATCTGCTCAAAAGCAGTTGTGCGCGGGAGAGCCGCTACTGGTCCGTGCGGGTCCACGGCATGCCGATGGTGCCGCCGCGCGATCTGGTGGCGACGTCGCCGCATCGCTGCGGAACGTTCAGCGTGCTGCATCCGGCGATGCAGGAAGTGCTGCTCGAGGCGGCCGCTGCGGCCGGGGCCGACGTGCTGCGCGGCGCCCAGGTAACCGGCGTCGAGGGGGGCCGGTCGCCGACGGTGCGTGCCCGCATCGGCGCCGGCGAGCAGATTTATGCCGCGCGGCTGGTGGTCGGCGCCGACGGAAGGGACTCCGTGTGCCGCAGCATGGCGGGTTTCGAGGTCGAGCGCGATGCAGACGGCATGCTGGTCGCGGGCGTGCTGTTGGACGGTGCCGCGGCCCCCGACGACACGACGGCGCTGTTTGTTCGCCCGGATCTGGGGCAACTCGCCATCATGGTTCCGGTCGCGCCGGCGCAGACCCGCGCCTATGTTGCGAGCGCGGTTCTCAAGGAAGCGCGGGCGCTGAGTGGTCGCGGCCGCCTTCCCGCATTCATCGGAGCCGGCATTGCGGCCGGTGTTCCGGCAGGCTGGCTCGACCGCGCGGAAGCCGCCGGACCGCTCGCCTGCTTTGACGGAAGTTGTCGCTGGGTCGCGCATCCATACCGGGACGGAGTGGCGCTGGTCGGCGACGCCGCGGGCGCGACCGATCCGACCTTCGGCTGCGGGCTTTCCCTCACGCTCCGCGACGGGCGCGTGCTGCGCGACCGGCTGCTGGAGGGCGAGGACTGGGATGCGGCGGCGCATGCCTACGCCACCGAACATGACGAGTATTTCGGCGCGATCCATCGGCTCACGGGGTGGATGCGGGCGCTGTTCTACGACCCCTCGGAAGCCGCCGCTTCCGTCCGGGCGCGGGCGCTGCCGCTGATCGCCGCCGAGCCCGACCGCCGGCCCGACATCGTCGGCCTCGGCCCCGCCTTCCCGAGCGACGAAACCGCCCGGCGCCGGTTCTTCGGCGAGATATAGTCCAGCAAACCGTTGCCGATCGCCGCCGTGCTCGCCGGCACTCGGATCGAGTTCAACGGCAGCCGGTTTCGCTAAAGCGGAAATGCAGGATCGGCGCAGACCGCTTGGATCGCCTTCGACAGCTCGATATTGCACCGGAACGCGGCGGCGCCCTCCACCAGAATGTCCGTCCAGTCGCTCCGTTGCGCTCCCGCGCGGTCGATGGCGGCTCGGAACTCGATTTGGCAGGCTTGCCTGTCGGCGATGCCGGGAAAGTCATGGAACCGGAATGATTGTGCACCTGGAAGGCGGGCCAGCACTCGCTTCAGCACCAACCCTCCGCTCAGATCCCCGAGATAGCGCGTATAGACGTGAGCGATAAGAAGGTGTCCGTCTCCGGTTGCGGCTTGTGCGACTTGCTGCGCATAGATCGACCCGGCGTGCAGGAGCGGCAAGCGGTGCCATCCGCCCGTTAGCCGATGCAAATCGGAAATGATTGCTTCTGCCCGGTAAAGCTCAGGACGCGCTAGCTCGATGAACGGAGCCCGCCCCCGGTATCGTTCCAAGGCAGCCTCCATCTCCTGGTAAGTTGGCAGGAGATTACGCAGCCAGAGCGCGTAGTCGCCGGGGGTGGCACGACCACGCAGAACGTCGCCGACGAGACCGGTTCGCTCCGCCTCGGTGTGGAGTAGCTGCACGTGTGCGCGAAGGGCAGCGCTCAACCTGCTCACGCGCGACCCCGGACAATCCGACGCATTCGACCCTCGACCGCATTGCAGCCCTAGCGGAGCCACAAAACGCGACGAAAGGCAAAGCGGTTGACCCTGTTCCTCGATCGCCACATTATCCTGCAAACCTTGGTGGATGCGGCGAAAACGCCCTGGCACGGCCAAGCTATCGTCCTCCCGGAGAACAACGGTTGTCTATTGAGCGCCAGTCGGCGATGCGGCCCCGATCTCAGCCCGATGTCACTCTTCTGCTTGGGCTGGGTGGCGTTATCCGCAAAGCTGCATGCTCGGACACGGTGTGCGGAGAACCCGTCGACGCGTGGGTAGGCCGCAAATGGGTCGACACGGTGCACGCCGAGTGCAGTGACGACGTCAAACGCATGCTGTCCGATGCAGCGGCTACCGGCGTTTCGACCTTCAGTCAGATCGCTCAGATCTTTCCGAATGGCGCCGAGATCCCGATCGATTATGCAACGGTGCGACTTGGCAAGGCGTCTGGCCTCATCGCCATCGGCAAGAACGTATCGGCGGTTCGGCGCTTGCAGTCTCGGCTGGTCGCCGCTCAACGGGCCCGCGAACACGACTACTGGAAGCTTCGCGAGTTGGAAACGCGGTACCGGTTGCTGTTCGATGCAACCAGCGACGCAATCGTGCTACTCGCGGGGAATACGCTGCGCGTGATCGACGCTAACCCGGCGGCCATTCGCGGCTTGGGTCTTGGCCCCGGCCAGGAACTCCTGCCGGAGTTTGCGCCGCAAGAACAAGTGGCGATCCGCGCGCTCTTGCAACGCGCCCGCGAGCAGGATCGGCAACCCGGCATTCTCGTGCACGCGGGGAGCGGTGGCGCTGCCTGGGGGCTTCGCGCCTCACAGCTCTCGACGGAGCCGGTGTTCTTGTTTCTCCTCCAGTTCACATCGCTGGGTGTCGCCGTGTTCGACGGTGAGCCAGGCGGCGCTTCGATGAGTCCGGATCGCCCATCTTTTCTCCGTTCTGCACGTGCAGGCGACCATCTGAGCGAGCCGTCCGGGTGGCCAGGCAAACGTGTGACGCAGGTTGAAGCGCAAACGACCGCGTTGCTGCCCGGCCTGACCAGGCAAGGGAACTCGGGCCTGGTAGTCCCCAACGGATCTGGAGAGCTCGGAGCGGACGTTCCCACGCGTGATGCACTGCAGACGGCGACGATCGCTGGTGCCGCCTCTGTCGGCGACATAGAGTCCTTGCCTGCGACTCGGCTGGCCATGCCTCCCGGGATCGATCGCCTCGGGGAAGCGCCTCTTCCGACCCTCGTTCACGAGGCGACCGAAAGTCTCGAGCGCCAATACATCGAGGCCGCACTTAGATGCACAGGCGGCAAGCGATCCCCGGCCGCCGCGCTGCTCGGCGTGAGCCGGCAGAGCTTGCATGTCAAGCTTGTGCGATACGGTCTTGCGGGCCGGACACGCGGCACCAGAGATTTGGACGAGTGAACGCCGCGTGCCCTGGCGGTCAGCGCCGGGTTGCATTCAGGCCAAGGGTTACACCAGAGTTCAGCGCCGGATGCTTTTTTCTGCACCCATATTTTTGCTTCGGCTGACATGACGCCCCCTCCGCGCGCGCCGGAGTTCGGCGAGGCTGACCTCTCGAATTGCGAGCTTGAGAAGATCCATGTGCCAAGCTCCATCCAGCCGCATGGCGCGATGCTGGTGGTTCGGGAGTACGATCTCGTCATCATGCAAGCAAGCGCCGGAGCGCACGAGTTCCTGGAACTGGACCTTCCTGTCATGGGCGCCGCTCTGGCCCAGATCGGCCCAGAGCTGAGCGCACGCGTTGGCCTGCATCTCAACGATCCGTTGGGCGAAATACCCGCGATCCTTCGCTGCCGCATCGGGCGCAACCGGCGGACATTTGACGGCGTGATGCATCGGCCGCCATCCGGCTGCCTCGTCATCGAGCTTGAGCACGCGGGTCCGGAGGTCGATCTGACCGCTGATCTTGCACGCTCCGTTGCAACGATTGCCGCAGCGCCGACGCTGCGGTCTCTGTGCGACGAGTCGGCTCGCCTCGTGAAAGCGATGACCGGATACGATCGGGTGATGATCTACCGGTTCGACGAGGCGGGTCACGGAAACGTCTTTGCGGAAGAACGGGAGCCGGGGCTCGAGCCTTACCTGGGCAACTACTATCCTGCGTCCGACATCCCTCAGATGGCGCGCCGACTCTACGAACGGGCACGCGTCCGCTTGCTGGTCGATGTCAACTACACGCCCGTGCCGCTGCAACCCTCACTCTCGCCGGTCACCGGCGAGCCGCTCGATATGTCGCTCTGCCGTCTGCGCAGCATGTCACCGATCCACATCCAATACCTGAAGAATATGGGTGTCCGCGCCACTCTCGTGATCTCTGTGATGGTCAGCGGGAGATTGTGGGGCTTGATCGCGTGTCACCATTACGCCCCGCGCCGCGCTCAGTTCGAGACACTCGCCGTATGCGAAATACTGGCTGAAACCCTGGCCACCCGCATTGCTGCTCTCGAGAGCTTCAATCAAGGCCAGGCGCAGCTTCTGGTACGTCGAGTGGAGCAGCGCATGATCGATGCCGCTTCCCGGCAAGGCGATTGGCGTGCCGGGTTGTTCGACGGCTCCGACG
>JAFAXA010000217.1 GCA_019241425.1 Acetobacteraceae bacterium | reverse complement strand
GTAGAAGCGTTTGCGGATGCGGCGGCGCTCGACCTCCTCGCCGATCCGCATGCCGTGTTCGGCATGAACGAAGGCGACGTCGTCGACGATGAATACGCCGGGCTCGCGCAACTGCGCCAATTCCTCGCCGACCGCTTCGGGCGACGCAGTGCGATAGCTGCGGCCGTAGAAGGTCCAGGCGCTGCAGAAGGTGCAGTCCCACGGACAACCGCGCGCGAACTCGATGGACGCGCACGGATCGAGTTCGCCGATGAAATACTTGCGGCGGTGACGAAGCAGGTCACGCGCCGGACGGATCGTGTCGAGGTTGGTGACGAAGCGCGGCGGCGGTCCCGCGCCCTCTGCCGTGAGCGCGCCCGGCACCGTCAGCAGGCTTGCCCCGGTCGCGGCGGCTTCGAGCAGCGCCGCCACCGACGCCTCGCCCTCGCCCCGCAGCACGCAGGAGATCGCGCCGCCGGCGTGGCGCAGCAGATCGGCGGCGGTGAACGAAACGCTGTGGCCGCCGACGAAGATGAAGCAGTCCGGCAGGCGCGCACGGATGTCGATGGCAAGATCGACAATCTCGGGAATGTTGGCGAGGTAGTTTCCGGAGAAACACACGGCGTCCGGGCGCCAGCCATCGACGAGCCGGCGCAGATCCGAATGCGTCTCCACTTGCAGGTCGATGATGCGGACGTCGTGACCGGCCGTGCGGGCGGCGCTTGCGACCAGTTCGAGTCCGAGCGGCTCGAGCCGCAGAAAGACCCGCGTGTACATCAAGCCGCTGGGATGAACAGCCAGCAGTTTCATGCGCGCGAGCCTGCCCCACGGCGGCGAGCCCTGTCCAGCAGAACGGCCCACCCGTCTATCTGCTTTTCGGCGTGCGGAGCGGCGCGGCCGGGCCGGATTGTGACATCCTCGTGAGGTGACGCGCTTTTTGCGGCGGTCGCCGCGGTTTCCGCACCGACGGCGCATCCAAATCTCCCCGCCCGCCGTAGCGCCAGGCGGTCATGGCGGGGGCACCCCGCCCGGAAAAACCCGGGACCGCTCCGACCATCAATACGAAGGGCGATCACATGGCGAGCAATGAAACGAGGGAAACGGCCGGCCGGGCACGGAGTGGGTCGAACCGGCGCAACCTGCTGCGGGGCGCGGGGCTCGGTGCCGCGGCGGCGGCGGCGGCGACCGGGCTGCGGGGCGTCGGGGCCGTAGGGCTGATCCCGGCGGCGCATGCCGATGGCTACCGGCCGCCCGACGTCGACATCCTCAATTTCGCCCTCAATCTCGAATATCTGGAAGCGGAGTTCTATCAGCGCGCGGTCTACGGCGTCGGGCTCAGCGGCGCCGATACCGGCGGCCTGGGGACGCAGGGGGGCGTTACGGGCGGTAGCCAGGTGCCGTTCAGGACCGCGGCGCTGCAACAGGGCGCGGCGGAGATCGCAGCGGACGAACTGGCCCATGTCCGCTTTCTCCGGTCGGCCCTCGGCGATGCGGCGGTCGCCGAACCGGCGATCGATCTGGTGGGAAGTTTCACAAACGCCGCCATCGCGGCCGGCGTGATCCAGCCCGGCCAGACCTTCAACCCGTTCGCCGACGAGGTGAGCTTCCTACTCGGCGCCTTCATCTTCGAGGACGTGGGCGTGACCGCCTATAATGGCGCGGCACCGCTGATCCACAGCCGGAGCTATCTCGGGGCCGCTGCTTCCATCCTCGCTGTCGAGGCATATCACGCGAGCGAGGTCCGGGTGGCCCTCTACGCCCTCGGCCTGAGCGAGCAAGCGGGCAAGATCTCGGCGCTCCGGGCCGCCGCCTCAGCCGCCGCCGCGCCCGAGGGCTCGCCGGCCGCGTCGGGCGTTCCCGACGATCAGGGCATCGTGGTGAACGGGGTCGTGAACATCGTGCCGACGGACGCGAACGGTCTGGCGTTCGCCCGCACGACCGCGCAGGTGCTCAACATCGTGTATCTGGGAGGCGCTTCGGCGGGCTTCGGGTTCTTCCCTGACCGGCTGAACGGCAACATCCGCTAGGCGGGCAAGCCGGCGGGGCCGCGGAAGCGCCGCCCCGCCGGCGGCCGTCAGTTAGGCAACAACACCGCGTTCACGACGTGGATCACGCCGTTCGACTGGGTGACGTTTGGAATGGTGACGGTTGATGCGCCGCCTTTCTCGCCGCTCACCAGCAGATTGCTGCCGGTCATCGATAGTTTGAGCTTCTCGCCTTCCACGGTTTTCAGCATCGCCGTGCCGCCGCCCTTTCGGACGAGGCTCATCAGATCGGCCGCCGTGTAGCGCCCGGATACCACGTGATAGGTGAGTATCTTGACCAACATCCCCTTGTTTTCCGCATTCAGCAGAGTGTCTACCGTTCCCGGCGGCAAGGCGGCGAACGCCTCGTTCGTCGGCGCGAAAACGGTGAACGGTCCCGGCCCCGAAAGCGTGTCCGCCAGCCCGGCCGCCTTGACGGCCGCGACGAGCGTCGTGTGGTCTTTGGAGTTGACGGCGTTCTGGACGATGTTTTTCGACGGATACATCGCGGCGCCCCCGACCATCACCGTCTGTTCCATTGCTTGCGCGTCGGTGGCAAGCGGAGCCGCGGAGATGACACATCCGGCAAGCAGCAACGTGGCGAAACGCATATGTCGCATGGATCAATCCTCTATAGAACACGCCTTCCTTGCGGCGCATTCCATTACGGGGCTGCTCGCTGAACGGATGCAGCGGGCGTTTGCATCCGTTACGGTCCACTGCCCGTATGGTGGACGAAGCCTCGGGGGAATCCGGAATCGACATGGCCTCTTGTCCGGAAGCGACGATGGGATATCGTCCGGACCGCGACGCGCCACTCGGCCGTTCTGAACATCGCGGACATTCCTCCTGGTCGGTAATCCCCGCATCCCGGCCTCCGCCGACGTTCCGCTCAGCGAATTGCTGCAACGGTGCGGAACGGGAGATGCCGTCTCGTTCCGCGCGCTTTACGAGCGGCAATCCGGGCGGCTTTACGGCATCGCGCTGCGCATCACCCGGCAACCCGCGCTGGCGGCCGACGCCTTGCACGAGGCGCTGATGCAAGTGTGGCAGCACGCGAACCGTTTCGATCCGGCGCGCGGCTCGCCGGAAGCCTGGCTGACCGGCCTCATCCGGTATCGTGCGATGGACATCGTGCGCAAGCACGGACGCGAAGGCGGGGATGCCGCCATCCCCGACAGCGCGGACGAGGCACCCGGTCCGTTGGACGCGCTGCTCGCGAGCAGGGACGGAAAAGCCCTGCATGACTGCATCGCGACGCTGGAGGCCGCGCAACGGCGCGCGATCCTGCTGGCCTTCGTCGACGGGCTGACGCATAGCGAAATCTCGGCGCGGATCAGCGCCCCGCTCGGGACGGTCAAGTCCTGGGTGCGGCGCGGGCTTCTCGCGCTCAAGGAGTGCCTGGGGCCATGAGTGGCACCGCAGAGGAACACGAACTGCTTGCGGCCGAATACGTGCTTGGCACGCTCGACGCCGAAGCCGCCCGGGATGTCGCGGCCCGGGCGGCGCACGAACCGGCGCTCGGCGCCGCCATCGCACGCTGGGAGGAACGGCTCGCCCCGCTATCCGCGCTGGCGCCGGCTGTCCCGCCTCCGCCGGACGCATGGGACCGGCTCGCGGCCGCCATCGGCGCACCCGCGACGGTTCCGGCCCAGCCCGGGGCCGCGAAACCGCCCCTGCTCGGCCGCGTCGGTTTCTGGCGGTTCACGACGGCTGCGGGTTTTGCGCTCGCGGCCGCTTTTGCCGGGGTCGCCTTCCTGCGTCCGCCGCAAACCGGTGCGGTGGCGGCGCTCGTTCCGACCAACGGCACGCCGGCGGCGTTCATTGCGGAAATGCAGCGGGACGGGTCGCTCCGCCTGCGTCCGCTTGATCCGGTCCGTGTCGCCGCCAATCAGGATCTGGAGCTTTGGGCGTTGCCGCCGGGCGCGAGCAAACCGGTATCGCTCGGCGTCATCCCGGCTGCCGGGCGGCGCATCGCGCCCACGGCTCCGCCCGAAGGCGGCACCCAATTGCTGGTCAGCCTGGAACCGCGCGGCGGATCACCCACGGGCCAGCCGACCGGTCCGGTTCTCTTCGGCGGAACGCTCCGGAGCGTCGACTAAAGCGATATGCGCAGCTTGGCGCCGATCTCGCCGACGATGCCGCGACGAAACAGCAGAATGCAGAGAACGAAGACGATGCCCTGCGTCACCGTCACCCAGGCACCGAACGGGGCGAGGTAATTCTCCATCGCGGTCACCAGCAGAGCGCCGACCACAGGGCCGAAGATGGTGCCGAGGCCACCGACCAAGGTCATCAGCACGACTTCGCCCGACATCAGCGAATGCACATCGGTGAGCGTCGCAATGCCGAACACCAGCGCCTTGGTGCCGCCGGCGATGCCGGCGATGCCGGTGGAGAGAATGAAGGCAATCAGCTTGTAGTCGTCGGTCCGGTAGCCGAGCGAGGTTGCGCGCGGTTCGTTCTCGCGAATGCCCTTCAGGATCTGCCCGAACGGCGAATGCACGATGCGATGGATGAACAGGAAGCCGGCCAGGAACACGGCCGCGACCAGACAATACATCGACATGTCGGACTGCATCGAAACGACGCCCAGCAGCGGGGCGCGCGGTACTTGCTGGATGCCGTCCTCGCCGCCCGTGAACGGCGCCTGCAGGCAGAAGAAATACACCATCTGCGCGAGCGCGAGCGTGATCATCGCGAAATAGAGACCCTGCCGGCGAATGGCGATCCAGCCCAGCACGGCGCCGAGCAGCGCCCCCGTCAAGCCGCCGGCGATGATCGCGACCTCGGCCGATACGCCGAGATTCTTGGCAACCCACGCGGCCACGTAGCTGCCCATGCCGAAAAACGCCGCGTGTCCGAACGACAGCAGGCCGACATAGCCGATGAGCAGATTGAAGGCGCAGGCGAACAGCGCGAAGCACAGCACCTTCATCAGGAACACGGGATACAGTATCAAAGGCGAAACAACGATCAGCGCCAGCATCAACAGAAAGGCGATGCCTTGCGCGCGCGTGAAACCCAACAGGCCAAGCGCGGGACGGGTGGCTTGCCGCTCGACGGTGGTGGTTGTGGTGCTTGCCATATCAGGCCGCCTTTCCAAACAAGCCGCGTGGCCGCGACAGCAGCACGATCACCATGACGAAGAACACCACGGTCGCCGACGCCTGCGGATAGAAGACCTTGGTCAGGCCCTCGATGACGCCGAGACCGAAGCCCGTGATGATTGAGCCCATGATCGACCCCATGCCGCCGATCACCACCACCGCGAACACGGTGTTGATGAAATTACTGCCCATGTTCGGATTGACGGAATAGATCGGCGCCGCGAGTACGCCCGCGAACGCGGCGAGCGCGACACCTCCGGCATAGGTCAGCGTGATCAGCCGCGGCACATCGACGCCGAACGCCTGAACCAGCGCGGGATTTTCGGTCGCCGCCCGCAGTCGCGCGCCGAGCGGGGTCTTTTCGATCAGCGCCCAGGTGGCGAGGCACACCACCAGCGCCGCGACGACCACCCAGCCGCGATAGATCGGCAGGAACATGAAGCCGAGATTGGTCGCCCCCTGCAGCGCCGACGGAATCCGGTACGGCAGGCCCGAACTGCCGAAGCCGTTGCGAAACAAACCCTCGATGATGAGCGCGACGCCGAATGTCAGCAGCAACCCGTAGAGATGGTCGAGCTTGTAGAGCGGCCGGATGATGGTCCGCTCCATCAGCATGCCGAACGCGCCGACGACGAGCGGCGCCAGGATCAGCGCCGGGAAATAGCCGATCCCCAGATACTCCAGCATCATCCAGGCGACGAAGGCGCCCATCATGAACAGCGCCCCA
>JAFAXA010000148.1 GCA_019241425.1 Acetobacteraceae bacterium | reverse complement strand
TCGCGCGGAGGACGGCACCGAGATCCCGGTTACCGCCGTTGTGTCGAACATGGATTCGGTCCGCACCTATCGTGAACTCGTCGGCGACGAAACCGGGCGGAAATTCGAGCGCGAACGCAGGCGGGAGCCGGCCTGTTCGGGCGTTGTGCTCTATCTCGGACTGAATCGCGCCTATGACCATTTGGCGCATCACACCTTCGTTTTCTCGCGCGATCCGAAACGCGAGTTCGACGATATCTATCGGCGCGGCGAACCGGCCGACGACCCGACCGCCTATATCGCCGCCCCGTCCCGCACCGACCCGAGCGTGGCGCCGCCCGGCGGCGAAGCGCTGTATGTGCTCGTTCACACGCCGTATCTCCGGCGCCATCACGACTGGTCGAAGATGCTGCCCCAATACCGGCGCACCATCCTCGAGAAGCTGAAGCGAACGGGACAGATGCCGGATCTCGAAAGCCGCATCGTGTTCGAGCGCGTGCTGACGCCGCAGGATATCCACGACCGCTACCGCGTGCTGAACGGCGCCATCTACGGTCTGGCCAGTCACGGCCGGTTCCTGGGCGCCTTCAAGCCGGGCAATATCAGCCGTCATCTGCAAGGGCTGTATCTCGCCGGCGGCGCGGCGCATCCGGGTCCGGGAATGCCGATGGTGCTGATGTCCGGGTGGATCGCGGCCGATGCGCTCGACCGGGCGGAAACGGCAACCCACGCCGCATGACCGAGGCCGACCGGGTCATGGCGGCCCGCTCAGCCTACGTGTTCGCGCTCTTCGCCCGCTACGCCCGGCGCTACGTTGCCCGCCACTTCCACGCTGTCCGCCTGGCCAACAACAACCGCCCCGACCTGCGGGGCGTCGGCCCGGTGATCGTGTGCGCCACGCACGCCGCCTGGTGGGACCCGCTGATCTTCGTGCTGCTCCACCATGCGCTGTTTTCCGGCCGGCGCGGCTTCGGCGTCATGGAGCAGCAGGCGCTCGGGCGATACGGGTTCATGCAGCGGCTCGGCGTGTTCGGCATCGAACCGGACGCGGCTCGGGGCGCGCGCCGCTTTCTGGCGGTCGCGAACGGTATCTTGCGCGCGCCGGACAACGTGCTTTGGGTGACCGCGCAAGGTCGGTTTACCGACCCCCGCGTGCGCCCGATCACGCTCCGTGCTGGCGTAGCCCATCTGGCGAAGCGCAGCGGTTCGGGCCTCGTTCTCCCGCTCGCCGTCGAGTACCCGTTCTGGAACGAGCGGCCCCCCCAGGTGCTTCTCCGCTTCGGTTCCCCTCTCGCCTTCGATGCGGCGACCCGCGTAGATGGGTGGAACGCGCGCCTCGGGGCCGCTCTGGAAGCCACGGCGGACGCGTTGGCAGCGGACGCCTGCACGCGCGATCCGTCCCGTTTCGAGACGCTGATCGCGGGCAGAACGGGGATCGGCGGCGTCTACGATGGCTGGCGACGCGCCAAAGCCTGGGCAAGCGGGCGGAAGGCGGCGCTTGCGCATGAGGAGACTAGATGACGCTGCTGAGCTGGGTGGTCGCGGTCGTCACCGCTTTGGCGCTGCTGCCCGCGCTGATGATGCTGGTGAACCTCCTGCTGTTTCGCAGGCCCGGTCCGCCCGACACGACGCGCGGCGTCAGCGTCATCATCCCCGCCCGCAATGAGGAAGCGGCGATCGGTCGCTGCCTCGCGCAGCTCGGACGCTCCACGCTCGCTTCGATTGAAATCATCGTCGTCGATGACGGCTCGACCGATCGCACCGCCGAGATAGTACGAACGGCGGCATCGCGCGATCCACGTATCCGGTTGCTGCGCGCACCGGCTCTCCCGCCGGGCTGGAGCGGCAAGATGCACGCCTGCCATTTCGGCGCCACCGAAGCGCGGCACCCTTTATTGTGCTTCATCGATACCGACGTGCAGCTCGCGCCTGACGCCTTGCCGCGCCTTGCCGGATATCAGGCCAGGCGCGGCGTGCCGTTGGTGTCCGGATTTCCCCGCGAGATCGCGGCGAGTGCCGGCGAGCGCCTGCTCATTCCGCTAATACAAGTTCTGCTGCTCGCCTACCTGCCGCTTGCCGCCATGCGCCTGTCGCGGGCGCCGGGCTTCGGCGCCGGTTGCGGGCAGTTGATGCTGGCGGACGCCAGCGCCTACCGGGCGATCGGCGGTCACGCCGCGATCCGCTCGACCTGGCACGACGGCCTCGCTCTGCCCCGCGCGTTCCGGCGATCCAATTTCCAGACCGACATTGTGGAAGCGAGCCGGATCGCGTCCTGCCGCATGTATGTTGGCTTCGGCGCGACTTGGCGCGGATTTTCGAAAAATGCGACCGAGGGCATGGCGACCCCCGCCGGGCTGCCGGTCTGGACCCTGTTGCTGCTCGGCGGATTCGTGCTGCCGGTGCCGCTGTTCCTGCTCTGTCTCGGGGTCGGCCACCCGGCAGCCGCTGGTCTCGGCGGAGCGATCGCGGCCCTCGCCGTCGCGCGCACGCTCGTCGGCCTGCGCTGCGGTCAGGACGCGCGGGCGATGGCGCTGACCCCGGCGGGGATGGCGTGCCTCCTGGTGCTGCTCTGGGTCGCCCTGTCGCGGCACATGCAGGGCGCCAAGCAGGCGTGGCGAGGCCGGCTGCAAGCCTCGCCGTAGCGCGTTACGCCGCGACCGTCCCGAAGATCGCGGCGCCCCGTTCGGCCGGTCCGACCGTGCCCCGGAAGGCGCTGAACAGCTCGCGGCCCACCCCTTCGTGCGACGGCGCGAGGTCGGCTGTCGCCAACGGCCGCCGCGCCCATTCCGCCGGATCGACCTTCACTTCGAGCCGCCCCCGGACGGCATCGAGCCGGATCATGTCGCCCTCGCGGATTTTGGCGATGGCGCCGCCGTCGACCGCTTCCGGAGTTACATGGATGGCGGCGGGCACCTTGCCGGACGCGCCGGAGAGCCGACCATCGGTCACCAGCGCCACCCGTCGGCCGCGATCCTGCAACACCCCGAGCGGCGGCATCAGCTTGTGCAGTTCCGGCATCCCGTTCGCCTTCGGTCCCTGGAAACGGACCACCGCGACGAAATCCTCGGTCAGCTCGCCGCCGCGGAACGCCGCCTGCAACGCCTCCTGGCTGTGGAACACCCGCGCCGGCGCTTCGATCACATGCCGTTCGGGCGCGACCGCCGAAGTCTTGATGACCGCCCGCCCGAGATCGCCGTCAAGTAGCGTCAGGCCACCGGTTGGCTGGAACGGATCGGCGATGGCGCGCAATACGTTGGTGTCGCCGCTGGCGGCGGCCGGCTGCCGCCACTCGATGCCGCCATCCGCAGCAAGGCCCGGCTCGGTGACGTAAGCGCGCAGGCCACGGCCGAACACCGTGTCCACATCTTCGTGCAGCAGGCCGCCATCCAGCAATTCGCGGGTGAGGAAGCCGGTGCCGCCGGCGGCGTGAAAATGGTTCACGTCGGCTTTGCCGTTCGGGTAGATGCGGCAGAGCAACGGCGTCACCGCGGCCAGCGCGGAAAAATCGTCCCAGGTCAGCTCGATGCCGCCCGCCGCAGCCATCGCGATCAGGTGGATCGTATGGTTGGTGGAACCGCCCGTGGCGTGCAGCGCCACGATGCCATTGACGAAAGCACGCTCGTCCATCACGCGGCCGATCGGCGTGTACTCGTTGCCGCTTGCGGTGAGCGCAAGCGCGCGCTTCACCGCTTCCCGCGTCAACGTGTCTCGGAGCGGTGTGTTCGGGTTGACGAAGGCGGAACCCGGCATATGGACGCCCATCACTTCCATAAGCATCTGGTTGGTGTTCGCGGTGCCATAGAAAGTGCACGTGCCGGGCGCATGGTAGGATTTCGCTTCCGCTTCCAGCAGCGCCTCGCGCGACACCTTTCCTTCCGCATGCAACTGCCGCACCCGCGATTTCTCGTCGTTCGGCAGGCCGCTCGGCATCGGGCCGGCGGGTATGAAGATGCCTGGAACATGTCCGAACGCGAGCGCGCCCATGACAAGGCCGGGGACGATCTTGTCGCAAATGCCGAGATACACCGCCGCGTCGAAGGTCTGGTGCGACATGGCGACGGCCGTCGCGAGCGCGATCACGTCGCGGGAAAACAGCGAAAGCTCCATCCCGGCTTCGCCCTGCGTCACACCGTCGCACATGGCCGGGACGCCGCCCGCGACCTGCGCGGTGCCGCCCGCCTCGCGTGCGGCTTGCCGGATCAGCTCCGGAAAGCGCTCGTAGGGCTGATGCGCCGAAAGCATGTCGTTATACGACGTGACGATCGCGAGGTTCGGCCCGATGCCGGCGCGCAGCCTTTCTTTGTCGGCCGCGCCGCAGCCGGCGAAACTATGCGCCTGGTTGGCGCAGCCAAGCGCCTTGCGCGGGTAGGAGCGCGCGCGCTCGCCGGCCGCGTCGATGCGGTCGAGATAGCGGCTGCGCGGCCCCTTGCTCCGGCGCACGACGCGCTCGGTCACGTCGGCGACTCGTGGATGGATGCTCATGAAACGCTCTCTCGGGCGAAATGCCCGCTCTAAGGGGTGGTCACCCGGCCATGTGCCTTCAATGCAGCTTGAACCGCCGCCCGGTCCGGCAGCGAGGGAATAGCGCCGCGCGCCGTGGTCGTGACCGCGCCGGCCGCGTTCGCGAATGCGCAGATCCGGTCGAGTTCGGCCGCTTTCAGCGGCTGGTCGCCAAGCTCGGCGAGCCCCGCGAGCAGGCCCGCCATAAACGCGTCGCCGGCGCCGGTCGTATCGACCGCTTCCACCTTGATGCCCGGAACCTCGCCTTCGGCGTCACGGGTCAGCCAGATGCAACCGGCCGCGCCGCGCGTCACCGCCATCAAGGAAAGGCCGTCATGCCAGAGCGCGCGAGCGCCCGCGATCGGGTCGGCGACGCCGGTCAGGAACTGAACCTCCTCGTCGCCAATCTTGACGGTGTCGGCCTGCGCCAACCCGAGCCGCATGCCCTCGCGCGCCGCGTCCGCGCTCGGCCAAAGCCGCAGCCTCAGATTCGGGTCGTAGCTGATGCGCAAACCTCTCTCGCGGGCGAGCTTCACCGCGTGCAGCGTACCGCCGCGGGACGGCTCCGAAATCAAGCTGATCGAGCCGAAATGCAGCATCTTGCTGCGCGCCAGAGCCGCCCCGTCCACGTCTTCGGGCGAGAACAGCATGTCGGCGCTCGGGCTACGATAGAACAGGAACTCGCGTTCGCCATCCGCCCGCAAGGAAACGAAGGCGAGCGCCGTGGGCGCCGCCGAGGTCGGGATCAGCATGGAGGTGTCGACGCCCGCGCCCGCCAGCGTTTGGGCGAGAAACCGGCCGAAGCCGTCATCGCCGATCTTGCCCATGAAGCCGCTGGAAACGCCGAATCGCGCGAGCCCGACCGCGACATTGGCCGGCGCGCCGCCCGCCGCCTTCTTGAATGCCTCGGCGCTTGCCAGATCGCATCCGGTGACCGTCGGCACGAAGTCGATCAGCAATTCGCCGAGACAGATGATGTCCGCCATCGCAGAAGCTCCGGTCACGGAAGCGGCACGGGATGGTCTCCCACCGAAGCGGCGGGAGACCACGCGGAGGCGCTTACCAGCCCTTGTACGACTCTACGTTATCCCGGTTCACGAGCGTGGATGGCATCAGCACCATCGGGTTTTCGGGCTTTTTGCCGTTCATGATGTCGTAGCCGATCTGCACCGCCTGCGTCCCGATCGCGGTCGGGTTCTGGCTGGCCGATGCCTGGATCAGCGTGGCGCCCTTGAGGGCCGGCACGATGTCGGGCGCGCCGTCGACCGAGGTGATGACGATGCCGGGGCGGTTCAGCTGCTTGGCCGCGAGGTCGGAGCCGACCGCCTGCGGGTCGTTGATCGTGAACACGCCGGCGACTTCCGGAAACCGGGTCAGATAGCCGAGCATCGCGTTCATGCCGCCCTCGCGCGACCCTTTGCCGTCCTGGTCTTCCGAAAGGATCTTGATGTTCGGATACTTGCCGAGCACCTCCTTGCAACCCTTCACCCGCTCGATCACCGAGGACACCTGCGGTCCGTTCTCGATGATGACGTTGCCCTTGCCGTCGATCTTGTCGGCCATGTACTGGCAGGCGATCTGGCCCGCCTGGATGTTGTTGGTCTGCACCGTCGCGTCCGCACCGGCCGCCGCCACGTCAACCGCGACGACGACGACGCCGGCCGCCTGCGCCCGCTTGACGGCGGCGCCGATCGCGCGCGGATCGACCGCGTTGACCAGGATAAGATCGGTGCCGGACGCAATGAAATTGTCGATCTGGGTGAACTGCTTGTTCAGATCGTAGTCGGCCGAGGCCGCCGTGACATTGGCGTTCGGATTAATCTTGTGCGCCTCGTCGGTCGCGCCCTTGACGAGCGACACGAAGAACGGGTTGCCCAACGAGCCGACGGTTATGCCGATCGACTTCAGATCTTTGGCCGAAGCGGAGGCGGCGGACGCCGCCACCATGAAGGCTGCGGCGGCAAATAGGGACACTCTGGACGTCATCACTCTTTCTCCTCGCTATTCATTCCCGGTCGGGATTCGGTTCAGGTTCGGGTACCCTGTTGCAGGCGGAAGCGATCAAGGCCAACGGCGCCGATGATGACCAGGCCCTTGATGATGAACTGCCAAATGTCGGAAACACCGAGCAGCACCAGCCCATTCGTGAGGGCGGCGATGATCAGCGCGCCGACGAGCGTGCCCCAGATCGAGCCGATGCCGCCCACGAAGCTGGTGCCGCCGAGGATCACCGCGGCGATCGCATCCAGTTCGTAGGATTGACCGAGTTGCAAGCCGTTGGCCGCAAACAGGCGCGCCGCCGACATGACACCGCCCAATCCGGCGAGCAGCCCGGACACCGCATAAACGAACAGCAGCACCATCCAGACCTTGATGCCGGACAGCCGCGCCGCCGCCGGGTTGCCGCCGACCGCGTAGATCCAGGTGCCGAGCACCATGCGACGCAGCACGTACCAGGAGATCACGATGACGATAACGGCGATGATCACCAGCCAGGGGATGGAGACGCCGGGAAAGATCGTCAGGCTGCCGTTGCCGATGAAAGCGAAAGGAAGGTCCGGGTTGAAGATGGTGGTGTCGTGCCCGACCAATCGCGCAAGCCCGCGCACCGCGGTCAGCGATCCGAGCGTGACGATGAAGGGGGGCAGGTTCGCGAACGCGATCAAGGCGCCGTTGATCACGCCGAACACCAGCCCGGTCACGATACCGGCCAGCACGCCCAACAGGCCGAGCCCCGGGATCAGCGATGCCTCCAGCGCCATCATGGCGGAGATCGCGAGGATGGAGCCGACCGAAAGATCGATGCCGCCGGTCAGGATCACGAACGTCATGCCGGAGGCGAGCACGGTGTTGATGGACGCCTGCTGCGCCACGATCGAGATGTTTTGCGGCGTGAAGAAGCGGCCACCGGTCGCGTAATGGAAGCCCACCGCCAGAATGATCAGGACCGGCAACATGCCCATCGCCTGGACCATGCTGCGGATTTGCACCTGCCGGGCAGACAGCCCCGCGCCGCCGCTCGATGGCGCGGGCGTCGTCACCTTGGTGTCGGTTTCGGACATGTTTGTTATCCCTCCCCGGCGGCCGTCAGGCCGCGACCCCGGCCGCGTAGGCCATGATGTTTTCTTGGGTAATCGCCCGGCCCGAGGGACCGCCGACCTCACCTTCGATGTGGCCTTCGCGCATGACGAGCACGCGGTCGCAGATGCCGATGATCTCGGGCAGCTCGCTCGAAATGACGATCACGCCGATGTCCCGACGCGCCAGTTCGTCGATGATGCGGTAAATTTCGGACTTGGCGCCGATGTCGACGCCCCGTGTCGGTTCATCGAGGATCAAGACCCGCGGCCCGATCTCCAGCCACCGGGACAGCAGCACCTTCTGCTGATTGCCACCGGACAAGCTGCCGACCTGCACGAGCGGGCTCGCCGCGCGCACGCGGAGGGCCTTGAACGCCGATTCCGACCGTTCGCGCGCTTTCAGCCGGTTCAGCACCATCCGCCGCCAGGCATCGCGCGCAATCACGCCGAGATTGATGTTTTCCCCGCATGACATATCGAGAAACAACCCGAGCCGCTTGCGGTCCTCGGTGAGATACGCGATCCCGAGATCGAGCGCTTCTTCCGGCGCGTTGATCTGCACGGGCTTGCCGTCCAGCAGCACTTCACCGCCGGCGCGCTTGTCGGCGCCGTAGATCAGCCGCGCCAGTTCCGTGCGGCCCGAACCGACCAGGCCGGCGATGCCCAGAACCTCGCCCTGATGCAGCTGAAAGCTCGCGGGCTTGACCCGTTTGCCGCCGTCGGTCAGTCCCTTCACCTCCAGGATCATCGCGCCGCGGCTGCCGTGCGGGTCGTGCTCCTTCTTATAAAAGCTCGAGAGATCCCGCCCGACCATCATTTTCACCAGCGACTCGGCGCTGATTTCGCTGCCCACCAGCGTGCCCACATACGTGCCGTCGCGCAGCACCGAAACGCGGTTGGCGAGTTCGTAGATCTCGGCCATCCGGTGGCTGATATAGATCAGCGCGATGCCGTCCGAGCGCAGCTTGCGCACCAGCGCGAACAACCGGTCGACCTCGCGGGAGGAAAGCGGCGTGGTCGGCTCGTCGAGCACCAGGATGCGTGACTCGCTGTGCAGGGCGCGGGCGATTTCCACGAGCTGCTGTTCGGCGATGGAAAGCGAGCCGACGGGCGTTTCCGGGCCGAACGGCGCTCCCAAACGCTCCAGCACCGGCCTGCACGCTTCCCGCATCGTCGCCCGGTCGACGCGGCCGCCCGATTTGCGGACCTCGTTGCCGAGATACATGTTTTCGGCCACCGTCAGGTTCGGCGCCAGCGACAATTCCTGATAGATGATGGAGATGCCGTTTCGCCGCGCCGCGATCGGGTCGGTGATCTGGACCGGCTTGCCATTGATCAGGATCGCGCCGCCCGGGTCGGCCGAATACGCTCCCGACAGTATTTTCATCAGCGTCGATTTGCCGGCACCGTTCTCGCCCATCAATGCGAGCACCTCGCCGCCATAGGCCTTGAGCTCGACGTTGTTGAGCGCCTTCACACCGGGGAACGTCTTCGAAATGCCGCGCATTTCCAGCGCGGGAACACCGCCGCTGACCGGCGCTGGCTCAGTGGCGACCGTTGCCTGATCCACCGTTCGACCCTCCCTGGCGTCGCGGCTTTTCGCCTCGGCGCGACCCTTTGTCTTTCTTTACCTCAGGGCTTTCGCTCGCACTACGCCCCGCGGCGAAATTTTGCTAATTCAACAACGTGACTTAACTAAGCTCCGGTGCCGAACAGGATCTGCTGCACCGGACTATAGTTGAAATGAAACGGCAGGATCGCCGCGCCGAGCGCGGCGGCGTTGCGGCCGACGGTGCCGAACCGGAGCTTCGGCGGCTGCCGCGCCTCGGGCGCTGCCTGCGCCAGCAACGTTTCCAGCCGGCGCAGCAATTGGTCGATCAGGCGGGGCGGCAGATCACCGTTGATCACGATCGCCTCCACATCCAGGACGGACGCGATCGACAGCAAAGGATTGACGAGCGCATCGGCGCAATCCTCGATCCACTCGCCGACGAGCGCAGGGTGGCCAGAGATCGCCGCCTCAAGTTCGGCGCGGGAGGCGGCCCGCACGCCGTTGGCGTCCAGATGCCGGATCAGCGAGCCGACCGAGGCGCGGGTCAGCAGCAATTCGGACGGCCTCTCGGGCGGGGGCGAACTCGCCAGAAGCGAGGGCGATGTCGGCATCAGCCCGATATCCCCGGCATTCGACGTCGCGCCTTGGCGGCATTCCCCGCGCAGGACCAGGCCGCCGCCGATCGCGGTGCCGATGAACACGCTGACGAAATCGTCGAACTCGCGGCCGAGACCGCCGAACAACTCGGCGACCGCGACCGCCGTGCCGTCATTCTCGACGAACACCGAAACATCCAGCCGCTTTCTAAGCTCGGCAGCGAGATCAAACTCCGCCCAGGCTGCGCAGAGATCGCGGGACAAGCCGAGCTCACGCCGCCAGCTGCCGAGATTGTACGGCATGGCAAGACCGACACCGGCCAGCCGTCCGTGCGTCGTGATCGGGATGCGGCCGCGCAACGCCTCGATCTCAGCCAGGACCAGGTTCAGCGCTTCGTCGGGCCGCGGGAACACGCGCTCTTGCCGATGGGCTTCGAGAACGTTGCCGCTGAAATCGACCAGCAGCGCGTCCGTCGAGCGACGGCCGAGCTTGACGCCGATCGAATAAGCGCCGTCCGGATCGAGCCGCAGCATCGTCGCGGGCTGGCCCCTGGCGCCGCTGCGCTTGCCGACGGAGCGGACCAGCTTCTGTAACTCGAGTTCGCGGACGATCTGCCCGGCCGTGTTCTGGGTTAGGCTGGCCTGACGCGCCAAATCCGCCTTCGATGCCTCGCCGAGCCGGCGCAACGCCGAAAGGATCACCCTCTCGTTGTATTGCCGGACGATGATGGAGTTGCCCCCTTGCCCGCTCGCGGCGTGGCTCATGCTTTCCATTCCCTTTGCTGACCGTCGTTAACGGAAAGGTAATCCGGGGCTAACTCACCGTCAATTATTAAATCACTAGGCATTAAAAATTACGGCTTGGCCGAGCGCCGCGCCCGTGGTTTGATCGCTTGAGGGAGAAACGCCATGCCAGCATCAGCACCGCGTGTTCGCGTTCACGGGGGGAGCCGAACCTTGCTGGAGCGGCTGGCCAACCTGCCCGTTCGGATCGTCGCAGAAGCGGAAGCGGCCGATTTGGCCGTCATCGCCGCGCCGGCTCAGGGCGCCGCACCGGAAGGGCGCGTGGTGGATGCGAACGGAAAGGAGATCGCAAACCCGGGATGGACCCTCGGCCTGCCCCGCCTGACCCCGACCCAGCCCGAGGCGATCGCCCGGGCCGCGCGGGTCACGGTGCCGACTGCGGCCGTCACCGGCGCCGTGCTTCTGCTCCGTCCGTTGCAGGAGGCCGGCATCCTTTCGCCTGCGGGGGTGATCGACATCACCGCCTCCGGTGAGGCCGCCGCCGACGACACCGCCCGCGCGATCGCGCGCCATTGCATGCTGCCGGTAGCACCGCGCTTGGCGCATTCGGACGACGCATCGGAGGAGGTTACGGTGCGGGTTGAAGTCGCGGGCGGCGATGGGACCGCCGAACGCGCCCGGGCGGTGCTCGCCGAACGGTACCAGCACGCGAACCACATCCGCATAGGTGCGCCGGGCCGTTCCGAGGCGGGCGCGGCCGCAGACCCGGACCGGATCGGGCTCGCCGTGGACCCAGGGTCCTCGCCGCAACGCCTCCTGCTCTCGGCCTCGCTCGGCACGGACCGCACCAACACGGTAATCCAGGTCCTTACCCTCATGCTTGGGCTGGAAACCGCGGATGAAGCGCCCTTGATCGAGCAAACCGACGATCAGTAGCGGGCCCATCCCGTCCTGCGGCTGACCGGGTTCCGGGCGGGCTCTGTCGCCCTCTCCGCCCGGCAAATCGCTTCAGTACACCACCCGCACCGCGAAGCGCAGCGCCGGGTAGCGTTGACGGATCGCTTGCAGGGCGCGCCAGGGCGTCCAATCCGCGGTCCAGAACCCGCAGCGGAGGCTGCGCGGCGGCCCCGGCAAGCGCCGGACATGCCGGGGCGGCCAAGTCGTGCCCCAATTCTCCCATAGCCATGCGCGCGACTCCGGCTCGTCCGGACCCAGGCGCAGGATCCTGCGCGGCACGGGAACCAACGCATGCAAATCGAACGGGCAGAAGCGGGCGGAGCCCACCCCCGCCACCGCCTCCTCGTGCCGTTCCCAGACCGCTTCCCGCAACTGCCTTGCCAGGGCGCGGGCGCCCGGGAGCGAGAGGGTGCGAACCCGTGAGGGCGTCACCAGCAGATGAAACCAGTCCTCCTCCAGCCGGTCGTAATCCAGCACCCAGGGAATGACACCGGCCCCGGTCGCCGCGGCCTGAAACTGACGCAGGGGGCGCTCCTCGCCGGTGACGGTCAACTCCTGATACAGCCAGTCCGGGTGAGCGAGCGCGAGCGGCCGGCCGGCCATCGGCTATGCCGGGCATTTCATTGCGAGAGGCAGCTCCTAGGTCGGGGCACAGAACTGCACCTATATCGCTCATCCGGGCGTGAGCGGATGGGGCCTTTGCCGCCGAGGACCCGGCGCCCCCCGGGCGAAGCTCCGCCAGGCTGCTTCACTGTCGTTGCCGCTCACAAGCAGGGTTTTCCGGCGGCCGGGTCTCGATCATTTCCGGGACATGCTGACCATCGCCCAATGTGATTGGCAGGTTCCGGAGATCCGATGACGGATCGAGGCACAAGATCGCGACGGCCAAATCGCGGGAGAAGTCCTCGAGGATCGCGCGTTCTCCGCGGTCATATCCGCGATCGTAGGTGCGCGCGCCACAATGCAGGGCACCGACGACCCGGCCCAATACAACAAGTGGGAAGAGCATACCTTTTCCAAGTGCAGAGCTCATTCCGTCGAGTTCGATCGGAGACGACGCGGCGCGCATCCCGGCAATTGCCGGGTCGTGCAACGAAACTTTCTCGGCGGTTTTCCCGATCGGCCCCACGCGCAGCGACGCCTGCCCCAGTAGGTGAAGTGATCCGCCGTTCTCGCGATAGACGGCTATGCATTCAGCCCGCAGTGAGTGCGCCAGCTTCCGTGACACGCGGGCCGAGAGTTCGGCGATATTCCCATCGTCCGCCATTTCGGACTTGAGCTGCCTCAGCACCCGGCTCGTATTGAGCAGGTCGTGATCCAGGATGCTCTCCAGCATTGCCGTGACCCGGCCCTGCACCCAATTCAGCGAGAGGCCGAGGGCGACGGGCACCCCGTAATCCAGCATGATTCCCGCAATCCAGCCGCTCGCAACCTGCTCCGCTATCGTCTCCAAAAGGTTCACGGCAATGACGATCACGCCGATCGATATCGCGTACCCCACACCGCGACTGATGATGAAATCGACCCCAGCGATCTGTCGGGCGAATATGGCCCAAGGGTAGCCTATTCCGGCGAAGAGCAGTGCCGAATTGAAGTACCAGGACATCCAAGCCGGAGCAGATTTCCCCCCGATGATGAAGGCCTCCTGTATGACATAGGAGGCTGCCGTGAAGAACGTTGCGAAGAAGACGATTCTGATCGCGAAACGCTGGTGCTTGGAGGCCCGCAGGGCCGCGGCGGCGAACACAGCGACAGAGTAGGTTTGTATGCATATATACGCGGTCGGCAGGGCGAACACGGGAATAGGAAGAGGCTTCGCTCCGATCAGCACTCCACTTACATTCGACGCGATGAGGACGAATAGCGCCAGGGAGAGAACACCGAACACTGCCCACAGGCTGAACTCGGTCGATCGGCGCAGCGGTTTCAGGAGCTGGATGGCAAACGTGAAACGGGCGAAATAGACGGTCAATCTGCAGAGCAATGCGGCAAGCACCAAATCGGCCGTCTGAACCCAAGGGGGCAACCCGGCAAACGTCATTGTCGGACTGTCCGCCATGGAAACTGCGGCGAGATAGATACCGGCCGCCAGCGCCGCGAGACCGTGACCATACTTGATGATGAGCAAGCCGGAACACAGGAGCAGCAATCGGAGCGCAATGTCCGATATGCGGGAGTATCCGCCGTTCCTGGTCAGCGCATCCGATCGCTGATCCAGCACGACCGTTTGTTGGTCACGTTGCACAACCAGTTGCACGGGATCGGCCGCGCTTGGATACGCGAAGGCGAACCTTTCAGACAGCGTCCAGCCCGTCATGTCGATGATGTCACCCGGTTGCAGGCCGACCGCGGACCCGGCGCGTGTGACCGACACGAAGACGTAACGCGCGCTGGGCGGCGCGCGAAAGTCGAACGGGAGTCGCCGGCCCGTTCCCACTTGCTCCACCACCCCCCATGATCCCCGCGTCTCTGAGTTCAAGTAACCAAAGGCAAGGGAACAGATCACGAAAAGAGCCGGAAAGCCGAGCAGCGCTACGAGGACGTCGCGGCCACCAAACCGACGGCCGCGCCCATTCCGCTGGACTTGCCGCATTGACTCCGAACGAAGCACCCGCCTCCTCCAGAAAGCCCGTCCCTATCGCGTGGCTTGAGCGTATCTCCCGAATAGAAGAAAGTCAGGCCTTCCCGACCGAAGCCCGAAGCCCCGACCATTGGCGGTTCGCCAGGGCGCATCCTCGCCGCCGCCCCGGGGTCACGCGGGCCCGTCCCCAAGCCGGCAAGGACGGATCCGGCTTCCCAAAGACCGGCGCGCATGGGATTGTTCCGTCCGGAAGCACCATCTTGCTCCGGCAGGCGCCCGATCAAACGCGCACGTTTGGAACGAGATAAGCCGTTTGCCGCAATCCGGACTCGGACCGAACTGGGGAATAATCCATGACAGCGCCGACTTGCCGCCGCTTGCTGGCGTTACTCCTCCTATTGGCCGGCAGCGTCGGCCCACTCGGCTCGGTTGCAAGAGCAGCGCCGACCCTCTCAGTTACTTGTCCCGGTCAAGATGCGCCAGACCCCGGGAACAGTCAGGCCTTTACCTGCACTTACACTCCTCTTGCAGGATATCACCCCAATTACGACGGCGGTCCGTGGTTGGACGTCGATTTGTTGCATCTTTCAGTTGCGGAACTTACGAAGTATCACACTGGGCAGTCCGGTCTTCCCGTTGTTCCCGGTGGTCCGCCATTGGCTCCGATCGATCTTGTTCACGCCCAGATCTGCCTGAGCGACCCGGACGTGGTCTACAGTCAGTGTCCGAACGATTACCCACACAACGCCGCGAATTCCCCGTACGGCTTCACGCTCAACCCCAAGGTCATTCCGCTTCTCGCACAGGGATTGCAGAACGCGCGGGATGCTGGACTGAAAGTCATTTTGCGTTTCACGTACAATTGGCCCTGCAGCACCTCCTCCGACCAGCCGGAGGCATCCGCGGCTTCGACCACCTGTGACCGTTCCGGACCTGACCGGGATGCTCCGATCGATGTCATTCTCGATCATATGCGTGCGCTGGCGCCGGTCATACAGGCGAACAGCGACATCGTTTACGCACTACAGGCAGGCTTCATCGGTCAGTGGGGAGAGTGGCACGACTCGACTTCTGGCAACGACGACAAGCATGTTCACAACAAATTTCTCGATGAATTCACCCGCCTCTTCAGACCCTCCGTTCAGCTTGAGGTGCGGCGGCCGTACGCAATCCTGGACTACTCTCGCTACGTTTTCGGGGATACCGAAGACGCTCACGTCGTGGCGCTCGGGCTCGGCATGCACGACGATTACTTCGGCTCCAACGTCGACGACTCCCAGACGTTCTTACCGGAAGCATCGACCGACCCGGACCCGACACCTTACTCGACATGCATCCTTCGACACGCCGCGGCTCTGGTTGCACAAGCTTACACGATGACGGGGGAGACAAGTCACACGTATGACTTTTCAGATCGTATCCCCTGCAATCGGCACTACGCGCCGAAGCCCAAATCCTATCTTGAGTTCGCCGCCGATTACAGCCTCTCAACGCTGCAAATACGGTTCGCCGAAGAAGTCTGGAAGGATTGGATCGAAACGGGCCTATACGACACGATTCTGGCGTCCATCGGGCCACACATCTCGCTGCTTTCCGCCTCGTTCACATCAAGCGGTCCCGAGACCATCCGGCTCACGCTGAATTTGCAAAACACCGGCTGGGCATCCATTGCCAACAGCAGGCCGCTTTGGCTCTACGTCGATCATGCCGGCAGCCCAGTATACGCACAGCCGCTGCCGGTTGATCTCAAGTCGATAAAGCCCGGAAGCCCTTCGACGATCGCGTTCGACGTTCCCATGCGCGACCGACTCACATCCGGCACGTACGGCGTCTACCTCTTCGCCCCCGATCCGTCGCCACGACTGGCCGGGGACGCAAGGTATGCGCTGCTTCTGGAAGATGAGGACATCGGCGACCCGGCAACGGGTCTCAACCGGATCCTCTCCGTCGCGGTCGCGCCCTGACGCTTGTGCGTCGGTAGCTACAGTCCGAGGAGCTTGACCGGACTTTCTTCCATCAGCTTGGCCCGCCTCACGTAGCGCCGCATCGTCTTGAGGTCGGCGTGGCGGGTGTGGCCCATAATGGCTTCGTCCCGCGCGCCTTCCTTGTAGGCCTCGGTGATGAAGCCCGCGCGCAAACCATGCGGCGACAACCGCTCGTGCGCCGGAACGGTGATGCCCGCCTCCGTCGCGCGGCGCCGCAGGATCTGGCGGACCGCCTCCGGGCATAGCCGGCCAGTTTCGATCGTCCCCCATTTGTCGATCTTGCGGAACACCGGGCCGTAGGCCGTGTCGGACAATTCGAGCCAATGGCGCAGCGCCCGCACCGGGCAGGTCTCGGTCGCCTTGCCGCGCGGCAGGCCGATCTCGGCGCCCTCCCCCTCCGGGTCCGTCTTGGCGCGCGGGATGAGCAGCCGCAGGCCCTCATGGGTGAGCGTGATGTGCTCGCGATCGATGCCCACCAGCTCGGATCGCCGCAGCGCACCCGCGAAGCCGATCAGCAGCATGGCCCGATCCCGCACGCCGGTAAGGCCGCCGTCGCAGACCGCGACCAGCCGGCGAATTTCGGCGGTGGTGAGCGCCGCGGCTTGTCGGGAGGGCGTTCCGTGCCGGCGCAGGATACCGCGCAAGGTGGTGCGGATGGCCGGATGCGAGACCATCCAGCTATGCCCGGCGAGAAGGTGGGCCTGGCCGATCGCCGCCAGCCGCCGGCGCAGGCTGGAGCGGCCATGGGTGGCGGCGAGCGACGAGAGGTAAGCGGCGACCAGTTCGGGCGGCGCCGGCAGCGGCGGAACGCCCGCGCGGGCGCACCATCCGGTCCAATCGGCCCAGTCGGCGCGATAGGCCCGTCTGGTCGCTTCGGAATACGCGGTTTTCGAGTAAGCCGCCGCAGCATCCAGATCGGCTGCCACGGCCAAAGCGGGTGTGCGACCAATCATCTAAGTCGTAACTTGCCCGCGCCTCAGGGCGCGCCGCAAGCCGATCGTTGCGCGTCTCATCGCGACTATTCCCCTTGCGCTCCGCCCATTTCGCGGCGCCGCATCGGCATGCGGTCGATCGTGCGGAACAGGCGCCCCGCCGCGATCGGCTGGTCGGAGGAGAGCTTCGCGCCGCCATCCTTGCCGACCAGAACGACGCGGAACCGGTCCGCCGGGGCCGCGAACCGGGCGCGAAGCGCATCCCTGGCGCCGATGCGTCCGCCGTCCAGCGTTCGCGCGCTGTCCGCGACCACGAGCACAACGAGCAGGTCCCGCTCGCGCGCGCCGGCACTCTCCGCCCGCAGGAGATCCAGTTGCTGCCTGATCGCGGGGTCGTCCGGGTTCGGGGCGAACAGCAGCAGGATGCGGGACTGCCAGCGGTAGCGGCCGAGGGGATCATCGGGCATGGCATCCTGCGTCCCTGCTCCCGAAGTCGATGCCGCGCGGATCGCGAGAAGCGCAAGCCCGAGCGCGGCAACCGAGCGCCGTCGCACCCATCGTGTTGCATGTTTCAACCCCGGCATCGTCCCGATTTGGGCGCTGCGCCGGCGCCGGCAACCGCGCGTGTGTTTGCATCGCCAGACGGCTCGAACGTCAGCCATGCGACGATCGAGCCGACATGAGCAACGACGACGGCCGAAAGGGGTCATCCCAGAGATCCCGGTGACATGCCAATCGTTGCAGCCGTTCCTTCCCCAAGTGACCGCAACGGGTGCAATAATTTCTCTCTCGCGCAAGCGCCCCGGTCGTATCGACCGCACAGAAGCGCGCTAGAATCGGGAGCTACTGCCGAGAAAGCGTTGACTCTGCAATAATGTCTGTATCCGCATGCAATTGCGTGCGCGCGCTGGGAGATCCGGCGTTAACGTTACGATCAGTCATTTACATGCAAATCCGCTCATGCTAGTCAGTGGTTAAGCCGATTTCGGGCAAAGTACGGGCGGCAGATGTCGAATGCGCAAACACATTTTTCGCCTTTGACGAGCGCCGCCAGGGGCGAGCGGCAGCACGCTGCCGGCCATGTGCTGCTTGAACGCTTTCACACTCTCATTCTCGTTTGCCGCCGCAGCCTTGGTCTCGCTGCGACCGCATTTCAGAAGGCGTTCCGGGATGGTGCGAGCGACGATGGCGCACGTCCGTTATCCGCGCCGTCGCTTTCCATAGCCGATACGGGACCGTCGCAGCCGCGGCGTGGTGGAGGGAGAGGAACCCGAGAAAAGAGGGCGTCTCGCGTCGCCCTCTGCGCTCTTCACGACGACGAACCGGCGGTTCCTGGCACCGGGCTTTGCGCCTATCATCTGGCGCAGAAGCTCAAAGCTCAGCGAGGAGACAAGGCCGGCATCTGGCCGAATCTCACGTCCTAATCGCGTCGTCTCTGCCGCGTGACTTTGTCCGACATCGTTCTGCGACCCGTGCGTCCAACGGATGGCTTCGCGGTCAGTCACCCTCTTCCGGATCAGACTGTCCGATCGCCACGACGCTTCGGTGCTCACGCAACAACCGTTCCACGACGGACGCATCCTCATCATAGCCGCGCGCCCGATCCTGCAACTCGGCCGCCAATGCCGGCCGATCCAGCGATTGCTCCTGGATTGCCATGCGGCGGGCAAGTTCAGCGCGCTCTTGATGCGCCCGCATCAACCGCCACAGCATCTCTTCAGTCTTGATCGCCTGCTCCGACAGCACCGTCTCGGCGGTCAGCGCGTGACCGATATGGCAGCGGTACCGCAGCGGACCCTCGCCCTTCATCTCCCAAAGCGCGCCGTTGCATTCGGGGCAGGTGAAACGTGAAAGCGTGCCGAGCTGGTCGTTGACGTTCATGCCTCCTAGCTCCTGTGTCGCGATCGCGGTCTCCAGCCGGACTCGTTCTGGAACGGGCGGAGATACGCCGGCCGGCTGCTTCGCAAGCCGCAGCAGCAACGGGCCGAGCTCAGCCGCCGGCCGGACATAATCGATTTCGACATAGCGCTGGGCGCTCGCCGGCATTTCGGGACAGGTTGCGTCCGTTATATCTTGAATGATCGCGAGTCCACCGCATTGCTTGATCGCTTGCAGCCCGGCCGTACCGTCATTCAAAGTGCCGGACACCAACACACCGATGGTGCGGCTGCCGAAGGTGCATGCGGCAGAGCGGAACAATGGATCGAGGGCCGGGCGGCTGAGATTTTCGCGCGGCCCCCTGCGCAGCAGCAAGTGGTGGTCGTGCATCATCAAATGGAGGTCGGGCACGGCCACGTAGACACGGCCCCGCTCGATGCGCATTCCGCTCGCGCCCGCTATCACCGGCAACGACGTGTTCCGGCCGAGTATCTCCGGAAGATGACTGATCGCACCCAGGTGAATCGCGACAAAGATCGCCGCTGGCATGTCGGACGGCAGATCGGAGAGGATGCGTTGGATGACGGCCAACGCGCCCGCCGATCCGCCGATCACGACGAGGTCGCGTGTCTGGACCTCGCCGCGGGCCACGCCTGATTCGTTCATGCTGAACGACGCGCGCCGGAGGTGCGCGTCCCGCGATGAACCGGTCGTCTTGCTGCGTGAGCGATACATTTCAGACTAGAACTGGAAACGGCCACGCGGCCTCCCCGATGTGAGTTCCCGGCACTCCACCATCAACGACCGCGACGAGCCATTCCATCCCCGATCAAAATGCCTTGTGCGTCGAACGGTCGTGCTCCGTTCCCACCTCCGCGCCGACCGGGTATTCAGACTTTCCGGAGCAGAGCTGCCGACCCAAGTCCTCCGGCGGCCGCGACAGCGGCGAGGCCAAGAGCGCCGGGCGGTGCCTCACGCTGCATGTCGGCGAGCAGTCTGACCAGCGAAACGGCTCCGGAGGCGCCGATCGGGTGACCACGGCTGAGCCCGCCCCCGCCTCGCCCCATGCGTTCCGGGTCGACGCCGAGATCGGCGGCGACGGCCAGCGCCTGCACGGCGAACGCCTCATGCAGTTCGAAACCCCAAAGGTCGCCGACGGACGCGTTCGCACAAGCGAGCACGGCGGCGCATGCCGGCAACACCGCAAGCATCGGCATTTCCGGCGCCCCTCCGGCCTGACGCCCGCCCAGCCATCGATAGCGCGGCTGCAATCCCAAACGCCGGCACGCCGAGCCGGACGAAAGCAACAGAAACGCGGCACCGTCGGCACTCGGCGCAACCGCCACACGGCTCACCGCCGTTGCAGGGTTGCCGGCGAGAAGCGGCATCCGCGCCAGCAAGGCGGGCGACAACGGACGGGCATAAGGGTCGTGACCGAGACCGGCGACGGGCACGATTTCCGCCCGCATGGCGCGCTGCAAAGCCAAAGCGCGCGCGTGGCTGGCGGCTGCGAACCGGTCCTGCGCCGCCCGGCTGATGCCGCGCTCGGCTGCAAGCAGGGCGGCCGCTTCAAGCAGATCGGGATCGCGGGCGGGATCGGGCGCGAAAGCAGGCCGATCATACGGCACCGGCGCGGCCCCGGCGCGATCGGGCGGGTGCGCACGGAGGGGCGCCTGGCTCCATGCTTCGACGCCGCCCGCGACCACGATCTCGGCCTCCCCGGAGGCGATCAGCCCGACGGCGAGGATCACGGCATCCAGCCCGGCGCAGCACTGGCTGTCGACGCTGAACGCGGCGGCGCCGTCCGGCAGGCCCGCCGCGAGAGCCGCCATGCGCGCGGGATTGCCACCCGCGCCGAGCGCATTGCCCGCGATGACCGCGTTCACCTGTTTCGCCAGGACGCCCGGCCCGGCCAGCAACGAAGCGATCACCGGCGCTGCGAGTGCGTGCGGGGCGTAGCCGGCAAGCGCTCCCCCGATCGGAACGATCGGCGTTCGCGCCCAGCCGAGAACACGTATGTCCGTCAAGAACGGTACAGCGCCGCCAAGCGGGCGTGGTCCGTCTTGCCGCTGCTGGTTCGTAGCCAGTTCTCGCAGAATCTCCAGCCGCGCGGCAGCTTGTGGCGCGGCAGCAAGCGCCGGCAATGGGCGGCGAGTTGCTCAACCGCGGGCGGCTCCGGCCCCTTCGGTTGCACCACCGCCAGCAACGTTTCACCACGCAAGCCGTCGGGAACGCCGAATACGGAGG
>JAFAXA010000084.1 GCA_019241425.1 Acetobacteraceae bacterium | reverse complement strand
CCTGCCCGTCCGGCTCCAGCAGCACGACATGCCCGCTCGCGGCTGCGACATTGGTGTTGCGGTCGAAGGTGATCTGATCGGCGCGCAAGACATGATCGTTCTGCCAGGCCTCGACATGGCCGGTCGCGGTGACGATGCCCTTTTCGCGATCATAGCTTACCGAATCCGCGGTGAATGCGACCGGCTGGTCGGACGAGATCGGCTGCTTGCCGCCGATGGTCGCGAGGCTGTTGAGCTGGGCCGATGCCGGCAGCGCGAACAGCAACAGACCCGCGCCGGCGCCGAGGCCGCGGAGGAGCCGGGTGCGCATGCTCAACCGTCTTCCACATGGAGCAGCAGGGCAATTGCGAGCATCAGCCCCGAAGCGGCGGGAACCCACGCCGCCATCAGCGGTGGCAGGGCGCCGGATTGCCCGAACTCGGCGGCGACTTTCGACACCACGAACAGCACGAAGCCGGCGGCCACCCCGCTGCCGAGCATCTTGGCGACCCCGCCGCGCCGCGACGACCGCATGGAGAAGCCGGCCGACACCAGCGCCATCGTGGCGGCCAGCAGCGGCAGCGCCAGCAATTCCTGAAAGTGCAAGCGGTGCCGGATCGCCGAGAAGCCCGACCGCTCCAGAAGCGCGATGAAGTCCGGCAACGCCCAGACCGACAGCGTATCGGGCGAGGCGAAGCTTTCCTGCACGCGCGAAACGGTCAGGTCGGTCGGCAGATGAAACGTGACCGGCGGTTCGGGCAGACGATCGGCCCTGATGACGCGCGCATCCTCGAGCGTCCAGTCGCTGCCCGCCAAGGTCGCCCGGGCCGCTTCGATGCGGGCGAGAAACCGGTCCTCTCCGTCGAGCCGGAACACGCTGACTTCGTTCGCCGTGAGCCGGTCATCGGCGAGATTGACGCCATGCGCGTGGATGATCGCGACCCCTTCCGGGGTGAGTTGCCGATCTGATTGACGCAACCAGAGCTGGCCGCCCGCCATTGTGAGCGGTCCACCGCCGGTGCGCAGATACGTGTTGTCGAGCGCCTCCGCCCGCGCGAGCATCGCCGACGAAAGCGGGCTGATCGCCGCCGTCGTGAATGCACCGAGCGTCGCCGCGCACAGCATCGGTCCGGCCAGGAACTGCCAGGCCGAAACACCCGCGGCCCGCGCGACGATCAGCTCGGACGAGCGGGTCAGCCGCCAGAAAGCGATAATGCCGCCGAGCAGCACCGCGAACGGCAGTATCTGGATCGCGATATAGGGTACGCGCAGCGCCGCGATCGCGGTGACGAGGCTGAAGGTCGCGTCGGGCTTCGACGCCGAGCGGCGCAGCAACTCGATGAAATCGAACAGCGCGACCAGACCCGAAAGCGCGGCCAGCACCGCCAGCACCGCGGCGGTGAAGACACGGGAGATATAAAGGCCGAGCGTTACAGCGCGCATCGCGGATCTAGATCTCGCGGCAACGCGCGGTGGCGGAAGCGAGCCACATCGATGGGCTCAGGCGTGCGATGGCGCGGGCCGGCGCAACGCCCAGCCACGCGGCCTGAACAGGAGCCAACCGCAGACCAGGCCCGGCCCGATTGCGTGCAGCCAGATCAGCGGCACCAGCGAATTGTCGCGCGCCGCAAGATTGCCGATCGCGAGGCCGGAGGCGAGCAAGGCGACGATGGTGCCGATCGCGACCAGCGGGCGCACGAGCCCGCCGTAACGCCGGAACGTGCCCTCGAGAACGGCGAGCAGGGCAACCATCGCGAAGGAGCCCGCGGTGAGCGGTGTCGCCAGCCGCTTATGCGCCTCCGCGTACCATTTCGGCGCGTCCCGTGCGAGCGCGAGCACGTCCGGCGTCGGATGCAGCAGCTCGTGGACCGACACCTCGCTCATGTCGCGTACGCGGCCCGCCTCGTTCTTGGCCGATTGCGCGAGGTCGATCGTGTTTTCGCCGAAGGTCAGCACGTTCAGCCGCCCGGTCTGGCGGTCGATCTCCTGCCGGCTGCCATTGATGAGCAGCACGCGGGGCCCGGACGCTCCCTCCACCAACTGCCCGCGCTCGGCGAGGATGGTCGCGTGTGAATTCTTCTGCCGCGCATCGTCGACCAGGATGCCGTGCAGCGTTCCTTCCGGATCGCGCGACCGAACATACACGGTGAGATCGTCCGAAACCGCCGTGAAGACGCCTTCCTGCAAGAGAAAGGCGACCATCCGGTTGCGAATTTCCCACTGGAACTCCCGGAAGGCGGTGAGGCTGCTCGGGACGATCCAGAGATTGAGCAGATAACCGAAGCCGATCGCCAGGGCAGCGGCCGCGAGGCCGGGCCGGGCCAGCCCGAGCGGCGACAAGCCGGCCGCCCGCATCACCGTCAGCTCCCGGTCGCCCTGCAGCCGTTGATACACGAACTGCACGACGACGAAGGTCGTGATGGGCAGGATCACCGCGACGAAGCTCGGGATCAGCAGCCCGGTGAGTTCCAGGAATACGCCGAGCGACAAACCGCGATTGACCACGAGTTCGACGAACCGCAGCGATTGGGTCAACCAGATCAGCGCCGCAAGGCCGCCCGTGGTCGCGATCAGCGCCAGCAGGAGCTGGCGGAACACGTAGCGATCGATTCGCGTTGTCGGTGCGCGCCGCGGCAACGCCGAAAGGAGCCTGCTGCGAAAGGTGCCCGCCATTGCAACGGGTTCTGCGGCAGCCCGAAGGGTTATGCAAGGGCATCGGCCCCCTCTAGCGGAGAGCGGCCCCGCTGCGTGTCCAAGCCGCCAGCATGCCGATCAGCCCCGGCATCGCCCGGCTCGCGGCCACCGCCCATTCCTGGTGCCGCGACAGGCAGAGCGCGTGCACGACCCCGGCTAGGCCGACCGGCCGGATGAGGGCGCGCCGGAGGCGGCGGTGATAGGCGGCCGCCCCCCGCCCGGCGAGCCGGTCGGCGGCCGCCTGGCGGCCGGTCCGCAGCGCAATCGCGATGCCGTCCCCGGCCAGAGAGGGGATCACCCCCATCTGGTCACCGACCCGGTAGACGGAGGATGCGTCCCCCTCGGCCGCGCGGTGCACGAAGCCGTATGGCAGACCGGCGACGGCCAGCGGGCGCTCGAGGCAGGGCCGGGCGTCCGCAAGGCGCCGCGCCAGATGCGGCGACTCGGCGAGCAGCGCCGGCAGCAGCCGGTGCCAGGACCCGCCGCACTCTTCCAGCCGGCGGCGGCGAACCAGGGCGCAGAGATTGAGCCGCCCGCCCTCGACCAGTTGCAACCCGGCATAGCCGTCCCGGAACAGGGCGATCTCGACGAAGCCGCGGAGGTCGGCGCGCGCGGCCGGGTGGGGGTCGAAATACATCTTCAGCCCGACGAGATCGCCCGGCTCGGTTCGGCGCCGGGCGCCGCGCAGGTCGTGCTTGCCGGTGGCGAGAAACGCGGCAGCGGGCCGGATCTCGCCCGCGCGATCCGTCTCGATCGCGCCGTCCCGTAGCCGCCGCACCGAGACGCCCCGCTGCAACTCAGCCCCGAGCGCGGCCGCCCGGGCGAGCAGCGCCTCATCGAGGCGCGCCCGCGACAGGCCGGCGGCACGGAACGGCAATCGCCCTTCCGCCCGCCGGCTGCCGAGCACGAGGCGCATCGCCCCGACCGGCTCGGCGCCGAGCGAAGCGGCGTCGAGGCCGAGCGCCGACAGGCTGCTGAGCGCGCCGGCGCTGAGAAAGTCGCCGCACACCTTCTGCGCGGGCCCGGCCGTGCGCTCCAGCAGCAGCACGCGTTGGCCGCCGGCGGCCAGCGTGCATGCCGCCGCCGCGCCGGACGGGCCGCCGCCGATCACCACGTCGGGGCCCATCAGCGCGTGCGGCCGACGCAAAGCCGGAACGGCACCCGCTCGGCGATCTCGACCGCAGCCGGATCGACCCCCGCCCGTTCCACCAGGATGCGCCATTCCTCCGGCCGGAAGCCGCGGGCGATCGAGATCTGCCCGTCGGTGCGGACGAAGCGGTGCCAGAAGGCGGCGCGGGCGAGCAGCGGAAAGCCGTAATAGGGGAACCAGTGGCGATGCAGGTCGCTGATGAACCAGCCTTTGCGGGCTGCTCCCTCCATCCAGCGAATGAACCGGACGATCTCGTCTTCGCTCAGGTGATGTGTGAACTGGGCGCTGACGATGTAATCGAAGTGCCTCGCGGGATTGGTCGCGAAGATGTCGCCGGTTTCGTATCGGATCGTGCCGTCCGGCGTCGCCGCGCTTGCGACCCGTGCCGCCCAGGGGTTGCGGTCGATGCCGACCAGCGTGGCCCGTAACTCGCGCGCCGCCGCCCAGGCGGCGATGCGACGGAGCATGTCGCCATGCCCGAACGCGACGTCGAGAACCGAGAGCGCGCTCCCGGCCGCGAATGGCTGGGCGTCGAGCCAGCCGATCGTCGGGGCGTAGGTGCGCGTGGTCCGGTTGACGCGGGCGAGGTCGCGAAGGCAGCGCGCGTAGTCCTCGTAATCCGCGCAATCGGTGTCCATGCGCTCGGCTTCGGTGCTGCGAGCGCCGAGGCTGCTCATGCGCGGGCGGGGCGGCGGAAGCGGAAGCTTTCCACGGTCAATCCCGGCCCGAACGCCACGGCGATGCCGTTCCCGGCCACCGAACTCACTTCCCGCATGATCCGGTCGAGAATGAACACGAGCGTCGCCGACGACATGTTGCCGAAGCGGCGCAGCACCTCCCGCGAGTTGCGCAGCGCGTCCGGCGCGAGGCCGAGCCCGTGCTGCACGGCGTCCAGGATAGAGCGGCCACCGGCATGAACCGCCCACACATCCTCGGCCGCCTCCGTTTCATGGCCAAGCAGCACCGGGCCATGCTCCATCAGCCAACGCCGGATACGGCCGGGCACCTTGCCCGACAGGTGCATGTCGAACCCCTGGTCGCGGATGTTCCAGGTGATGAAGCCTTCCGTGCGCGGAATGACGAAGCTGCGAAACGACCCAAGCTCCAGCCCGACCGGGTCGGCCGACACCAGACACGCGCCGCAGCCATCCCCCCAGAGCAGAAAGCTCAGCGCCTTTTCGATCTGCCACTGATCCTGCATGTGCAAGGTCGAGAGTTCCAGGTTCACGACCAGCACCCGCGCCTCCGGCTCCGAGCGCACCAGATGACGCGCGAGCTTCAGCGCGCTCGCCGCCGCGAAGCAGCCCATGAAACCGACAATCGTGCGCTCGACCGATTCCCTGAGGCCGACCGCCTGCATAATCTGAAAATCGAGGCCGGGCGCGCTGAAGCCGGTGCAACTCGCAACCACGAGATGGGTGATCGTCTCCCGCTCGGCGGCGATCCCAAGGCGGTCGATCGCGCGGCACGCCAGTGCCAGCGCCTGCTGCTCATACATCGCCATCCGCTCGCCGGTAGCGGGGTAGCCGTCGAGCCGATACAGCCCCTGCACGTCGAGCGATTCCGTGCGCGGCAGCGGCGCCGGTTGCAGGGCCGAATAGCGGTGCTCGATTTCCGACATGACGACCATGCGATCGAACAGCGCCTGCTCGTGCGGGTCCGTCATCGCCGCGCGGGCAACGGCCACGAACTCGAGGTGGATGTCGTGGTCGGGGACGGCGGTGCCGATTCTGTTCAAAAACACTCGGGTCACAGGTTGTTCTCCGCCGTGAGGGGCTGACCTGATGCCGGGCGTGCGGGCCGCAATGGCCGCCCCTCGTTTTGGACGTTCACGGGCCGGACTTTATTCTCTCGCCGATCTGCGCCAGCGCGTAATGCGCGGAACGAACGGCGCCCTCCTGCCAGCCGTTGATGTTCGACATATGCTCGCCCGCGAACAAGTACGGGCCATCCCCGGCGAGCAGGCGCGGATAGGCGTCCGCCCGCGCCGCTGGCTCCCATTCCGCCCAGGCGCCGCCCGTGAAGGGAATTTTTGGCCAGGCGACGCTCACGCCCCGGCGCAGCGCCGCGCTCGCGCCCGGGTGCAACAATTCCGTGTCGGCGAGCGTGGCCGCGAGACGGTCGGCTGGCGCCTTTGCCGCGAAGGCACGGCCGGTCTCCTCCGACCAGATATAGGCGCCGACATAGACGCCCTTCTTTTCGTTGATCCCGGCGGTCGGATACCAGATCTGCGTGCTATCGCGGCTGGTCCAGGAGATGCCGCCATAGATCGCGTCGTCCAGCTCCCAAAACCGCCGCTTCGCCTCGAACGCAACCTTGGCGGCCGGGACATAGCTGAGGGCCGCGATGGCGGCGCGTGTTTCCGGCGCGAAATCCGCGTCGATCGTCCGTAGCGCCGGGAACGGAATGGTGCACAGCACGAGCGACGCTTCTTCGACGTGCTCTATCCCGCTCGCGGCTTCGCGCCAGGTCACCTGCGCGCCGCTTTCGGTCCGGCGCAATGCGGTCACGACCGCGTTCTTGCGGATCACGTCGGTCAGCCTGCGGCCGAACGCCCCGCCGATCTGGCCCATGCCGCCGACCGGTTCCAGCATGGTCGCCGCCTGGAACAGCAGCTCGCCAAACTGCATCGGCCCTTGCCAGAAGTTCGAGGACAGCAGCTGCCGCAGATCGAGCGGCGGCGCGAGGCGGCCGGTCTCGGCCCCGACGCCGGCCGGCAGCGCGTAGCCCGCGCGGGACGAGCCGCGATAGACGAGGTCGGCATCGAGCGCCCCGAAGGCGCGCAGAAAGGCCCGGAGCCGTTCGCGGTCCTCGTCCGTGACCGGCGCCCCGAGCGCCGCCTGGTCGGTCGCCTTGGCCGCGAGTTCCGCGACATAGCCCCGCGCGTCGGCAATGACGGTGCGGCTGCGCTGCTTCTGGCCGCCGAACGCCGCGTCGTCCTGCATCCAGGCGCCGCGATTGTCGTTGCACATCACCTCGAGCTTCACCCCGAGCATCCGGCAGTAGGAGAGAATGCCCTCGTGGTGGTGCGGGATGCGGGCGGGACCGGGGTTGAAGTAGAGGTGCTCGCCGGTGTCCCAGCGGACCCGTTGGACGCTGTCGGTTTCGAGGATCTCGTCGCCGGCCCGGAGCGACCAGTTGCGCCCGCCGGTCCGGCCGCGCGCCTCAAGCACCAGGCAGTCATAGCCCGCCTGACCAAGCTCCCAGGCGGCGACCAGCCCGGCGATACCGGCGCCGAGCAGGAGGATGCGCCGCCCGTTGCCGGGGGGCAGCGCGGGCGGCCCCGCGTAGGCGGCGGGCGTCGCCAGCAGACCCATCGCCGCCATCGTTTGAAAGGCGGCGGCGATCCCGCCGGCGCGGCCGACGCCCTGGATCAGCGCGCGCCGGGAGAGCGTCAGGACGGCCGCCGCGCGCGCAACGCCGCCGCGAGCGTGCCGTCGTCGAGCACATCGAGCGCGCCGCCGATCGGCACGCCTTGGGCGACCCGGGTCACCGGAACGCCGAGCGGCTTCAGCCGGTCGGTCAGCCAATGCGCCGTGGTCGCGCCGTCGACCGTGGCGCCGAGCGCCAGGATCACCTCGCCGACCCCGCCTCCCTCCACGCGTGCGAGCAGCGGGCCGACGCTCAAATCCTGCGGACCGATCCCGGCCAGCGGCGACAACGTGCCGCCGAGAACGTGGTAGAGGCCGCGATAGACGGAGGCCCGCTCCAGCGCCCAAAGGTCACCGACCCCCTCGACCACGCAGACGAGCGAATGGTCGCGATGCGGATCGGCGCAGATCGCGCACGGGTCGCGGCTGTCGAGATTGCCGCACAGGCTGCAGGGGCGGACGGCGCGCGCCGCCTCGATCAGCGCGTTGGCGAGCGGCATCATGCGGGCCTCCGGCTCCTGCAACATGCGGAGCGCGGCGCGGCGGCCGCTGCGGGGGCCGAAGCCGGGTAATTTGGCGAGCAGGCCGATCAGCCGCTCGATCTCGGGACCGCCCACCGGCGCGTGGCCGCCACCCTTGCGCTCAGAACGGCAGCTTCATGCCGGCCGGGAGCTGCATACCGCCAGTGACTTTCTGCATCTCTTCCGCCGTCAGCGTCTCGATCTTGCGCTTGGCGTCGGCATGGGCGGCGACGATCAGATCCTGCAACATCTCCATGTCGGACGGATCGGCGATCTTGGGGTCGATCCGCACCCGCTTCAGCTCGCCCCGCCCGTTCATCGCGACCGTGACCATGCCGGCGCCGGAGGCACCCTCGACCTCCATGCTCTCCAGCTTGGCCTGCATCTCCTGCATCTTCTCCTGCATCTGCGATGCCTGCTTCATCAGGCCGGCCAGGTTCTTCATCACTCGATCTCCCAAGGGGGCAAGGCGTCGTCCGCCGGTTCCGCGTCCGGCGGCGCGAATGGGGGCATGTCCGGCTCGATCAGCGAGGCCGGCTCCGCGGGCAAGCCATACAGGTCGGCATTCGCATCGTGAACCGTTTCAACGGTCGCGCCCGGAAACGCCGCCATGATGGCCTGGATCAGCGGATGCTCGACGACCGATGCGAGCCGGGCCGCAACCGCCGTCGCGCCCTGCTCGGCGATGGTCGGCTCGCCGTTCAGGCCGGATAACGCGATGGTCCAGCGGGTTCCCGTCGCTTCGCCCAGCAACGAAGCGAGCCGGCCGGCGAAATCCCGGGGAGCGGCGGGTTCCGGCCGAAGCTCGATGACCGGCGGCGCGAACCGGACCAGATGCACGGAGTGCAGCAGGTGGGCGTGCAGGGTCGGCTCGCGCTGGGTCGCGACAAAGGCGACGACATCCCGGAAGCTGCCGAGCTGCGGCCCGGCCTTCGCCTCCAAGGCGGCCGCCGGCGCCGCCGTCGCCCGCGCCGGGCCGCCGCCGGCGCTTGCGAGGGCGCGCGACGGTGCCGGGGGGCCGGAGGGTGGCCGCGATGGTGGCGACGGCGCCGCGCTCTCCGCCCCTCCGGCCGCAAGCTGCTTCACGAGATCGCCCGGGGTCGGCAGGTCGGCGACATGGCATAGCCGGATCAGCACCATCTCGGCCGCCGCGCGGCGGTCGGGGGCCGCCTCGACCTCGGCCAGACCCTTCAGCAGGAACTGCCAGGCCCGGCCGAGCACCGGGAATGAGAGCCGGACCGCGAGGGCGGCGCCGCGCGTCCGCTCCGCCTCCGGCAACTCGGCGCCGTTGCGCAAATCCGGGACGGTCTTGAGCCGCGTCACCATGTGGCTGAGATCGAGCAGATCGCCGAGGATGACGCCGAGATCGGCGCCCCGCGCATAGGCGCGGTCGGTGATGGCGAGCGCTTCGGCCGGCGATCCCTTCATCAGCGCCTCGAACAGATCGAACACCGCCTCGCGGTCGGCGAGACCGAGCATGTCGCCGACCGTCGCCGCCGTGATCTCCGAACCCTCGGCAAGGGCGATCGCCTGGTCGAGCAGGGAAAGCCCGTCCCGCACCGACCCGTCCGCCGCCCGCGCGATCAAGCGCACGGCCTCCGGCGCGATCCCCACTCCCTCGGCCCCGGCGATGCGCGCGAAATGCGCCGACAACTCGGCGACGGACACGCGGCGGAGGTCGAAACGCTGGCAGCGGGACAGCACCGTCACCGGCACCTTGCGGATCTCGGTGGTCGCGAAGATGAACTTCACGTGCGGCGGCGGCTCTTCCAGCGTTTTCAGCAGCGCGTTGAAGGCGTTGCGGGACAGCATGTGGATTTCGTCGATGATGAACACCTTGGTCCGCGCCTGGAGCGGGCGGAACCGGGTCGCCTCGATGATCTCGCGCACGTCATCGACGCCGGTGCGGGACGCGGCATCCATTTCGGTCACGTCCGGATGGCGGTCGGCCAGAATCGCGACGCAGTTCGGGCACACGCCGCACGGGTCGGCGGTCGGACCACCCCTCCCGTCCGGCCCGATGCAATTCAGCGCCCGGGCGATGATGCGGCCGGTCGTCGTCTTGCCGACGCCACGCACCCCGGTCAGCATGAAGGCGTGCGCGACCCGGCCGAACGCAAAGGCGTTGCGCAAGGTGCGCACCATCGCCTCCTGGCCGATCAGATCCGCGAAAAGCGCCGGCCGGTATTTGCGCGCCAGAACCCGGTAAGCAGCGGTCGGCCCACCCGCGGCCGGAGACGAAACGAAAGCGGGGGGAGCGTCGCCGCCGAACAGTCCCGGTCCGTCCGGGGGCGGGGTCGGCAGGCCCTCCCCTTCATCATCGGCGAACAGACCGGACATTCCGAGCGGCGACTAGCCGCCGCGGCGGCCACCTTCTGGTTCGGGTTGAGGTGGGAGACCGGACGAACGACCCGGGCGGAAACTCGTTGCGGCTGCTTCCTTCCGGACCTGACCGGGTTGGCGAGGCGCCCGTCCGCCGCCGATCTCCCGGCCTCTCCATATCATGCGGCGGGGGGGCCGCGGCAACCCGGGCCGGGACAGCCGGCGCCGGTTGCCGCTCACCGCCCTCGCGTGGCACACGACCGCCCATCACCCGAGGGGAGTCGCCGGCCGGTGGCGGTGCTGCGTGTTGATCGCCCGAACATGTATGCCGACAGCCCGCTCGACCGCGCGGCACACCGGCGGGACGATGCGGACTGGATCGAGGCGGCGCTCGCCGATCCGGCGACGCTGTTCGTGCCGGTGTGGCGCTCGCGAAACCTGGTGCGCGGCCTGGACCAGGGCGCGGCCGAAGCGGTCTACGTCTCGGGTGACGAGGCCGCCCCGCTGCACGAGCAGGGCGGCCCCCGCGCCTTTCTCGGATTGCTGGACGGCACGCCGCTCTTCGCCCACGACCTCAGCGGCGCGGAGGATCCGCTGCCGCTGCTGCCGCCCGCTTTCGGCGCGTTCGTCGATCTCCGCGCCGCCGGGCCGGGTGGGCTGCGCGCCAACGACGCGGCGATCCTCGGCCACGCGCGCGGGCTGATGCATTGGCGGCAGCGGCACGGCTATTGCGGGGTGTGCGGCGGCCCGACGACGCCCGGAAGTGCCGGGCATGTTCTGGCCTGCGCCCAATGCGGCGCCCAGCATTTTCCCCGCACGGACCCGGCGGTGATTATGCTGGTGCACCGGGGCGAGCGGGTGCTGCTCGGCCACTCGCCGCGCTTTCCCATCGCCCGCATGTATTCGACGCTCGCCGGCTTCCTGGAACCCGGGGAAAGCCTCGAAGAGGCGGTCCGGCGCGAAGTCCTGGAAGAAACCGGGGTGCGGATCGGCGCCGTCACCTATCACTCGAGCCAGCCCTGGCCGTTTCCGTCCAACATCATGCTCGGCTTCTGGGCGGAGGCGCTGAGCGAGGACATCGTCATCGACCCCGCGGAGCTGTCGGACGCGCGCTGGTTCAGCCGGGCCGATCTGCTCGCGCACGACACGCTCGGCTTTCAGCTCCCGCGCCGCGACAGCATCGCGCGGCGCTTGATCGACGACTGGATCGCCCATTCATGACCAGAGCCTGGCCCTTGCTTGCCTTGATGCTCGCGACCGGCTGCAACACGGGGTATGTCGCGGAGAACGAGCCGCCGGCGCCGCCGGGCTGCGAGCGGGCGGCGGACGGGGATCCGGCGGTCCGCGACCTCCAAGCGAAGATGGCCGGCTCTTCCTGGTGGCTGCACAACTACCAGAACGAAATGGTCGTGCTCCGGCGCGAGGCGCTGCTGAAATGCATGCGGCAACGCGGGCTCATCCAGGCGGGCGGCGGCGTCGAGCCGGTCAAACCCGTTTGGTACGATACGGACTTGCTGCCGGATTTCTGACCGGGTGGGCCGTCAACTCGACGTCTTGAGACAGGTGGTCAGATAGCTGCGGCGGTCGTCGGCGCTCATCTTGTCCTGGCTCGCTTGCGCGTTGCAGACCTTCATCATGATTGGAGGCGTCGTCTTTCCGGCGAGGCAGGCGCTCATATAGGACTGGCGCGCCGCCCCCTTGAGGTTGCGCTCGCCTGCAGCGCCGTTGCAGGTGGTCATGCGATCACGCTGCGCGGATTGCGCCGCCGACGGCGCCGGGCCCGGCTTCGATTGCACGGGGCCGGTTCCCGTGACCGACGACAGCGGCGCAGGCGGCGCCGGGGGATTCCCCGCCGTGCCCGGCGTGGTCGCCTGGCCGTACGCGAGCACGGGGACGGCGATCAAGGCCGTCACGAGCAACGCCGGCAGGATGCGAAACATGACGCGTCTCCACTGCTGCAACCGAATCGAGGGAAGCACAAAGATGCGCCCGCCGTTCGGGCATCGCAATGCCCGCGCGCACGACGCTTGCTGGAGGCAGCGCGGATCAGTGGCCGGCGTTGGTGCCGCTGAAATCGGGAGCCTGGATGCCCGCCGCCTCGAGATGCGAGGCGATCGTCCGTTTCAGGCGTTCCAAACCCGCCTCGTCCTTCGCCTCGGCCCGGGCGACCAGCACCGCCTGGGTGTTGGAGGCGCGGAGCAGCCACCAGCCGTCTTCGGTCAGCACACGCAGGCCGTCGATGTCCGAAACGGTCGCACCCTCCTCCTTGAGGCGCGCCGCGATTCGCTCGATCACGCCGAATTTCTCCCGGTCGTCGCAATCGAACCGAAGCTCCGGCGTGTTGACGACGCGCGGCAACGCGCCGACCACGTCGGAAAGCGGCCCGTTCAAACGGGCAACGATGCCGAGCATCCGCACGGACGCATAAAGCGCATCATCGAACCCATACCAACGGTCGGCGAAGAAGATGTGGCCGGACATTTCCCCCGCCAACGGCGAGCCGGTTTCCGCCATCTTGGTCTTGATCAGGCTATGTCCGGTTTTCCACATCAACGGCTTGCCGCCGGCGCGTTTGATTTCGTCGAACAGCACTTGGCTCGCCTTGGAATCGGCGATGATCGTCGAACCGGGCCGGTGTTTCAGGACGTCGCGCGCCAGAATGATGAGGATCTGATCGCCGAACAGGATCTCGCCCTTGTCGTCGACGACGCCGATGCGGTCCGCATCACCGTCGAACGCGATCCCGAGATCGGCGCCGGTGCTCCCAACCTTCTCGACGAGCTGTTCGAGATTGCGGGGCACGGTCGGATCTGGATGGTGCGCCGGAAAGCGGCCGTCGATCGCCGCGTTCAGGATCGTGTGCTCGCCGGGAAGGCTCGCGGTCAGCTTCGCGAGCACATCGCCCGCGGCGCCGTTGCCGCTGTCCCACACCACTTTCAGCAGCCGGTCGCCACCGTCCCAATCGGATAGCAGCCTCGCGACATAGTCGTTCATTCCGTCTTCGTTGCGCACCGAACCGCTCGCTTCGGGCACAACGTCGCCGCTGGCGGCGATCTCGCCGAGTTCTCTGATCCGTTCGCCGAAGAACGGCTTGCCGCCGAGCATCATCTTGAAGCCGTTGTAGTCGGCCGGATTGTGACTGCCCGTCACCATGATGGCGCCCGCCGCCTCCCGCGTCACCGCGGCGAAATACAGCATCGGCGTCGGGCCGCAGCCGATGCGTGTCACCTCCATCCCGCTTGCCGTCAGACCTTCGACGAGCTTGCCTTCGAGTTCCGGACTGGAAAGCCTGCCATCGAAGCCGACCACGACCGACTTTCCGTGTAGGCGCGCGACCATGCTGCCGAAGCAGCGGCCAACCGCGAACGCGTCAGCCGGATGCAGGGTGCGGCCGACGACGCCGCGAATGTCGTATTCGCGAAGGATGGTCGGATCGAAACGGTGGGAAAAACTCACTCACTCTACTCCAGTTCGGCATAGTGTCTCAGAAAAGCCCGCACCGGTTCCGCCATGTCGGGCCGCTTCAGCGCGAACGCGATCTGCGCTTCAAGGAAGCCCAGCTTGTCGCCGCAGTCAAAGCGACGCCCCTCATAGCGCAGCCCGTGAAACGGCGTGTTGCCGATCATGCGCGCCATGCCGTCCGTCAGTTGCACTTCGCCGCCGGCGCCGCGCTCCATGCGGGCCAGATGTTCGAGCACCTGCGGCAGCAGCACGTAGCGTCCGATGATCGACAGGTTGGAGGGCGCGTCGGCGGGTTTCGGCTTTTCGACGAGGCCGGTGACCTCCACCATCCTTCCGTCATCCGACCCGATCTTCAGGATGCCGTAGCGATGGCTGTGCTCGCGCGGCACTTCCGTGACCGCGAGCACGTTGCCGCCGGTCTCGTAATACACGTCGGCGAGTTGCTTCAGGCATGGCGTGTCGGAGAGCACCAGATCGTCCGGAAGCATCACTGCAAACGGCTCGTCGCCGATGAATGCGCGGGCGCACCAGATCGCGTGCCCAAGGCCATGCGGCACCTGCTGGCGCACGGTCATGATCGCGCCGGGCGGCACCGCCACCGCGCGCAGCATCGCGATCTCGGCTTCCTTGTTCCTTTCCTGCAGCGTCCGCTCAAGCTCGTACGCGATATCGAAATGCTCGACCAGCGCGGTCTTGCCGCGTCCCGTGATCAAACAGAATTGCTCGATGCCCGCCGCGCGCGCCTCCTCGACCGCATACTGGATCAGCGGCTTGTCGACGACCGGCAGCATCTCCTTAGCCAACGATTTGGTTGCCGGCAGGAAGCGTGTGCCCAGGCCGGCGACCGGCAGCACAGCCTTTTTGAGAGCCTTGATCACTCGCAACATTCCTTTTTCGGCCGCCATCCGGCGAGCGGTGCGTGAGCATAGGCCGAAATCGGGCGAAGTGGTGGCATGCGAGAGCGGATGCTGCAACCGCTAATAGCCCGGCCGTTCAGCGCGCTCGGGCGAGCAGGATGTCACGGGCCTGGTTAATGCGGGATGCAAGCCAATCGGAACCGCCGCCGTCCGGATGGGCGGCGCGCATCAGACGGCGATGCGCAGCCCGGATCTCGTCGGCGGTCGCGCCTGGCCGCAAGCCCAGCACTTCCAGGGCCTCTGCCGCGCTCATGGGCGGCGAACCCGGCCGCCGTCGCGGCCCCGGCTGCGGCCCTCGCTGCGCGTTCACCCGGCTCGCGAGGAAGTCGCGCAGGAGCGGGAACACGAGTGTGAGAGCAAAGAAGGCGATCGGCCCCTTGCCGGACAGCACGAGCAGCAGCGTCAGGCTGAGCCCGGCCAGCGCCGCGATCCAAGCCAGCAGCGACTTCACCGTTTGCACGGACGCACGGCTGAACGCCTGCAACCCGCCGAGGAACAGCAGCAGGGCCGCGCCGCCGAGCAGCAGCATCAGCATGGGGCACGGCCTCTAAACCGCGGCCGTCCCGCTCGCGGCGCCCTCGCCTCCGCCGCCCTTCGCCGCCACTGCCTGTGCTTCCAGAGCCGCGAGCGCGCTCAGATTGACGATGCCGCGCGCGGTCACGGAGGGCACGAGCACGTGGATCGGCTTCGACATGCCGAGAAGCATGGGACCGATCGGCAGCGCGTCCGCCGCCGCTTTCACGAGCGTGAAGGAAATGTTGGCCGCGTCCAGGGTGGGCATGATCAGCAGATTGGCGGTGCCGGAGAGCCGGCTGTCCGGAACCGCGCGTTCGCGGATGGCTTCGGACAGCGCGGCGTCCGCGTGCATTTCACCGTCGACCTCCAGATCGGGCGCGCGCTCGCGGATCAGCTTCAGCGCCGCCCGCATCTTGCGCGCGCTGCCGGAATCGCTCGCGCCGAAGCTCGAGTGCGACACCAGCGCCGCTTTCGGCACGATGCCGAACTCGCGAACGGCGGCGGCCGCCAGCAACGTCATTTCGCAAACCTGCTCCGCAGTCGGGTCCACCAGCATGTGGGTGTCGCACAGGAACAGCGTACCGGTTTGCAGGATCAGCACCGACATCGCGTAGATGCGGGCCGCGTCGGCGCTTCGCGGAATGATCGGCAGGATATTCTGGACCTGCTGCCACCAATCGCCGTTGCCACCGCAAATCGCCGCATCCACCTCGCCCGCTTGCAGCAGCATCGCCGCCGCAATGGTCGGGCGGGTGACGAGGTGGCGAGACGCCGCGACCGGCGTCGTGCCGTGCCGGCCGGACAGCAATTGATATTGCTGTTTCAGCGGACCGAACAGCGCTTCGTCGCGCGCCGGATCCAGCACGCGAACCTGGCGATCGAGCGACATGCGCAACCCCATCTCACGCACCCGGGCTTCGATCACCTCCCGCCGCCCGAGCAGCGTCGGTTGCGCCGAGCCGTCGTCGATCAGGGTCTGCACCGCGCGCAGCACCCGCTCGTCCTCGCCTTCCGCGAACACGATCCGCTTCGGATCCTTCTTCGCGGCTTCGATCACCGGCCGCATGAGCTGTCCGGAGCGATACACGAACCGCTCCAGCTCCTCGCGGTAAACCGCGAAATCGCCAATCGGCCGGCGCGCGACGTCGGTCGCCATGGCGGCGCTCGCGACCGCGGGTGCGATCTGCAGGATGAGCCGCGGGTCGAACGGTTTCGGAATGATGTAGTCGGGGCCGAACACCGGCGCGGCGCCACCATACGCCGCCGCGACCACTTCGCTCGCCTCCACGCGGGCGAGTTCGGCGATCGCCTCCACGGCGGCGATCTTCATCGCCTCGTTGATCGTCGTCGCATTGACGTCGAGCGCGCCCCGGAAGATGAACGGGAAACAGAGCACATTGTTGACCTGGTTCGGGTAATCGCTGCGCCCGGTCGCAACGATCGCGTCGGACCGCGTCGCGTGCACCAGTTCGGGCGTGATCTCGGGGTCCGGATTGGCGAGGGCCAGGATCAGCGGCTTGTCGGCGAGGGTCGGCAGCCATTCCGGCTTCAACACGCCGGGCGCCGACAGGCCGAGAAATACGTCGGCCCCGGGCAGCGCGTCCTTCAAGGTGCGTGCATCGGTGTCGCGGGCGTAGCGCGCCATGTTCGGCGGCATGTCCGGCTCGCGGCCCCTATAGACGACGCCCTTGATGTCGGTCAGCGTGATGTTTTCCGCGCGCACGCCCATGCTCACGAGCAGATCGACGCAGGCGAGCGCCGCCGCGCCCGCGCCGGACGTGACAAGCTTCACGTCGCTGAGAGACTTGCCTTGCAGCAGCAAGCCGTTGCGAACGGCGGCCGCCACGATGATCGCCGTGCCGTGCTGGTCGTCGTGAAAGACCGGAATGCGCATCCGCTGGCGCAATTCGGCTTCGATCGTGAAGCACTCGGGCGCCTTGATGTCTTCCAGGTTGATCGCGCCGAAGGTCGGCTCCAGCGCCGCGACCACATTGCAGAACGTCGCCGGATCGGCCGCGTCCACCTCGATGTCGAACACGTCGATGCCGGCGAATTTCTTGAACAGAACCGCCTTGCCCTCCATCACCGGCTTGCCGGCGAGCGCGCCGATATTGCCCAAGCCGAGAACGGCGGTTCCGTTGGAAATGACCGCGACCAGGTTGCCGCGCGCCGTGTAATCGAGCGCCGCGTGCGGGTCGGCCTTTATTTCCAGGCAGGCGGCGGCGACGCCGGGCGAATAGGCGAGTGCCAGGTCGCGCTGGGTCGCCATGCGCTTGGTCGGCTCGATGGCGAGCTTTCCGGGCCTCGGGAGGCGATGGTAATCGAGTGCCGCCTTCCGGAAATCTTCGTCCATCCCACTTGCCTCCCCGCGTTCGGCGCAGGATGGGAGGGGCGCCGGGCTTTGGCAATCAGGAGAAAAGAGCGGGTGTGCCGGTCAGCGGAATGCGGTCGAGAAGACTCGAACTTCCACGGGGTTGCCCCCACAAGCACCTCAAGCTTGCGCGTCTACCATTCCGCCACGACCGCACCGTGGTAGAGACAGCCGGCGGGGTATAGCGGATGAACGACAGCGCTTCAATTGCCGAAACCGGTCCCGAGTGGGTCACCCACGAAGGCCCGCTCCCTTATGACCGAGCGCTTGCCGCCATGCAGGACCGCCTTGCCGCCATTCGCGCCGGCGCAGCGCCGGAGCTGGTCTGGCTGGTCGAGCACCCACCCCTCTACACCGCCGGCACC
>JAFAXA010000047.1 GCA_019241425.1 Acetobacteraceae bacterium | reverse complement strand
CCGAGGGCGGGGCGGCGCGGGTGCCGGCCGGCTCCCACCTCACGATCAGCGTCACCGGCGGCGAGGGCGAGCCGACCCTCGCGATCGCGGGCAAGCCGTCCCCGTTGCGCAAGCTCGACGCCCTGAGCTTCCAGGCCGATACCGATCTGGCCGCCGATGGGATCGTGGACCTGCGCCGTCAGGGGCACGCCCTTGCCTCCTGGCAGCTCACGGTCATTCCCGACCGACCGCCGGTGGTCGCCTGGGCCGAACCGCCCGGGCGGGCGCCCCGCACCCTGCAAACACGGCTGCCCTGGCGGGCCGGCGACGACTACGGCGTCACCGTGCTGCAAGCGGAGATGCGCCTGCAGGCGCGCCCCCACGCGCCGCCGCTGACCGTCGCGATCCCGGTTCCCGCGACCGCGGCGCGCGAGGCGCACGGGGTCAGCCTGCAGGACTTCACCTCCCACCCCTGGGCGGGGCTGGAGGTGACTGCGCGGCTGGTGGCGCGGGACGCCGCCGGGCAAACGGCAACCAGCGAGGACGCCCGCTTCACGCTCCCGGAGCGGCCGTTCGAGAACCCGGCGGCGCGCGCCCTGGTCGCGGCCCGCAAGTCCCTCAGCCTCGATCCGGATGATCGGGACCCGGCGATTGGCGCCGTCAACGACCTGTTGCAGCACCCCGAATTGCTCGGCGACGATTCCGCCGCCTTCCTGAACCTGGCCGCGATCTCGGCCCTGCTGGTGCGGGAGCGCGGGGCCGATGCGGTGCCGGAGGCGCAGGCGCGGATGTGGGACCTCGCGCTGCATCTCGAGGAGGGCGCGGCCGAGCTGACCGCGCGCGCGCTCGAACGGGCGCGGGAGGCGGTGCGTGAGGCGATGGACCGCGCCACCCAGTCGCCGAGCGATCAGGCGTCCAAGGATCTCGAGGAGCGCTTGAAGCAATTGGAGGACGCGATCCAGCGCCACATGGAGGCGCTCGCCGAACAAGCGCGGCGGGAGAACGCGGTGGCGCCGAACGACCCGAACGCCCCGCAGCTCAGCAGCCGCGATCTGCAACGGATGGCCGAGGAGGCGCGCGAGGCCGCGCGCGCGGGCAAGCTCGACGAGGCGCGGCGGCGCATGGCCGAACTCGAGCAGATGCTGGACCGCTTGCGCAACGGCCGGCCGATGCGCGGCGGCGAGCAGCGCCGCAACGCCGAGCAGCGCCAGAAGGCCCGGCAGGGGCAGAGCGCGTTGCAGGACATGGTCGGGCGCGAGGGCGGGCTGCTCGACCACGCGCAGGGCCGCCAGAACGGGGCGGAGCAGCCATCCGCCGGCCGGACGCCGCCGTCGCGGGCCAAGCCGAATGCCGGGCGCGAGGCCAATGGCGGCGATCCGGCTGCCCAGCGGGAGGCCGACCGGCGGGTCCAGCAAGCGTTGCGGCGTGCCTTGGGCGAACTGATGCAGCAATTCGGGGACGCGACCGGGCAGGTGCCGCCGAGCCTCGGGGAAGCCGAATCGGCGATGCGCGAGGCGGGAGAGGCGCTGGCGAACGGCCAGGACGAGCAGGCGGGCAGCGCCCAGGGGCGAGCGATCGAGGCGTTGCAGAAGGGCGGCCAGCAGATGGCCGAGGCGATGGCCAAGCAGTTCGGACCGGGCCAGCCCGGCGAGGCGGAGGGGGACGACGGCGACCCCGGCGGCACCACCGGCTTCTCGTTGCAGGACGGGCGCAGTGACGGCGAGGATGGCAGCCAGGGCACCATCCCCGGCCAGCGCGGCCGCCAGGGCCGCCGCGATCCGCTGGGGCGGCAGGTGGGGCAGGGCACGTCCGGCGCCGATGAGGGGAGCGATGTGAAGGTGCCGGAGGAGATGGAACGGCAGCGCGGCCGCGCCATTCAGGAGGAGTTGCGCCGCCGCGGCGCCGACCGCGCCCGCCCGCAACAGGAACTCGACTACATCGACCGGCTGCTGAAGCCGTTTTGAGCCGGGCCGTGCCCCCTGGGCTTCAGCCGGGGTCGGCGAGGCCCAGCCGTTCGTGCCAGTCGGCGATCGATTCCTCCGGATAGGTGTCGGCCTGCGTGTCCGCCCGGGTCGCGCGAACCTCCACCCAGGACGGCTTGAATGCCAGCATCAGATGCGTGTGCTCGGGCGGCACCGGCAGCGGCGTGTCGATCGCGGACGCGAAGGGGTGAACCAGATCCGGCCATTCCGGACTGAACAGCCAGAGCGCCGATCCGCAAAGGGAGCAGAAATGCCGTTCGGCGGTGCTGGTTCGTGCGCGCTCGCCGGGACCGCCGCGCAGCTTGGCGTGGTAGATCGCGATATGCCGCTTGCCGGTGACGCGCAGCGTCTTCGCGTCTCCGGACAGGTTGATCGCGTACCCGCCGCCGCCTTGAGTCTTGCGGCAGATCGAGCAGTAGCAGCGCTGATAGGGGTAGGGATGCGCGCTCGCGAGCCGAAAGCGCACCTTCCCGCAATGGCACGAGCCTTCCAGTTGCACCTTACACCCTCTTCGTTCCGCGGTCCGGTCAGTCGCCGGGCGGTCCGGCCCCGGTGCGGCAGAATGGCGGGGAGCAGGGCGTTCGCTCCATCCCCGGCAGCGGCGGCGATTTCGGCCAGCGCAGCCATCCCGGCTTTGACCGCCGGGGCTCCCGCGCCGGTTTCGGCTCGCCGGAGGGGGCGAGGCGCGGCCGCCGGTGACGCGGGGGCAGCCGCAAGCAGTCCGGCAACGGGATCCGCAGCATGTGACAAAGCGGGCGCAGGATGCGGCCCGCCTGCGGTGCCTGCGCGAGCAGCGCCAGGAGCGCCGGGTCGCTGAGCAGCGTCTCGATCTGGGCGCGGCCGATTCTGGTGTTCAACTCGGGCGCCAGGGTCAGCAGCCAGCCATACGCCGTCGGCATCGGGATTTTCGCGACCTGGACCGACGCCTCAGGCTGGCTCCGGAACTCCGGCGACACCACGCGGGGGTGCCGCCCCAAGGCGGCTTGGGTGCGGCGGGCGCTGGAAAACCGCCCGGCCTCGACGGCGGCGACCAGCGCGGAAAATCGCGCAACCAGCCGCTTCAGCCGGTTCCACGTGCCGAGCGCCAGCGGCCCCACTTCACGGCTCCTAGGCAGGCTGAGGGAAAAGCCCCGCAGCACCAGTTCGACCGCAAAGGCGAAGCGCTCGGTCAGGCTCTGGACAGGAAGGGCAGCGGCGATCACGCCGCAAGAATCTCCACAACCATTGCGCGCGGCAAGAATTAGTTTCGCGCCCGGTACGGCGCGGCCCGGGCTGCGGGCTCGCAAGCGGGGGCCGCCCGATGCTGGCAATCGGCCCGCCCGGAGGCTACAGCAGCCTGGGGCCGGCCTATGCCGTTCGCATCCGAGCCCGCCCCAACCACGACCCATCTCCGGGAACGCCCATGCCGCTCCGTGCCCTGATCTTCGACGTGGATGGAACGCTGGCGGAAACGGAGGAACTGCATCGCGAGTCGTTCAATCGCGCGTTCGCCGATGCCGGTCTCGGCTGGAACTGGGACCGCGCACTCTACGCTCGCTTGCTCGACGTGACCGGGGGCAAGGAACGCATTGCGCACTACATCGGGGCGCACGGCGCGGCACCGGCGCTGGATGCGGCAGCGATCGCCAAACTGCACGCCGCCAAAACCGCGCATTACACCGATGCGGTCGCGGCGGGCCTGCTCGCTCTCCGCCCAGGCGTCGCCCGGCTGCTCGACGAGGCGGAGGCGGCGCGTCTACCAGTGGCAATCGCAACCACGACGACCCCGGCCAATGTCGAGGCGCTGCTGCGCGCGACGCTCGGCGAACGCGGACCGGAGCGCTTCGCGGTGATCGGCGCCGGCGACTGCGTGCCCGCGAAAAAACCTGCGCCCGACATCTACCATTTCGTGCTGGCGCGGTTGGGCCTGCGACCGGAGGAGTGCATCGCCATCGAGGACACGGAAAACGGCCTCCTCTCCGCACGCGCCGCGGGCATTCCGACGGTCATCACCGTCAGCCTCTACGGCGGCACCGACCGACTCGATGCGGCGCTGGCCGTGCTCGATCATCTCGGCGACCCCGGACAGCCCTGCCACATGCTGCGCGGGCCGTCCCTGCACGGAACAATGCTCAGCCTCGCGCAACTCCGCGAATGGGTGGAGAAGCCGAACGTTGCGCCCGATTCCTGACCGCCGCGCCATAAAGCGCCGCTCAAGCCGCCCTGACTAGCCGATGCTGTTTTCGTCCCGCTGAAAGCTTGACGAAGCCGCCAACCGCATCGGCGGACGAGATCAGGCGCATCTCGTCGGTGATCGTTTGGTCGTTTACTTTCGCCCCGCCGCCGCGAATCAGCCGCCGGGCCTCGCCGTTGCTCTCCGCGAGTCCGGCCGCAACGAACAATTGAAACGCCGGCTTTCCAGCTTCGAAATCCGGCAGAGCGACAACAACACCTTCGCTGTTGAGAGCGCCCGCGCCAACCGCCGCGTCGGCGGCACCAGCGAAGATCTGCTTGGCTGTTTGCTCCGCACCCAACGCAGCATTCTCCCCGTGCGCAAGCCTGGTCGCTTCGTAAGCAAGCGTCCGCTTCGCCTCGTTGATGTCCGCGCCGCCCAGCGACTCCAGCCGTTTCACCTCATCCAACGGCAACTCGGTGAACAAGCGCAGGAACCGGCCCACATCGGCGTCCTCGGCGTTGCGCCAGAATTGCCAGTAGTCGTAGGGCGTCACACGATCCGCCGTCAGCCAAACCGCGCCTTCCGCCGTCTTGCCCATCTTCGCGCCCGATGCGGTCGTGATCAGCGGGCTGGTCAGCCCGAAAACCTGCTTGCCGTCGGTGCGGCGGCACAATTCGACACCAGATACGATGTTCCCCCACTGATCGGAACCGCCCATCTGCAACAGCACGCCATGACGGCGCAGCAGTTCGCGAAAATCGTAGCTCTGCAAAATCATGTAGTTGAATTCGAGAAAGGTCAGCGGCTGCTCGCGATCGAGGCGCAGGCGCACGCTGTCGAATGTCAGCATGCGGTTGATCGTGAAATGCGTGCCGACCTCGCGCAGCAGCGGAATGTAGCCGAGCGCATTGAGCCAGTCCGCGTTGTTCACCACGGCAGCATCCGACGCGCCGTCGCCGAAGCGCAGAAACGGTTCGAACGCGCGCCGGATGCCGCGCATGTTGGCGGCGATGGCGTCGTCCGTCAGCATCTGCCGGCTTTCGTCGCGTCCGCTCGGATCGCCGATGCGCGTCGTCCCGGCGCCGAGCAGCACGAACGGCTTGTGCCCGTGTTTCTGCAACAGCCGAAGCAGCATGATCTGCACCAGGCTGCCGACATGCAGGCTGTCCGCCGTGCAGTCGAAGCCGATATAGGCCGGCACCGGCCCGGCGCTGAGGGCCGCGTTCAGCGCCTCGGCGTCCGTGCATTGATGCACGAAGCCGCGTTCGATGGCTTCCTGCAGGAAATCGCTTCTCGGCATGGCGGCACGTCCGGTAGGGGAGGGGTGCGGCCTATCACAGACCGGCGGGGGAGGTGAAATGCGGGCAATCGGGCTGATGAGCGGCACCTCGCTCGATGGCGTGGACGCGGCCTTCCTTGAAACCGATGGCGAGACCGTAACCGCGTTCGGCCCGGCCCGGACGCTGCCCTATGACGACGCGCTGCGCGCCGATCTCCGCGGCTTGCTCGACCGGGCGGACGGCCTCGATCAGGCCGACCCGGCGCTGCTTTCCGCGACCGCCCGGCTCACGGAGCGTCACGCCGACGCCGTCGCGGCGCTCGCGACACCGGCCGACATCGTCGGCTTCCACGGCCAGACGATCCTGCACCGGCCGGATCGCCGCCGAACCTGGCAGATCGGCGACGCGGCGCTGCTGGCCCGGCGCACCGGCCTCCCCGTCGCCCACGATTTCAGGGTGGCGGACGTTGCGGCGGGCGGCGAGGGCGCGCCGCTCGCCCCGGTCATGCATGACGTATTGTCCCGTGACCTGGAACGGCCGATCGCGGTGCTGAACATCGGCGGCGTCGCCAATGTGACGTGGATCGGCGGCGACGGTGCGCTGCTCGCCTTCGATACCGGGCCGGGCAACGCGCTGCTCGATGACTGGACGGCGAAAAACACCGGCGCCGCGTTCGACCGCGACGGCAAGCTCGCCGGGTCTGGCAGGCCCGACCAGACCGTGCTGGGCAGGCTCCTCGCCGATCCGTATTTCGACCGCCCGCCGCCAAAATCCCTGGACCGCCTCCAGTTCGTGCGGGCCGTGGCGGCCAGCGGCATCGCCGGGCTCACCCCGGCGGACGGCGCGGCAACCCTGGTCGCCTTCACCGCCGGCGCCGTCCTGCGCGCCGCCGACCTGCTGCCGCTTCCGCCTCGACGCTGGCTCGTGACCGGCGGCGGCCGTCACAATCCGGCGATCATGCGGGCGCTGGCCCGCGCGCTGAGCGGGTCCGTCGAACCCGTGGAGTCGGTCGGCTGGAACGGCGACGCGCTGGAAGCGCAATGCTTCGCGCTGCTCGCGGTGCGCGTCGCGCGCCGAATGCCGCTCACCTTCCCGGGCACCACCGGCGCCCCGCGCCCGCTGTCGGGCGGCGCGATCATCCGCCCCTGAACGCCGGTTTAGAACCCGGACAAAACCGTCTTGCCGATCGCGCGTCCGCTTTCGACCGCCGCATGCACGCTTCGCAGATTGGCGGCGCGAATCGGCCCGGCATTGCCGGTCATCGTGGTCCGCAACACGCCCGCATCCACCAGTTCCGAAACTTCGCTCAACAGAAGGTGCTGCGCGATCATGTCGCGCGTCTGAAACACCGGGCGCGCGAACATGTATTCCCAATGAACAGACGCGCATTTGCGCTTAAATGGCATCACGTCGAGCACCTTCGGATCGTCGATCACCGCGAGCTTGCCCTGTGGCGCGATCACCTTCGGCAGCACCGGCAAATGCTTCTCCGTCCCGGTGAGCGCGGCGATGAACGGAATGTTGGAAAGCCCGATCTCGCCCAGCGCCTCGTCCAACGGGCGGCGGTGGTCGATCACGTCATGCGCGCCCATCTCCCGGCACCACGCGATCGTTTCCGGCCGGGAGGCGGTCGCGATCACCCGAAGCCCGGTCAGCCGCCGCGCGAGTTGTGTCAGGATGGAGCCGACGCCGCCCGCGCCGCCGATCACCAGCAACTCGCCCTGCTTCTCCTTCCGTCCATACGGCACGCCGAGCCGGTCGAACAGCAGCTCCCACGCGGTGATCGCGGTCAGCGGCATCGCCGCCGCTTGCGGAAAGGAGAGCGAGGACGGCTTGCGGCCGACGATGCGCTCATCGACCAGATGCAATTCGCCGTTGCTGCCCGGGCGATCGATCGCGCCTGCGTAGAACACCTCGTCGCCCGGCTTGAACAGCGTCACCATCGAGCCGGTGCTTTCGACGACACCCGCGGCATCGAAGCCGAGAATGCGCGTCTCGCCGGATGGGGGCGCCATGCCGGAACGCAATTTCGTATCGACCGGGTTGACGGACACCGCGCGCACCGAAACGCGGAGATCGCGCGGGCCGGGATCCAGCACCGGGGCGTCGAAGTCGATCAGCGCCTCCGCTTTGGTGATGGGTAGGGAGGCGCGGTATCCGACGGCTTTCATGCCGGTTATTTGCCCGGCTTACAGCAGCTTGTCGATCGTGATCGGCAGGTCACGCACCCGCTTGCCGGTCGCGTGATAGATCGCATTGCCGATCGCCGCCGCCGTGCCGACGATGCCGATCTCACCCAGGCCCTTGACGCCGAGCGGGCTGACCTCGGGATCGTGCTCTTCCACGAAGATCACCTCGATCGCCGCTGGAATGTCGGCGTGAACCGGGATGTGGTACTCGGCGAGATTGTGGTTCATGAAACGGCCGAGTGCATGATCCGGCATCGTTTCCTCGTGCAGCGCCATGCCGATGCCCATGACGACGCCGCCCATCACCTGGCTGCCGCCGGTCTTGAGATTCAGGATGCGCCCGGCCGCGACGGCGTTGACGACGCGGGTCACGCGCGCGATGCCAAGCTCCTCATCCACCCGCACTTCCGCAAACACCGCCGAATGCGTGTTGCGGGAGAAGCGCCTGGAGCTGATCAAGCCCGGCCCGACCGTTTCTTCGGCTTCGAGCGCCTCCGTGCCGGCCGCCGCCAGCGCCCGGTCGATCGGCACCGAGCGCGACGGATCGCCGGGCAGCCGGATCGTGCCGTCCGCGAACTCGACATGCTCGATATCGGCATTCGCCAGCGGCGAGTTTTCGAGGCCGCGCGCCAGCTTGAACAGCTTGCCGCGCACCGTCTCACACGCCGCCTGCACCGCCGCGCCGATCGAGGCCGCGGTCCACGAGCCGCCCTCGATCGGCGATTTCGGCAAGGATGAGTCACCGAGCTTCACCGACACCGCCTCGATCGGCACGCCGAGCGTTTCCGCCGCGATCTGCGCCATGATGGTGTAGGTGCCGGTGCCGATATCGGCGGTCGCGCTCGCGACTTCGAGCATCGGACCGGCCCGCAACGTGGCGCGCGCCGCCGCCTTCATGTGCAGCGCCTCCCAGGCGCCGGTCGCCATGCCCCAGCCGATCAACTCACGCCCCTCCGTCATCGAACGCGGCGCCGGGTTGCGCTTCGACCAGCCGAACCGTTCGGCGCCCTGCTGGTAGCAGGCGCGCAGCTCCTTGCTGGTGAACGGCTTGCCGTCGTTCTCGTCGCGCTCCGTGTAGTTGGCGAGCCGCAGCGCCAGCGGATCGAGCGACAACTCGTAGGCCAGCTCGTCGATCGCGGTCTCGATCGCGAACACGCCGAGCGTCGCGCCCGGCGCCCGCATGTCGGCGGGCGACGCCCAATCGGTCTTGACCAGCTTGTAGATGAAACTCGCGTTCTCTGCCCCGTATAACAGGCCGGACCAGTTGACGACGGTTTCCTGGTAGTCCTCGTGCTGCGAGGTGTTGCCGATCGCCTCATGCGTGAGCGCGAGCAGCTTGCCGTCCGGCCGCGCGCCGAGCGAGATCGCCTGAATGGTGTTGGGCCGATAGCTGAAGCTGAACATCTGCTGGCGCGTCAAGGTCACTCGCACCGAACGCTCCAGTTCGGTCGCCGCCATGACGGCCAGGAACACCTGATATTGCGGCCGCAAGCCCGACCCGAACGCGCCGCCGACAAAGGGCGAGATCACCTGCACGTTGGCCGCCTTCAGGCCGAACACGCTCGTGATGTAGGACTGCACGTTCTGGACGCCCTGCGTCTTGTCGAACACGGTGAGCCGTCCGGCGTCCTGCCAGAGAACGGTTGTTGCGAACGGCTCCATCGGATTGTGGTGCTCGAACGGCGACACGTACTGGCGGGCGATCTTGCGCGGCGCCGCCGCCAGCGCTTCGACCGCGTTGCCGCGCGGGTCCGGCGGCGGCGCGATGCCGTTCCGCTTCTTCGGCGGCACATACGCCGTGCCGCGCTCCCGTTCGAGATCGGTCGTGTGCGGCCCCTGCTCGTACTCCACCCGCACCAGCGAGGCCGCATAGCGCGCCGTCTCGAAATCCTCCGCGACCACCAGCGCCACCGGCTGCGCGCTGAAATGGATCTCGGCGTCGTAGAGCGGCCGGAACGGCGCGCCGGGCGGCGCCACCTCGTCCCGCCAGCTCCGGTTCAGATAGGCGGTGTGCGGCCGGTTCTCGTGCGTGAACACCTGCACGACGCCAGGAACGCCGAGCGCCGCCGCGCTGTCGATCCGCGTGATTTTGCCGCGCGCGATCGTGCTGGAGACGACGACGCCATAGGTCAGTTCCGGCACCGGAAACTCGCCTGCATAGCGGGCCGCGCCCGTCACCTTCGCCGGTCCGTCGACGCGGGAAACCGCCTTGCCGAGATAGGTCATGCTCATCGCACCCGCTTGTCGGTTTGCACTTGCGGCGTTCCCGCCGCCGCTTGCGAGAGCGCGCGCACAATCGCCCGTCGCGCCAGCTCGATCTTGAACGCATTGCCGGAATAGCCGCGCGCGTCGGCGAGCAACGCCGCCGCCGCCGTCTCGAAGGTCGCGCGGTTCGCCGGCTTGCCGGCGAGCGCCGCCTCCGCCGCCGTGTCGCGCCACGGCTTGTGCGCGACGCCGCCGAGCGCGAGCCGCGCCTCGCGGATGGTGTCGCCATCGAAGGTGAGCGCGGCCGCCACCGACACCAGCGCGAACGCGTAGGAAAGCCGGTCGCGCAGTTTCAGATAGGAGTAGTTCGAGGCAAAACCCTCCGGCGGCAGGTCGATCGCGGTAATCAACTCGTCTTCGCCGAGGTTGGTGTCGCGCTCCGGCGTGTCGCCCGGCAGCCGGTGAAAATCGGCGAAGGCGATCTCCCGCTCGCCGGACGGACCGGTGACTCGCACCGTCGCCGCCAAAGCGGCCAGCGCCACGCACATGTCGGAGGGATGCGTCGCGATGCAATTCTCGCTCGCGCCGAGAATGGCGTGAATGCGGTTGACGCCCGCGATCGCCGGACAGCCCGTTCCCGGCTCGCGCTTGTTGCACGGCGTGCCCGTGTCATAGAAATAGTAGCACCGCGTCCGTTGCAGCAGATTGCCGCCGGTCGTCGCGGCGTTGCGAAGCTGCGGCGACGCGCCGGCGAGGATCGCGCTCGACAGCAGTGGATAACGCGCCTCGATCCGCGCGTCATAGGCAACCGCCGTGTTGGTCGCGAGCGCGCCAATCCGCACGCCGCCGGCGTCGGTGTCCTCGATGCCCCGCAGCGGCAGGTGGTTGATGTCGATCAGCCGCGTCGGCCGGGCGACGTTCTCCTTCATCAGATCGATGAGGTTGGTGCCGCCGGCGATGAAGCGCGCCGAGGCATCGGCGGCGCGCGCGCGCACCGCCTCGGCGACGTCGCTCGCCCGCGCGTATTCGAACCGGTTCATGGCGCCGTCTCCGCGACCCGCATCGCATGTTCGATCGCGGCGACGATGTTCGGATAAGCGCCGCAGCGACAGAGATTGCCGCTCATCAGCTCGCGGATCTCCTCCGGCGTTCGGGCGCGGCCCTCCGCGATCAGCCCCGTCGCCGAACAGATCTGGCCGGGCGTACAGTAGCCGCATTGAAAGGCGTCATGATCGATGAATGCCTGCTGCAACGGATGCAGCGCACCCTCCGCGCCGATACCCTCGATCGTTCGTATGGTCGCGCCCTCGTGCATCACGGCAAGCGTGAGGCAGGAATTGATGCGCACGCCATCGACGAGAACCGTGCAAGCGCCGCACTGTCCGTGGTCGCAGCCCTTCTTGGTTCCGGTCAGGCCGAGATACTCGCGCAACCCGTCGAGCAAGGTCGTCCACGGCGCGATCCTGAGTTCGCGATCTGCGCCGTTGACGGACAGCGTGACCGGACGGACCGCCGCCGAGAAAACGCCGGCCGCGCTTGCTTCTGTTCCCACGATCCGCCTTCCCGAAAGTTCAGCCACCGCACGCGGTCCGAATTGGCCGCGCCGCGTGTAAGCGCAAGCCTCTGCCGAATGTTCCCGTCCACCACCACGCCCCGGGGCGGTGGAGCGCCGAACCTCCCCATGCCATGGTTTCGCATGGGCCGCAGAGTTCCCGCTTGACCCGCCTGATCGTCCGCGTGGCCAGCCGCGAGGCGGCGCGCGCGGCGCATGCCGCCGGGGCGGACGGCGTCGAGGCGGCCTCCCCGGAAGGGGTGGCACCGATCGCCGAAGCAATCGGCGGGCGGTGTCCGCTGGGCGCTGCGATCCCGCCGATGCCGACGGTCGCCGCCCTGATCGACGCCGCGCGCCAGGCGCTCGCGCAGGGTGCCGATTACGTGATCCTTCCGGTGAGCGACGGCGCGGAGACCGCGGCGACCTGTCGCCGGATCGCGGCGGAGCTTCCGCCCGGCAGCGTCCACGCGGCGATCGGCACCGGCGAAGCGGACCCTGCCGACTGGCTCGGCGCCTGCGCCGCCGCCGGGTTCGCCGGGGCGCGGCTGGATCTGAGCCGCGGGCGCAGCCCGGAGCGCCTGCCGGTCGCGACGATCGGCCGCTTCGTTCGCGCCTGCGCCGCCGCCCGTCTCGCCGCCGGCCTGTGCGGCCCGTTCGAAGCGCCGGACGTGCCGCGGCTCCTGGAACTCGAGCCGGACGCCCTCATCCTCGCCCTCCCGGATGGCGGTCCGTCATCGCCGGAGAAGGGGATCCTCGACGCCATCCGGCTGCTCACCGCCTCCGGCCACTGGATCGTGATCGAAAGTCTGGCGGAGCGCATCGCCGCGCAATTGCTGCGGCACCCGCGCGCCATGCGGGTGAGCGTGCGGATCGAGAAGCTCGACGTATGCCCGTGCGTGGTGGGCGTCGAAATCGTGCGAGTGCGCGGGGAGCAGCCGGCGCATGGCTGAGCCTCCGCGCGCCGGCGACGACGCGCCCGCGATCGTGATCTTCGGCGCCGCCGTCCGGCGCGACGGCACGCCGAGCCAAACCTTGCGCCGCCGGGTCGAAGCCGCCGCCGCGTTCGGCGCCCGGCTGCCGAGCCCGTGGTACGTCCCCACCGGCGCCGTCGGCCGCTTCGGTGCGTCCGAAGCCTCCGTGATGGCGGATCTGCTGGCCGCGCTCGGCGTTCCCCCCGACCGCGTGCTGCTGGAAGAGACCGCAACGTCGACCCTGTCCTCCGTGCGGGCGATCCGCCGGATGCGTGATGAACGCGGCCTTTGCGGACCGGTCTTCGCGGCGACGAGCGTCTACCATCTGCCGCGCTGCCTGATGCTGCTGCGCTTGGCGGGCGTCGCCGCGCAGGCTTGCCCGCCGCCCGCCTTTCCGGCCTCTCACGCGCTGCTGATGCGCTGGTACTGGCGCGGGCGCGAACTCCCGGCGGTGTTGGTGGACGGCCTGCTGATGCTGTGGCTGCGTGCGACAGGCCGGATCTAGGCGGTCGATCGGGCCTCCCGGCGCCGTCCCTCGCCGCCGCGTTCCGCCGCCGCGATCAGCGACAGCCAGCCATCCGGCAAGTCTTCCGTGCACGCGTCGCCGTGCCGGCGTGTCAGATCCTCGCTCACCCAGCGATCGATCGCGCGGGAGGCTTCCTCGCGCTCCGGCCAGCCCCGTCCGGTACCTTGTCGCAAATCGGTCATGCCGCCCTAAAGGCATCGCGTCGGCCAAAGTTGCGCGACCCTGCGGACTACGGATGCGGCGCGCCGCTCCCCGCCGCCGCCGCGACCACCAGCCGGCTCAGGGCGGTGCCGAGACAGCCGTGCAGCTTATCGAGCGCCGGCCCACGATTGTCGCGGCTGACATGTTCGAGATCGAGTTCGCCGTTCTCCGCCCATTGCCGCATCAGGTCGAAACGCCGGAACGCGATCACGCCGCGCCGGGCGTCCTCCTCGCGAAAGACCGCCTCGTAGGGTTCCAGTTCCGCCTGGGATTGCAGAAAGCGGCTGAATTGCGGGTCGATCAGCAGCGTGTCGCCGCCTTGCGCCGCAATGGCGTCGATCCCCTGTTCCAGCACCGCCCGAAACTCCTCGGGCGGGAGGCCGCGCACCGCCTCCACCGTGCCGGTCTGCCAGAGCACCAGCGCGAAATGCTGGCGCTGCAACGCCGTCCGCAAAAGGTCGAGCATCTCGGACGCGGCAAGCCCGCGCCCGCCCAGCACCGTGATGCGCAAATCGGCGTCGTGCAGTGCCGCCCGCATGTCCTCGATCATGCGATACGGAAACGAGGTGCCCTGCGGCATCAGATCCTGCCCGACCGTCGTCGCCGACCCGATCGCGAGCACCTCCACCGGCTGCTTCGCGGCCAAGGCAGCGCCTACATGCGAAAGCGTGTCCTCGCTGGTGACGAATTGCTGCGGGATCTCGCAGGGCCCGGCATCCTCGTGCGCCGCCGCCCCGGCGGACATGCCGGCGAGAAGCAGGGCGGCGAAGAGCCAAATCGACCGCGTCATCGGCAATTCGAGTATCAAATCGCCAGGAGGCCAGCAAGGCGGCCCCGGCCGCACCGCCGGGCGCTCTTCTGCGCGCGCAACCATCGCCGCGCGAACCGGGGCAGGCGGACCGCAGACGCTGCATCGGGGCGCCAGGCGATCAAACATCATCGCCAATGAGCGGATTGGAAACCGCCGTCCGGATCATGCAAGCGTCTGTCAGCTTCCCCGGCTAGCGGCCTGTCTCTGACCAAATTTCTCTGCTGATCCGGAGCGGGGCGCGCGTTTCACGGGCCATTAATTCAGGCTCGCCAGAATGAAACCGTCGCCGAAAATCGGGGCATGCTTTGACCTCGGAAACATAGGATCACACGCCCTGTCTCCGCCCGCCAACATCGTCACCCGGCTCTCGCTTCGCACGCCGCCCGCCGGCTTGCAACAAGCGCCGACGCCTGCCTCGACCGGCTACCGTGTCGCCTTCGCGAGCGACGAGCGCGCGGGCCCCGTTGCCCGGCATGCGCGCGCGGAGGCGGGCGCGTCGGCCACCGCGAACGGGCGGCCCGGAAACGGGGATTGCCTGCGCGCCTCTTTGACCGATGCCGACCTGCCGAAGGAGACCGCTCAACTGCGGGCGCTGCAATTGCGGCAGCAACGCGCGGCCGGGGCGCTCCCGATTGCCTACCAGGTGCCACAAACGCTGCTTAGCCTCTGCGAGTAAGACCACCGGCGGCCAACATCCCGTGGCCGACCGTCCAGCCGCCTTTCAACCCCGACGCCGCCGGCCCGACCGGAACGGAGATACATGTCCAATCTGGTTCTCGAGCTGCGCCAGGGTGAGATGATGATCATCAACGGCGCGCCCATCCGGTTTCGCACCAAGGCACGCATCGAACTCACCGCCAAGGCGCGGTTCCTGTTCGGCAAGCAGATCATGCGCCCGGAGCAGGCCGACAGCCCGGCCCGCCGGATCTATTTCGCTTTGCAATGCGCCTATATCGGTTCCGCCGAGGAACGGGCGGCCGGCCTCGGCGATGCACATCGCCTTGTCGCCGAGTGGAAGGCCGCGACCACCTCGGCGCTCGGCGGCCAGATCCTCGATCGGGCGCTGGCCGCCGCCGAAGCCGATGACTGCTATCAAGCGCTGAAGCTGGTGCGGCAGATCATCCGACACGAGGATGCGGTGCTGGGCCGCGCCGCCGAAGACGCCGCGCCGATGTTCCGCCCGGCCCACGCGGCCGAGGCACGCGACGCGGTCGCCGCCGTCAAGTAAAACGCGCGGGCGGCGGACAGGCCGGGAAGAAGCAGGAAACCGCCCGCCCGGCCGCTCCGGATCAGAACTGGCCGGTCAACCAGAGCACGACCCAGATCAGGCAGAGCGGGCCGGCAAGCGCTGCGGCGACCCGCAGAAACAACGCCGCGAAAAGGAACATACCGAGAAGGTGCATGGGTGCGCCGCTTTCGTTGAACAACCAAAACGATAGCACGGCGCGTGGCGGATGAGGCCCGTCATCGGCGCATGGATGGTCCCTGGCTGCTCAACCGCGAAACGGCACGGCGACCGGCGGCTTACCTTCCCGCAATCGGCAGCGCGGCCGACCTCCGAAACCTAAGCGAAGCCCGACTACCGATCGTATGAAATCAGCGTCTCCACCGGCACGTCGAGCTTGGATCGGCCGTTCAGGAACGCCAGTTCGATGAGCGCCCCCACTGCCGCCACCACCGCGCCGCTGCTTCGCAGCAGATCGATGCCGGCCTTCATCGTGCCGCCCGTCGCGAGCAGATCATCGACGACCACGACCTTCTGCCCCTTCTCCACGGCGTCGGCCTGCATCTCGATACGGTCCGATCTGTATTCCAAGGTGTAGTCGAGCCCCACCGTCTGCCCCGGCAGCTTGCCGGGTTTGCGCAGCATGATGAAGCCGCAACCGAGCTTGAGCGCGAGCGGCGCCGCGATCAGGAAGCCGCGGCTCTCGACCCCCGCCAGAATGTCGGGCTGATACGGCCGAACGGCGCGCGCCATGCGTCCCATCGCGACCTGCCAGCCATCGGCGTCCCGCAGCAGCGTCGAAATGTCGTAGAAGAGGATACCGGGCTTCGGGAAATCGGGAATCCCGCGGATACACTCCTTCAGATCCATCCTACCCCCTTGAACCGTCGGCGAAGCTCAGGCACGGCGTGTACGATGAGAGTTGGCGCCCAGGCAACCTCCCGCCGCCGTCCCGCGCGTCGCCGCTCCGCGCGCCGGTGAGCCGCGTCTGGATCGCGAGCTGCGCCGGCCTCGCCGGTTTCGCCGCTTACGTTGCGGTCGTGGTCACCCTCGCAGATCATCTCGGCGGCACGGGCTGGCGTGCCGCACTGTATTTCGCGGTCACGGGCGTCGCGTGGGTGTTTCCCGCCCGTTGGCTCATGTATTGGGCCGCGGGACGGCGCTGACCGTCGCCTTCAGGTCAGCAGCAGTTTCGCGACATCCCGGGCGCGAGCGGCCGGCTCTCCCCAATCGAGGTCCGGCCCGGCCGGCACGATCCCCGTCGGATTGATCGATCGGTGACTAAGGTGATAGTGCCGCTTGATGTGGCCGAAATCGACGGTCGGCGCGACACGGGGCAGTTGATAGATGTCGCGTGTGAAGGCCCATAGCGACGGATAATCGACGAGGCGCCGGACGTTGCATTTGAAATGTCCATGATAGACCGAGTCGAAGCGCAGCAAGGTCGTGAACAGCCGTATGTCGGCTTCGGTCAGCACGTCGCCGCACAGGAAGCGGTGCTCGGAAAGCCGCGCTTCCAGCCAGCCGAGCGTCTCGAATAACGGCCAGACCGCTGTCTCGTACGCCGCTTGCGTGGTTGCGAAACCGGCCGCGTAGACGCCGTTATTGAGCGTTTCGTAGATGCGGGTGTTGTAGGCGTCGATCTCGTCCCGCAGATGCGGCGGGTAGAAGTCCCCCGGGGTCGCGCCGCAAGCGTCGAAGGCGCTGTTGAACATGCGCATGATCTCGGACGATTCGTTGTTTACGATCGTTTGCGTGAACTTGTCCCAAAGCACCGGCACACTCGCCCGGCCGGTGTAATCCGGGTCCGATTGCGTGTAGATCTCGTGCAGATAGCGGCTCTCGAACAGCGGATCGGGAATGACGCCGTCCCCGGGCTCGAACGTCCAGCCATTCTCGGCCATCAGCCAGTGAACGACCGAAATCGGGACGATGTCGCCGAGACCTTTGAGCGCCCGCACGATCAGCGTGCGGTGCGCCCATGGGCACGCAAGCGAAACGTACAGATGGTAGCGTCCGGGCTGGGCCGCGAACCCGTCATGGCCGGTGGGACCGGGGCGGCCGTCCGGCGTCACCCAATTGCGGAAGGCGGCTTCCTCCCGCACGAAGCTGCCGTCCGGCTGTCCGGCCACCCCCTTTGCGGGCTCCCGCTGCACTGCGTCCGCGTGCCACTTGCCGTCGATCAGCAGGCCCATGGCGTCACCCCTTGCTCGTCCGAAATCACGGCGGCGCCGAGCGCACGCTTGATCGCCGCCGCCGCCCGTCGCCTCAGCGTGAGGCGGTCGCGACCGCGCCGCCGGCCGGCGGCGCAATGCCTGCAATTTCGCTGACCAACTTACGGATCATGCTGTCGCCGAAGGCGCGGAACTCGTGGATCTCAAGAACGAAGCTGCCAGGGCCGCCCGTCACGTTCTCGCGATAATAATTGGCCAAGCCGCCGGGCGGCTGCACGTGGGCGTAGGTCCAGGACATCGGGTGTTCGTTGATGATCGCGAGCCCGTTGATGACGATGCCGGCCGCCAGGGCATCGTCGCGGGCCGCCGTCACATCGCGGCCGGCATTATTGGTGCCGTCGCCGCACACGTCGATCACGCGCCGAGAAGCCGCAAGCGGGGCGTCGGCCAGCAACTGCGCGGCGGCGTCGATGCCCGCGCTGATCGCGGTGCGGCCGAAGAAAGAGCGCGGCGCATTGGTCAGCCGGTCGGCGAAGCTCTGGGCGGAGCCGCCGTCGCGAATAACCGTCCAGTCGAGAACCTGTTTGACTTCCCCGGCGCTCGCGAATTCCAGATATGAAACCGCGATCGCGCCATTCGGGCCGCCCCGGATCGCGGCGAGCACTTCGGGGCTGGTGAAGGCCGTCGAATACCCGGTTTTTTCGAGGTTGAACTCGGCGTCGTCGATGCTCCGCGACACGTCCGTCACCAGCACCATCGCGACGTCCACCGGCTCGGCGGCGCGGGACGCGAGCGGCCAAAGCGCCACGGCGACGACCAGAAAGCGGCGACCGAACCCCATAGGCGCAATCCCCGATGACGAACGCCCGTATGTTCTCTTTTGTCGGGCGCGGCGCAAAGCAAAAAAGCGCGGGCGCTAGGGCGCGAACCGCGCCAGGCGGACCGCCGTGTGGCCCCGGCTCGGCCGCAGGCTGGGCATCACCAGCAGGCAGTCGGGGTGCGGCGTGCGGATTTCGGTGGCGCCGTCCACCGCGATCAGCGTGCCCGCCTCCGAAATCAGGTCGCCGCCGCGGAATGGCTCCGTGAACGCGAACGCGCCCGTGGCGGCCGTCACCACGGTCGTCACCTCGGCGAAGCGGGCCGGCGCAGGCCCCGAACGCGCGGCCGTCTGCGGCCCATCGAGCCCGACATGCCGCAAAGCGCTGCGAATGCACGCAAGCGTCGTGTCGACGGTCTCCACCTCCCAATGCTGGCCGGCTTCGACCAGCACGGCGGCGGCGGTGGTGTCCGGATCGACGAAGCGGTGATAGTCGATCAGTCGGCGCCCGCTCGCATGTCCGTAATCCGCGACGATCAACCCCGGCACGCTGATCCCGAACGCAAGCCGCCGCCCCTTCTCGGACGAGCCGCTGAGCAAGAGCGGGTCGGACGGCCACAGCATCGAATGCAGATCGAGCAGCACGTCGACGGTTTCGATGAAGGGCCGGATCTCGCGCGCCCTGTCCAGTTCATAGGAGCGGCGCGCGCTGTCCAGCACGTCTTCCGCCCAGAGTCGGTTCATGTCCTCGTCGACGAAACGCGACGCCGTCGGCTGGCGCGGATCGAACCGGGCAAACGCCGCAAGGTCGATGAAACCGAACGTGACCCGTCCGCGCGCCGGCCTGAAATCGTCGCGCAGTAGACGGTCGAGGGCGATCGCGCCCGCGATCTCGTTGCCGTGGGTGAGGGCGGTGATCGCGAGATGCGGTCCGGGCAATCCGCTATCGCGGGTGACGAAACCGGGCAGTCCGGTGTTTCCGGCGAGCCAGGGATCGAGGTCGGGCGCCGTCAGCCGCACCTCGAAGTGCGGAAAAGGCGGCGGGACGATGGACGGGTCTGGTTTCGTCTCCACGGAACCTCACAGGCGGCCTGAACCCGCTCAGCCGAGCAACTGGTCGGCGAGCCGGCGAATGAACGCATCGCAGGCCGCGAGTTGACTGTGGGCGAGCCATTCGTCCGGCCGATGCGCCTGGGCGATGTCCCCCGGCCCACAGATGATGGTGGGGATCCCGTCTTTCGCATAGAGCCCCGCCTCGGTTCCGTAGCTCACCTTGCCGGAGGCGTTGGCGCCCGCCGCATGCTTGACGGCGGTCGCGAGCGGATGATCCGGCGGCAAGGAAAGGCCGGGTATCCAGTTGTCGATTTCGAACGTGAAGCCGGAATCCGGTTGTCCGTCTCGCATCCCGGGTTCGATCGAGCGCCGAACGAATGCCTGGAACCGCTCGACTTCCTGGAGAAAGTCATCGGCCGGGACCGTGCGCCATTCCATCGAGAACGCGGCGTGCTCCGGGATGATGTTCAGGATCGTGCCGCCCTCCACCGTTCCGACGTGAACGGTCGTGTGCGGCGGATCGAATCCGTCCTCGAACGGTCCCTCGGCCGCGAAACGGTCGGCCTCGGCGGCGGCGTGGGTGATCGCGGCGGCTGCGGCGTAGATCGCATTGACGCCGCCTTTCGGGCGGCTTGAATGCCCGGGGGCGCCGCGCACGCTGACGCGCAGCACGAGCCGGCCCTTATGCGCGATCACGGGCGCCATGCTCGTCGGCTCGCCGACGACGCAACATTCCGGCCGGTAGCCGGACTGCCGGATGTCCTCGATGATCCGGCGCGCGCCGTTGCAGGTCGTTTCCTCGTCGTACGTAATGAACAGATGGAGCGGACGGCCGAAGCGTTTCGCCTGGATGTCCGGCAAGGAAGCGAGCGCGGAGGCGACGAACCCTTTCATGTCGGCCGTACCCCGGCCGTAATAGCGGTCGCCCGCGTCGCGCACCGCAAACGGGTTCGATGTCCAGCTCTGGCCATCGACCGGTACCGTGTCGACATGCCCGGACAACGCCAAACCGCCATCCGCCGAACCGCCGACGGTCGCATGGATATTGGCCTTGCGTCCGGTCTCGTCCGTGCTGATGCGATAGGCGATCGCATGCGCATCGAGGTAGGAGCGCACGAAGCCGATCAGCTCCAGATTGGAGTTCCGGCTGGTGGTATCGAATGATACCAAGCGGTCGAGCAGTTCCGCCGAGGAATAGCGCGGACCGGGGCTGGGTGTTTGGGACATGCCGGTAACTCTATACGCGGGGCCGCTCGGAGCAAGCCGCAAGCCGGGCCACCAACAGGGACCGCCCTCGACGCTGCGATTTCGGCCCCTTGCCGCCGTGTGCCGCGCCCGGCAGGGTCCGGGTGTGATGTCCGCCGTTGCGGCCCGGGGCCGGCTCAACCCGCTGCACCGCCTGTGGCGCGCTTTCCCGGCGCGGGAACGACGCGCCCTGCTGGCGCGCGGCACCGCCTTGCTGGCGCCACGGCCCGCGGCCACGCCGCTCGACCCCGGCGGCGGGCTGATCGTCGCGGGCGAATTGTCCCGTGCATCCGGGCTCGGCGAGGTGGCCCGCCTGATGCTGGCCGGCGCCGCGCAGCTCGGCGTACCGTGCTGGAAGCTCGATACGGGAACGGCGATCGACACCCGCTCGGTGTCGCTTCCCGCCGACGCACCGGCATCGGCGCCGCTGTTGATCCACGTCAACGCGCCGTTTCTCCCGCTGGCGCTCCTGAAGCTGCCGCGTCGGCTGCTCGGCAAACGGCGGGTGATCGGCTACTGGGCCTGGGAGTTGCCGGTCGCGCCGGAAGGCTGGCGAGCCGGTGTGCCGTTCGTGCACGAAGCCTGGGTGCTGTCGCATTTCACGGCGGCGGCGATCGAGCCGTTGCTGCCGGGGCGGGTGCGGGTGGTCACGCCCCCGGTCGCCGCCGCGCCGCCAGCGCCGTCGTCGCTCGGCCGCGCCGATTTCGGTCTGCCGCCCGATTCGGTGGTCGTGCTCGCGTCCTTCAGTCTCGCCTCCTCATTCGCGCGCAAGAACCCGCTGGGCGCGATCGCCGCCTTCCGCGCGGCGTTCGGCGACCGCCCGGACCGGCTCTTGGTGCTGAAGGTCGGCAACCCGGGCGATTTCCCGGCCGAGTTCCGGGTCATCGCGCAGGCGGTGGCCGGGGCCGCCAACATCCGACTCGAAACCCGCACCCTGCCGGCGGCGGACAGCCACGCGCTGACGGCGGCGGCCGACATCATACTTTCGCTCCATCGCAGCGAAGGGTTCGGCCTCGTGCCGGCCGAAGCGATGCTCCTCGGCCGGGCCGTTGTCGCAACCGGCTGGTCCGGCAACATGGATTTCATGACGGCGGAGAACGCGGTGCCGGTCGGCTACCGGCTGGTGCCCGCCGCCGATCCGCGCGCCGTATTCGAAGCGGAGGGTGCGGTGTGGGCGGAGCCGGACCTTCAGGAAGCCGCCGAGGCTTTGCGGCGGCTGGCGGATGACCGGCAGCTTCGGGTCGCGCTCGGCGGCGCGGCGCGGGAGGCGGCGGCGCGACGGCTCGGCGCGGGTTCGCTGCGGGACGGGCTGCGTGCCCTCCGCCTGCTGTGAAAATCCTGGTCTGGCAATGGGGCAAGCGGGGCGCCGGGCCGCGCTTTGCGGTCGAACTTGCCGAAAGCTTGCGGCTCGCCGCCGGGACGTCCGTCCTGCTTTCGCTCTCGACGGACGCCGAAATCATGGCCGGGGGGGAGGCGCCCCTATGCGAACTGCCGATGCCCACCTATGCCGGCCTTGGCGGCTTCGCGCGCCGGCTGCTGACGGCCCCGCTCGCGGTCGGGCCGCTCGCCCGCCGCGTGCGCGCGCTCGCGCCGGATCTGGCGATCTGCGCCATGCCGGGGCCGCTCGACCTGCTGATGGCCGAGGCGCTGCGCCGGGCCCGGGTGCCGATGCTCGTGGTCGTGCACGACGCAGACCCGCATCCGGGCGACGCGCTGCCGCTCCAGATGCTCTTGCAGCGCCGTCTCGTGCTGCGCGCCGATGGCCTGATCGCGCTCACCGCCCATGTCGGCGAGCGCCTGCGCGCGCAGCGCCTGGCCGGGATTCCAGGCGTGCGGCGGCGCTTGTTCCTCGCCTCCCTGCCGCCCTTCGTGTTCGGGCCGCCGCCGCCGCCGGCGGGGCGCCATGGCGGCCGGCGTCGCTTGCTCGCCTTCGGCCGTCTCCGGCCCTACAAGGGGCTCGACCTGCTCGCGGACGCGCTGCGGCAATTTCCGCGCATGGATGAAATCGAACTCCGGGTGGTCGGGCACGGGCCGGAAAGCGACGCGCTCGCAGCCTTGCGCAGCCTCCCGAACGTCACCGTCGAGAACCGCTGGGTGGCGGAAGGCGAGGTCGGCGGCTTGATCGCCTGGGCCGACGCGCTGGTGTTGTCGCATCGTGAGGCGAGTCAGAGCGGCGTCGCCGCGGCGGCGATCGCGGCCCGGCGGTGGATCGTCTCGACCCGCGTCGGCGGCCTCGCCGAGCAACTGGGGGGCGCGCCCGGCGCGATCCTGTGCGATCCGGAACCGGACAGCCTCGCGGACGCGCTCGGCCGGCTGCTCGACCGGCCGCCCGTCCTGCCGGCGGCATCCCCGGCCGGCCCGCGCGCGGAGTGGCACGGCGTCACCGCCGGCCTGCTCGGCGAGCTTCGGCGATCGTTCCCCATAGAGGAGGCAGGCGCGTGACCGAGTACCGGATCGGCATTGACCTCGGCGGAACCAAGATCGAGCTGGCGGCCCTGGCGGCGGATGGCAGCGTCCTGTTCGAGCACCGGGTGCCGACGCCGCGCGTCTACACGGAGGCGATGTCCGCGCTGACCCAGCTCGTGGGCGAGGCCGAAGCGGCGCTCGGCGGATCCGGCCATGTCGGGATCGGCGTTCCCGGCCGGATCGATCCGCGTACCCGCCTGCTCCGCAGCTCGACCTGCCTCGATGGGCACACATTCGGGCCGGACATCTCGGCGGCGCTCGGCCGCGAGGTCCGGGTCGCCAACGACGCCGGCTGCTTCGTGCTGAGCGAGGCGGTGGACGGGGCGGGCGCCGGCGCGCGGGTGGTGTTCGGCGCCATCCTCGGCACCGGCTGCGGCGGCGGCGTCGTCATCGACGGCCGGCTGCTCGACGGCCAGAACGGCATCGCCGGCGAGTGGGGGCACGCCGCCTTTCCGTTCACCCAGGGTGAGAACGGCGCCGACTTTCCCTGCTGGTGCGGGCGGCGCGGCTGCAACGAAACGGTGCTGGCCGGGCCCGCGCTCGCCCGGAGCTGCGACGGGCCGGCGGCGCGCGACGCCCGGTTCATCCCGTCGCGGGCCGAAGCCGGCAACGCCGCGGCCAGGGCGGCGCTCGCGACCCACGCCGAACGGCTGGCCCGCGCCCTTACCGATGTCGTCAATCTGCTCGATCCGGATGTGATCGTGCTCGGGGGCGGCTTGTCGAACATGGACCACCTCTACGTGGAGGTGCCGAAGCTGATGGCGAAACTTGCGCTCGTGCCGTACTGGCAGACGCCCATTCTGCGCAACGTTCACGGCGACAGCTCCGGGGTGCGAGGCGCCGCCTGGCTTTGGCCGCGCTGAGCGGGACATCCGAACCGCGTCCGCTGCGTTCTCCGTCAAACCGGAGAGCAAGGCATGAGCGAACGAGCCCTGACCGCCCCCGCCGACACGGCCCTGACGGACGGGGACTTCGATCCCGCCGACCTGGCCGACCTGCGCGCCGCGGTGGAACGGCTGCGGCGGAGCCGGGGCGTCATCGTGCGGGCGGCGGACCTGCTCGCGGGCATGCTCGGGCCGGCGGCGGCGCTCGGCTTGCGGCAACTGCGCCTCCCCTCCGGCCTGATCGGAAAGGGGCAAAAGCTCGCCGAGACCGCGCTGAAGCGCGCCTTCGAGGTGGCGATCGCGGGCGTCGCCACGACGCCCCGCAAGGGCCGGGTGCCGCGTCTGTCGGACCGTACCGGCAGGATGGTGGCCGCCGCATCGGGGGCGGTGAGCGGCTTCGCCGGCGCCATCGGTTTTCTGCCCGACGTGACGCTGAACACCTTCCTCATCATGCGGCGGATCGCCTCCATCGCCGCCGAGGAGGGCGAGGATCTGACGCGGGAGGACGCGCGCGCCGCCTGTCTCGAAGTGTTCGCCTTCGATCACCCGGCCGCGACCAGCGGTATCATCGGCAGGACGGAGGAAGCCGACCCGGAGCTGCGCTACTGGACGGCCCGTTTCGTGCTCCAGGGGCGGCCGCTGATGCTGATGATTTCGGAGATCGCCGCGTCGTACGGCATCCGCGTCTCACAGAAGCTCACCCTACAGGCGGCGCCCGTCATCGGCGCGGCCGGGGCGGCGATCGTCAACAGCGTCTTTCTCGACCACTACCAGAGCCTCGCCCGCGCGCATTTCACGATCCGCCGCTTGGAGCGTCGTTACGGCACCGATCGGGTCCGCATGGCTTGGTCCGCGCTGTTATGAACAAGGTGGTGAGGAGCGGGCAGCTCGCGTTTTTGTGATCTTCCAGCGCCCTCCCCTGACTACCTTGAGATGCATAACAGCCATTAACCACCCCTTAAGGTTGTCCGAAGAAACCAGCCTACTAACTAAGACAAAACGGGCTGTCCAAAGGCGGATCAACCAAAGTATGCGGCTTACGGCGCGCCTATCACTTCTCGTCTGTCTGGCTCTGCTACCCGTCTTGGGAGCGGCTCTCTACACCGAAGCGGATCTGCGGGATGCCCGGCGGGCCGAACTGGCCGACCGGGCGCGCCAGGAAGCCGCGCTGCTGAACGCCGCGCTGCAGCAACTTGTCACCGCTACACACGACATCGCACGCGCCGCCACCCGCATACCGCAGCTCCGTGAGGCGGCGCCCGGATGTGACGGGCTGCTGGCCGACATGCATGCCGGGCTGCCCCGGTACCGGTTCATGGCGGTGACGACCGAGTCCGGCCAGGTCCTCTGCTCGGCCGGCGGCGTGCCCGCCGGGCCATTGCAGAACGCCGGATGGCAGGTGGACGCGGCGAACAGTCCCGAATTTCAGACCGGCGATTACACGCAGATCGACGGGTCGGATGCATTTCTGCCGTTTGCTTTGCGCTACAGAGCAGAAAGCGGCGCGCCCCGCTATCTGATCGCGGCGCTCGATCTGCGTAGGTTGCCCGACCTGCTGGCGCCGCTGCTCTCGCACGGCGACGCCCAGGGCGGCGACAGACGAACGCTCGCCGTCGCCGACCGGCACGGCGTGCTTCTGTTCCGGTCGGCCGATCCCGAACACTGGATCGGCAAAACGGTCGCGGCGAGCGTGCTCGGGCTGGTCAACGCGGCAACGGCCGGAACCGCGATGCTGGCGGACCGCGAGGGGCAGCCGCGCATCGTCGGCTATGTCCCGGCGACGGTCGCACCCTTCGGGCTTTTCGTTGCCAGCGGCTTCTACGCGGCCGACGCGACCGCGGGGATCGAGGCAGCGATGTGGCGCGGCGGTTTACTGCGCGCGGCGGCGGCGGCGGTCGCGTTCGCCTTTGCCTGGTTGTCGGGACAGCGATGGATCACCCGGCCAACCCGGATGTTGCTGCAAACCGCCGAGCGCTGGCGGCGCGGCGATCTCTCTGCCCGCGCGCCGGTCCCGGTCGCGGCGACCGAACTCCGTCAATTGGCGACCGCATACAACGAACTGGTGTCCGCTCTCAAAAAACGGGAGGACGAACGGATGAGTCACGCACTTCTGCTCGAAGAGCGCGTAGAGGAGCGCACACGCGCGCTGTCCGAGACGAATAACCGTCTCCATGTCGAGATCATCGAACGCGAGCGCACGGAAGTCGCCCTGCAACGCGCCCAGAAGCTGCAAGCGGTCGGCCAGCTTGCGGGCGGTGTCGCGCACGAGTTCAACAACATGCTGGCGACCGTGCTCGGCAATCTGGAACTGCTGGAACGGCGCCTGCCCGAGGATGATCCACGGCTGAAATCCTGGGTCGAACGCGCGATTGCCGCCGTGCAGCGGGGCGCGCAGCTCACCTCCCGCCTGCTCGCCTTCTCACGCCGGCAGCGGCTTTCCAACGGCCCGATCGATCTCAATCTTCTGGCAGCCGATCTCGGGACCCTTGCGATGTCGGCGCTCGGTCGCCGGGTCGAGGTCGTCACGGCCTTCGCGCCCAAGCTTTGGCTTGCCATGGCCGACCGCAGCCAGCTCGAGGCAGCCATCCTCAACCTCGCCTTTAATGCGGGCGAGGCCATGCTCGAAGGCGGAACCCTGACGATCTCCACGGCCAATGAATGGGTTCCGGCCGGCAACCAGGACGATGTCGACGAGGGCGACTATGTGCGCATCGATGTGTGCGACACCGGCGTGGGCATGCCGCCGGAGACCGCCGCCCGGGCGATCGAACCCTTCTTCACCACCAAGGGGCCGGGGTTTTCGGGACTGGGCCTTAGCCAGGTCTACGGCATGGCGCGGCAATCGGGAGGTGCGCTCAGGATTGCCAGCGATCTGGGTCGGGGCACGACCGTGTCGGTGCTGTTGCCGCGCGCGATGCAATCGGCCGAGGTGGGCGGGCATCCGGCGCCAGGACCCGCCAGCCGTTCGGGGATCGGCGTGCTGATCGTCGACGACGATTCCGACGTGCGGCTGGCAACCGCCGCGATGCTCGGCGAGCTGGGCTACCGGGTTTGCGACGTGCCCGGCGGCGTCGAAGCCCTGGCGTTGCTCGGCGAGCACCCGGAAAACTGGGACCTCTTGATCGTCGATTTCGCGATGCCGTTCATGAACGGCCTCGAACTCACCGCCGCCATTCGTGGGCGTGGATGGACACAACCGATCGTCCTCGCCACCGGCTACGCCGATTTTTCCCATCCCGGCGGCGCCGAGAGGATGCTCGCGGCCGTTTTGCGCAAGCCGTTCACCTTGCGCCAGTTGCGCGACACGCTCAGGAAAGTGTGCCGCCGGATGCCGGACGATGGGAACGGCGCGCCTCCTGGACAACCGGCGGACATCGGTCTTGGATAACCGCCGCGCGGTGCGGGGGGCCTCGTGGCATGGCGGAACGGATTTCGCGGCGGACCGCCGGTAGCACGGCCGGCGGTTCGGCCGCCGGGGCGAAGGCCGGGAAGGAAGACTATGTCTGTACGACCCGCGGCGTCTGCATCACCGTGCGCCCCAACTTCCTGGCCGACCAATCCGAGCCCGAGGATGGGCACTTCGTCTGGGCCTACCGCGTCCGGATCGAGAACCGGGGCCGGATGCCGGTCCAATTGCTGAGGCGGACCTGGCGCATCACGGACGCCCACGGCCGGGTCCAGCATGTCCACGGTGCCGGCGTCGTCGGTCAGCAGCCGCTACTCGAGCCGGGCGAGAGCTTCGAATACACCTCCGGAACGCCGCTCGACACGCCATCAGGCTTCATGATGGGCGCCTACCACATGATCGTTCCGTCCTCCGGAGAAACGTTCGACGTGACCATTCCCCCCTTCAGCCTCGACAGCCCGCATCAGCGGGGCCAAGTACATTAGCAGGCGCGGCTTGCGGGGATGCGTCGGGCGCGGCCCGAACTCCCTTGAACTGGAACATGAGATGACGTTTTCGATGGGCGAGCCGAGGCCGGCGACACCGGCCGGCGGTGGCCGCCCCAGCCGGGAGGAGGCGGAGGAGGCGGTTCGGACCCTGATACGCTGGGCGGGCGACGACCCCGCCCGCGAGGGCCTGCTCGAAACGCCGAAACGGGTCACGAGCGCGTATGCGGAGTGGTTCGCGGGCTACGCTCACGATCCGGTGGCGATGCTGGAGCGCACCTTCGAGGAAACCGACGGCTACGACGAGATCGTATTGCTGCGAAACATCCGCGTGGAAAGCATCTGCGAGCATCACATGGCGCCGATTGTCGGCGTCGCGCATGTCGCCTATCTTCCCTATCGGCGGGTGGTCGGCATCAGCAAGCTCGCGCGTCTGGTGGATGCGTTCGCCAAGCGCCTGCAGATCCAGGAAAAGCTGACGGCGCAGATCGCCAACACGGTGCACGATGTGCTCCAGCCACGCGGAACCGCCGTGGTGATCGAAGCGGCGCATCAATGCATGACGACCCGCGGCGTGCACAAGCCGGGCGTGACGATGGTGACGAGCAGGATGCTCGGCGCGTTCCGCGACAATCCGAGTACACGCCGGGAGTTGCTGTCGATGATCAGCTATCGCGCTTCGGTGACGCATGATGACTGACAAGCCCCCGCGCGTCGGCCTGTTCGTCACCTGCCTGGTCGATCTGTACCGGCCGAGCGTCGGATTTGCGGCGATGCGGCTGCTGGAACAAGCCGGCTGCCAGGTGGAAGTGCCGCGCGTGCAGACCTGCTGCGGGCAACCCGCCTATAATGCCGGGGACCGCGCGACCGCAACCTCGCTCGCCCGCGCGTTCCTGGATGCCTTTCGCGGCTTCGATTACGTGGTCGCGCCGTCCGGCTCGTGCGCCGGAATGCTGCGCACCCACATGCCGCATCTGTTCGACGATGACCCGAATTTCCGCTTGGGCGCGGACTCGCTGGCTGGGCGCGTGTTCGAACTCACGAGCTTCCTGACCGACGTGATGGGCGTGGGCGAAGTCGCGGCGCGCTGGAGCGGCGGCAGCGTCACCTATCACGACAGTTGCGCCGGTCTGCGGGAATTGAAGGTCCGCGAGCAACCGCGGCAGTTGCTCCGGTCGATGGGCGTTCCGGTCACCGAACTGCCGGATGCCGATGTTTGTTGCGGCTTCGGCGGTACGTTCTGCGTCAAGTATCCCGACATCTCGACCCGCATGGTGACGGACAAGGCGCGCGCGGTCGCGGATACCGGTGCGGGGTTGCTGCTGGCCGGCGACATGGGATGCCTGCTCAACATGGCGGGGCGGCTCAGCCGCGAAGGCCGCCCGGTCGAGGTGCGGCACGTCGCCGAAGTGCTGGCCGGAATGACGAACGACGTGCCCGCGATCGGCGCGCCGGCAAGCTGATCGGTGCGGGTCATCGGTGTTGCGGGATGGAGCGGCGCCGGCAAGACGACCCTGATCCGGCGGGTGCTGCCCGTTCTGATCCGGCGCGGCCTGCGCGTTTCCACGATCAAGCACGCGCATCATGGCTTCGACGTCGACCAGCCGGGCAAGGATTCCTGGGTGCATCGGGAGGCGGGCGCGACCGAGGTGCTGGTCGCGTCCGCCGCGCGGTTCGCGCTCATGCACGAGTTGCGCGACGAGCCGGAACCGGCCCTCCCCGACCTGCTCGCACGCTTGATGCCGGTCGATCTGGTGATCGTCGAAGGTTTCAAACGCGACTCTCATCCCAAGATCGAGGTGCGGCGTCAATCCGTCGGCAAGCCGCCGCTCTATCCGGACGATCCGGCGATCGTCGCGGTCGCCTCCGACGTGAAGTTGGCCGGGCTGCTGATTCCCGTGCTGCCGATCGACGACGCGGCGGCGATCGCGACGACGATGGCCGACGCGGCGGCGGTTATCTGAGGGAAAGTCTCTGGTCGGCCGCTTGCAAGTCCGCTTCCGTGTTGATGTTCAGGAACGGATCGGGCTCGCCCTCCCAATCCGCGCATGCGTAACGGAAGCGCGCGACGAATGCACCGGCGCGCCGGATGCCGCTCTCTTGCACTGCCTCGCGCAGCTCTCGCCGCAAAGCCACGGGCCAAAGCCCGATGACGGGATGCACGCGCCCTCCCGACGCCGCGATGCTGAGGATCGCGCCATCCGCGATGCGGGCGGTGTGGAGGCGGTCAACGAGGTCGGACGGAAGAAAGGGCGTGTCGCAGGGAACGGTGACGACCCATTGCGTGTCCGGTGCGCTAGCCGCGCTCCATTCGAGCGCCGCGAGGATGCCGGCAAGTGGTCCGGCATTGCCGCCAACGCTGTCCGCGACCACCGGGAGGCCGCAGAACGCGAAGCGCGAAGAATCGCCATTGGCATTCAACACCAGCGACGCGACCTGCGGCCGCAAGCGCCCCGTTATGTGGGCGAGCAGCGTTGCTCCGCCGATTGCACGCAGCGGCTTGTCGCCGCCTCCCATGCGCCGGGCGAGACCGCCCGCCAGGATCGCGCCATTGGTCGGCGGGGCGACCATCGGTTTGCCGCTATTTCCAGATCGCGAGATAGAATCGCGGGATCTCGTCCCGCGAGGGTTTGAACGTCAGCTCGCGGGTGAAGCCGTAGGTGATCGAAAATGTAAAGAGTGGCAGCCAGAACGCGCGTTCGGTGATGATGCGGATGGCATTCGAGTAGTTCTGCCGCCGTTCGTCGGGGTTGATGGTCGAGCCGCCCGCTTCGATGAACGATTGCACTTCGGGGTCGCGCGCGTAATCCATGTCGCCGCCGCCAAAGAAATAGGGTAGCACGGCCGACACGTCGTTGATCGAAAAACTACCCCAGTCGCCGGCGTCGAGAGGATTGTGCCCGGCGCGGGCGCGCGCGACTTCCTCGGCCGTCTGCATGTGCCGGATCGTCGCGCGGATACCGACAGCGCTCAGGTAGTCTCGCAGCGCTTCCGCGAGCTGCGGCAGTTCATACGTCACCAGTTCGGTGTCGAAACCGTCGGGAAAACCGGCTTCGGCGAGCAGAGCCTTGGCGTGATCGGGATCATAGGGATAGCGGCGGGCCGCGCCGGCATCGCAGCCGAACTGGGTCGGAAAACACGGCGCATCGAGCACGCGCGAGCTTCCCTGCATGAACTGGCGTGCCATCGCGCCGCGATCGATCGCGAAAAAGATCGCCTGCCGCACCTTCGGATTGGTCAGGGGATTGCCGGCACCGGTCCGCCCGGCGGCATCGAGGCTGAGATAGCCGAAGCGCATCGACTCGGAACGAATGGCTTGCAGCGTCGGAATGCGGGTGATCGTGTAGCTGAGATCGGGCGTGTATTGCCAAATCCAGTCGGCCCGTCCGTTCAGAAGATCGGCCAGATCCCGGCCTGGAACCGGATCCTGGTGGATGTCGATGGTGGCGATCGCGGGTTTTCCCTTCGGGCTGCCGGGAAAGTAGTCCTCGTATCGTTGCAACAAGATGCGATCGGCGCCTTCGAGCTTCGCCACGCGATACGGACCGCTGCCGACCGGCGCCCGCGAAAATGCCTCCGGCCCGACCCGTTCGCGGTATGCCTTCGGCCAGATCGGCAGCACCATGGCGATATATTCGATGGCGGCCGGAAACACGCGCGTCAGCTTCAGGCGCACATGCAAATCGTCGATCTTCTCGGCGCCGGCAAGAAACCGGTAGTTGCTCGGAACCGAGATCGACGGATCGGCAATGACGGTATTGACCGTGTAGACCACGTCATCCGCCGTCAGCCGGTCACCGTTATGAAACGTGACCCCCGGGCGTAGCGTGAACTCGAGCGTGCGATCGTCGGCCCACCGCCATTCGCTTGCGAGCAGTCCTTTGATCTGAAATGTTTCCGGATCGCGATAGAGCAGCGCGTCCCAAACATGCAGGGCGAGCACGAGGCCATTGCGCAGCGGATTGTAGTAGGGGTCGATATCCGTCACCTGCGAGCGCCAGGTCACGCGCAGCGTGTCCGCCGATTTCTGGGCGTGGGCGGGTCCGGCCAAAAGCGCCACGAGTACCAAGCCACGGAGGAGTGAACCGGCGGGCACGGCGTCAGCCCATGGTGGCGTTGAACGCTCCCCCGTCGAGCAACAGATTCTGTCCGACGATGAAACCGGAGGAGGCCGCGCACAGAAAGGCGCACGCATTGCCGAACTCGGCGGGGTCGCCGAACCGGCCGGTCGGATTGCTGCGTGTGCGCTCCGCTTTCACCTCCTCGTAGGAGCGTCCCGACACCTGCGCCACGTGACCGAGCGTGTGGTCGAGCCGGTCGGTGAGAAACGGGCCTGGCAGAAGATTGTTGATCGTCACATTGTGGCGCGCGACCTGCCGGGCCAGCCCGGCAACGAAGCCGGTCAGCCCGGCGCGCGCGCCGTTGCTGAGCCCGAGTTCCGGTATCGGTGACTTCACCGCCCCCGAGGTGATGTTGACGATGCGGCCGAAGCGCCGGCTGATCATGCCGTCGATGACGGCCCGGATCAGGGCGATCGGGGTAAGCATGTTGGCGTCGAGCGCCGCGATCCACTCGTCCCGGCTCCAGTTGCGGAAATCGCCGGTCGGCGGGCCGCCGGCGTTGTTCACCAGGATGTCCGGGGCAGGGCAGGCGGCCAGCGCCGCCTGGCGGCCTTCCTCCGTGGTGATGTCTCCGGCCACCGGGACGACCTGCACGCCGGTCGCGTCCCGTATCTCCGCCGCGGTGCGTTCCAAGAGATCGGCGTTGCGGCCGTTGATCACGACGTCGACCCCCTCATTCGCCAGGGCGATCGCGCAGGCGCGCCCGAGCCCCTTGCTCGCCGCACAAACGATCGCCCGCTTGCCTCTCAGCCCCAAGTCCAAGGTGGCCTCCGTCGGCACGTCATGGAGAAACCAGAAGCTTACTCCGGTCGGCGGCCGCCGCCACACCGGTAAAGGCCGAAGTTGGACACTCGGGGCGCCGGCGGGCTAAACCGCGCCCCTTGCCGCCCGTAGACTTCGAGGATTCGATCTTGGCTTCTTTCGTGCTTCGCCTCCGCTTGGTTCTCGGGCCGATGCTTCTGGCCCTGCCCGCCGCCGGTCAAGCGCACGCGATCCTGGTGTCGAGCGAGCCGGCCGCCAACGGCACGGTCGCCAGCGGGCCACAGGAGCTGGAATTTCGCTTCAACAGCCGGATCGACTCCGGCCGGTCGCGGCTCACCCTCACCGACCCGGATAGCCAGACCGTCGTGATCCCGGTCGCGGGGGGCGGCGTCGGCAACGTGCTGCTGAGCAAGGTCGATCTGAAACCCGGCGCGCAGACGGTGCGCTGGCAGGTGCTGGCGGTGGACGGACACATCACCCGCGGCAGCGTGCCGTTCACCGTCCGGGCGCCCTGAGCGTGGCGCTGCTGATCGACCTGTTCGGCTATCTGTCGATCGTCCTGCACGGCTTCACCATCGTCGCGCAGTCGCTGGCGGTGGGCGGCGTGTTCTTTCTGCTGCTGGTGGCGCTGCCGTTCCGGGCGCGGCTCGGGGCCGCCGGCGCCGAGATCGCCGGTGGAACCGTGCGGCTGGCGGCGTGGAGCGCCGTCGCCCTGCTCGCGTGCGAGGCGCTGACCGTCGGTTTGCAGGCGGCGGTGCTGGTGGGCACGGTCGACCTTTCGATCGCGAACGCACTGGGCGCGGATTTCGCGGTGGCGGGCCTCGTCAAGGCCGGCGCGGCGGCCTTGCTCGCAGCGTTGCTGTTCGCCCGGGCGGAGCGAACCCCGCCCGCCGCGCTGCTCCTGCTCGCTGTCCTGGAACTCGCCGCGGCCACACTCACGACGCACGCCGCGGCGCGGCTGGATGCGCGCGTTCCCCTGCTGCTGGTCAATTTCCTGCACCAGCTCGGCGCCGCACTCTGGATCGGCGGCATTCCGAGCTTTTTGCTGGCGCTCGCCCGGGTTCGCGGCGGCGACGCCCACCGGCTGATCGGCGCCCGATTCTCCCGCGTGTCGATGGCGGGGGTCGCCTGCATCCTGCTGAGCGGCGTCGTCATGAGCGTGCTGTATGTCGGCGACGCGCAGGGGTTCTACGGCACCGCCTACGGCGTCATGGTCGGCGCCAAGATCGTCATGTTCCTGATGCTGCTCGGCCTGGGCGGCATGAATTTTTTGGCGGTCGAGCGCTTGCGGAGCGACCCGTCGGCCTCCGTCAACCGGCTGAAGCGTTTCGCCGAGGTCGAAGTCGGGATCGGACTCGCGATCTTCTTCGCCGCCGCCTCGCTGACCTCCGTGCCGCCCGCCGTCGATCTCACGCAAGACCGCGTCACGCTCGCCGAAATCGCCGATCGCAACGCGCCGCGCTGGCCCCGCCTCGTGTCGCCGGATCACGACCAGCTCGCGCTGCCGGCGCTGCAAGCGCAACTCGACCAGGAAGCGGCGAAGAACGAGGCGAAGCCGCCTCCCGCCTTTGTGCCGGGATCGGGCGACCTGCCGCCGCGCAACGCCGACGACATCGCGTGGTCCGAGTACAACCACCACTGGTCGGGCCTGTTCGTGCTGGCGATCGGCCTTCTCGCACTGCTGAACCAGGCGGGGCTGCGATGGGCGCGGCATTGGCCGCTGATCTTCGTCGGTCTCGCCGTGTTCCTGTTCCTGCGCTCCGACCCGGAAGTCTGGCCGCTCGGCGAACAGGACTTCATCGCGAGCTTCCGCGATGTCGAGGTGCTGCAGCACCGCGTGTTCGTGGCGCTCATCCTATTGTTTGCCTGGTTCGAATGGCGGGTGCGGGCGCAAGGCTGGGGTGACCGGCGTGCCGCGCTGGTATTTCCGCTGCTGTCGGCGCTCGGCGGCATCCTGCTGCTGACCCATAGCCACGCCATCGCCAACATCAAGGATCAGCTCCTGATCGAACTGACCCACACGCCGCTTGCGCTCACCGCGATCGTCGCCGGCGCGTCGCGCTGGTTGGAACTCCGGCTCGGGCCGCCCGGCAGCCGGATCGCCGGCTGGATCTGGCCCGTTTGCATGGCGCTGATCGGCCTGATGCTGCTGTCCTATCGGGAGGCGTAGCGGTCAGCGGCGGCGGAGTGCCGCCTCAAGCTCGGCCTTGCTGGCCCGCGACAGGCCGCCGATGCCGCGCCGTTGCGCTTCCCGGTAGAGCTCGGCGCGCGTCCTGCCGCCGATGCCCCCGCGCTTCGTCGTCGCCCGCTTCGGGGCCGGTCCTTCCTTCTGCTGCCGGGCGGTTTTGCCGGCGCGCTCCTTGCGCTCGGTCCGCGCCTTATTCCGGCGATTGGCGGCCGCGCTCTCGCGGTTGGAAGCGCCTGCCTCGCTGAGACCGATCGCGATCGCTTGCCGTGGATTGCGGACCTTCCGCCCGCCCGCCGTTTCCAGTTCGCCGTGCTTGAACTCGTGCATCACGCGGCCGACGATCTCCTTCTGCCGCCCGGTCTGCTTCGCCATCGATTGCCTCCGCTGCCGCTCCCCAAAGCGTGCAACCATGTGGAAGCGGGATCGGTTTCCTCCTCCCGCGCGCCACCACGGAGGCCCCATGTCGGAAACCACCAGCGACGACCGCGACGACGCGACGCCGGTCAGCGCGCGCCCGCGCGAGGGGAGCGCCGCTCACGGGCGTCCGCTCGGCTTTGTCGGGCTGAACGGGTTGGGTCTCGCCGCCGCGCTCCGGCTCGCGACGCGCTTTCCGTTGCTCGGCTGCGACGAAGACCCGGCGCGGCTCAGCCTGTTGATCGATCAGGCCCAAGGGCGGGGCGAGGTGCATACGACGCCGATCCTCGCCGAACTCGCCGAACGCTGCGACATGGTCGCGGTCCTGCGGCCGACCGCGTCGGAGGCCGGCGCAACGATCGCCGGCCTGGCGGCAAGCGTCACCGCCGGGACCATGCTGCTCGATCTGAGCGTGTCCGACCCTTCCAACACAAGGCGGATCGCGGCGGAGCTGAGCGACCGCAGCGTGCACCTGCTCGACGCCTCGCTTCTCGGAACGGACGCGCAGGCCGAGGCGGGCAGGCTGCTGATCCTCGCGGGCGGCGCGGAGGCGGTGCTGAAGGATGTCCGGCTCTATCTCGACCATCTGGGGACCGTGCTGCATGTCGGCGCGATCGGCGCCGGCGATTGCCTGGCCGCCTTGCTCGGTGC
>JAFAXA010000073.1 GCA_019241425.1 Acetobacteraceae bacterium | reverse complement strand
TTGCCCCAAAATCGGATGCCGCCAATGCGGCGCGACATCCGCTAATGGCCGCAGCACGAAGGCACGCAGGTGCGCGCGCGGATGCGGCAGCACCGGAGCGGGATTCGTGCGGATGAGATCGCCGATCGCGATGATGTCGAGATCGAGTGGCCGCGGCGCGTTGACGACGCCGCGCACACGGCCGAGCGCCGCCTCCATCGCATGGAGGCGGGCCAGCAATCCCTCCGGATCGGCCGGCCCCTCCAGCCGGATCACCCCGTTCACGTAGGGCGGCTGTCCAGACGGCGGCACCGGCGCCGTTTGGTACCAGGGGGAAACGGCGCCCACCGCGTAACGGGGCATGGCGCGGATGGCGGCGACGGCGTCGCGGCAGGAAGCGAGCGGGGACGCGCCATCCGGACGAGGCAGGTTGGCGCCGATGCCGAGAAGGACCATCATAGGAGGAAAGGAGTCTCACTGTCCTGCTTGCCGTCGCTCATATTTTGAGCAAGAGAAGGCGGTGTTGATGCGCTGGCGAGCCGAAGCGTTTTTGGCCCGCGCCAACCATATTTAATCTCGGCCGGATGCCGGCCCAGGAAGGTCCAGCCTATGCATTTCCTCCCCAACGAGCGGGTGGCGCTATTCATCGATGGCGCCAACCTCTATTCCGCTTCCCGTAATCTTGGCTTCGATGTGGATTACCGCAACCTTTTGGATTATTTCCGCAAGAAAGCTCACGTCATTCGCGCGTATTACTACTCTGCCGTGCTGGAGACCGACGAGTACTCGCCGCTCAAACCCTTGACGGACTGGCTTGCCTATAACGGCTATACGCTGGTCACCAAGCCCGCCAAGGAGTTCACCGACTCGGCCGGGCGTCGACGCGTCAAGGGGAACATGGATATCGAGGTGGCGGTCGACATGCTGGAACTCTGCCCCAAGATCGACCATGCGGTGTTGTTCAGCGGCGACTCGGATTTCCGCCGGCTGGTGGAAGCGGTGCAGCGTAAAGGCGTGCGGGTTTCCGTGGTGTCGTCCATCCGCACCAGCCCGCCGATGGTCGCCGACGAATTGCGGCGACAAGCGGATCAGTTCCTCGAATTGGCGGACATCGCGCCGGAATTCACCCGGCGGCAGATGGAACCCCGGCCCCGCTCGCCGCTGCCGTTGCGGCAAACGCCCGCCGATCCGTTCACCGAGCCCAACGACGCCGCCTGATGGCATTGCCGGAGCGTGCGGCGCCGCCTCCGGATGTGGCGGCGCCGATTGCGCCCGCGCGCGACTGCCCGCTTTGTCCGCGCCTGGTTGCGTATCGGGACGCGAACCGGGCCGCCAATCCCGGCTGGTTCAACGCACCCGTGCCGAGTTTCGGTCCCGCCGATGCCGAACTTCTGATTGTCGGCATGGCGCCCGGCGTACGCGGCGCCAACCGCACCGGACGTCCGTTCACGGGCGATTTCGCGGGCGTGCTGCTCTATGAAACGCTGATCCGGTTTGGTTTCGCCGCCGGCGTTTATCGCGCCGAGCCCGATGACGGCCTGGTTCTACGCAATTGCCGGATCGTCAACGCGGTGCGCTGCGTGCCGCCCGCGAACCTGCCGGAACCACGCGAAGTCACGCAGTGCAACCGCTATCTTGCCGCCGAACTCGCGGCGATGCCGAAACTGCGCATGGTGCTCGCACTCGGCGTGCTGGCGCATGCGGCCGTTCTGAAGGCAAGCGGCCTCCCGCCAAGCCGCATGCGCTTCCGCCACGGCGACATGCATACGCTGCCGGGCGGCGGGCGCTTGTGCGACAGCTATCATGTGTCGCGTTACAACACGAGCACGCGGCGCCTGACGCCGGAGATGTTCGAACTGGTGATGGCGCGAATCGCCGACGGCCTCGCCCGCCCAGCCCACGCCTGATCGCCGAAACGCGCGCGGATGATCCGGGACGAGGTCTTCGTTTCGGCCAGTCTGACGAGCCGCGATTCTACGGCTTCTCAGCGGGCAAAAACGAGGATTGGGGAAGCCCTCGCTAGCCGCAGGCAGAATTGCCTCAGCAAAACTGGGCGTGACGGGGCGGAGGATACATCGGATAACAGGAAGATCACCCTTAGATACTCAACCGGGGCAACGGTCACGCGGCCTCGGAAGGAAAAATCAACATCCAGCTAAACGATGGCATTTGATACTAATCTAATCTGGCCTTGAAAGCGCGCTTGCGGCGAGTCGGAGGCGGGACTAAGAGTGTTCCCTGTGCCGCGCGCTCAAGGAGACGGCTATGCAGCCGTCGGAACATCTGGCTGCGATGCGTTCCTTCGTATTGCAATCCTGCCGGACGTCATCTTGTGCGCGTGACTTTCGCGATTGAAAGGCGGCAAAATCATGTCGGTAGCAAAGCGGCCTCACTCGAGCGCGCCATCACCTGAGTTTCTCAACTCGCCAAAGGAGATCTTACCGTTCGTTCTTGATGGCTGCCGACCGAATTCCGTGCTCGACATTGGTTGCAATTGCGGTGCTTGGCTTCGTGTGCTTCTCGATAGCGGCGTCCATGATGTGCTCGGCCTCGACGTGCTTCCTTTCTCGGCCGAGTGGTTTGTGCCGGAGGAGAATTTCCGGCAACATGACCTGCAACAGCCGTTCGATCTCGGGCGACGCTTCGACCTTATCGTCTGCGTCGAGGTCCCGGAGCACATCGAGCCCGAATCCGCGGACCAGCTCGTGGCGTCGATTTGCAAGCATGGCGACACGGTGCTCTGGGCTGCGGCTTTGCCGGGCCAGGGGGGGCAGGATCACGTCAACGAGCAATGGACTGAATACTGGTGTCAGAAGTTTACATCTCACGGCTTCGAGTTTCTCGATCCGATCCGGCGCCGGATATGGTCGAATTCTCGAGTCTACTCTTGGTATCGTCAGAACATGGTCATGTTTGCAACGCCCGACGCGGTAGAGCGGTCTGAGTTTCTCGCGAGCGGTCGAGGAAGCACCATGTTCTCCGTCATCCATCCCGAAGGTGACCTGTGGCGGAACATGCAACGCCGCGCTAATTCTTCGCTTCGCAGCAGCCTTGCCCACATCAAGCGGCGGGTATTCGCCAATTAGTGTGAGGCGAAAGTGCCCAGCTTTCGCTCGAGGCCGCGCGTGTAAGCGGCGTTGCCGGCCCGACTCGCTATCCCTTGCCGCGCAGGATGCGGGCCTTGTCGCGCTGCCAGTCGCGCGCCGCGATGGCGTGGCGCTTGTCCGCCTTCTGGCGTCCCTCGCCGAGCCCGAGCAGCACCTTCGCGACGCCCCGGTTGTTGAAATGGATGTCGAGCGGCACCAGCGTCTGTCCGGCTTTTGTGATCGCGCCCGTGAGCGTTTGAATCTGCTTCCGCTTCAATAACAGCTTGCGCGGCGCGCGCGGCTCGAAGCGTGACAACACGCCACCCTGATATTCCGGGATGTAGCAATTGAACAGCCACATCTCGCCTTCGCGCTCGCCGGCCCACGCTTCCGAAAGCGTCGCGCGCCCGTGGCGCAGCGACTTCACCTCCGGCCCGCGCAGCACAAGCCCGGCTTCAACCGTGTCCTTGATCGTATAGTCGAAGCGCGCTTTGCGGTTCTGCGCGGCGATCCCATGGGCGATCAAGCCCCGCTTCGTCTTTGCCTCCGCCATCGCCGCCTAGTTCAGCAAGCCCACTTCCACCATCGCGGCCGAGACGCGCTCTCTCGCCCAGCCCGACAAGGGCGCGATCGGCAACCGGCAATGATCCGTGCTCTTGCCGAGTAGGCTCGCCGCGAACTTGACCGGTGCCGGGCTTGTTTCGGCGAATAGCGCATCGTGCAAGGGCAGCAGCCGGTCCTGCGTGTCGATGGCATCGCTCGCCCGCCCCTGCGCCCATGCGGTGTGCATTTCACTGCAAAGACGCGGCGCAACGTTCGCGGTCACGCTGATGCAGCCGTCGCCGCCCGCCGCGAGGAACGAAACGGCGGTGTGATCCTCGCCCGAAAGCTGGTTGAAGCCGGCGCCGCAAGCGCGCCGCGTTTGCAGAGGCCGGGCCAGATTCGCCGTCGCGTCCTTCACACCCACGATGTTCCGGTGCTTGGCGAGCCGCGCCATCGTCTCGACGCTCATATCGACGACGCTACGGCCGGGAATGTTGTAGATGAGAAGAGGCAGGTCGACAGCGTCGGCGATCGCCTTGAAGTGCAGATAGAGTCCTTCCTGCGTCGGCTTGTTGTAGTAGGGCGTCACCACCAGCACGCCATCGGCGCCGCACGCCTTGGCGTGGCGCGCCAACTCCACCGCCTCGTCCGTGCTGTTCGAACCAGCGCCGGCGATCACCGGCACCCGCCGATTCGCCGCTTCGACGGTGATTTCCACCACGCGCATGTGCTCGGCGTGACTGAGCGTCGGGCTTTCGCCCGTGGTTCCGACCGGAACCAAACCGGTGGTGCCCTCGCCGATTTGCCATTCGACGAACGAAGCGAGTTGTTTCTCGTCGAGCGAGCCGTCCGCTTGCATCGGGGTGATCAGCGCAACGATGGAACCTTTGAACATCCGCCTCTCCGGGGGGTGCGCGCGGCCACACGCGCCACTGCGTCGGACGGTGCGGTCGGGGCGTGGGAAGCTAGGCGCGCCGGTGATGCGCCGCAAGGGCGAACGCGGTAGAACGGCCGCATGATCCTTTCGCGATCGGCATTGTCGGCGGTCGTTCTCGGCGCGGCGCTCGGGGCTGCGCTGCCGAAAGCGAAGGCGGATGACGTGGCGACGGCGGTGCGGGCGGAGCGATGGGCGGATGCCGCCGCGCTGGCTTCCGTCAGCCCCGATCCGCTGGCGCTCACGCTGGTCACCTATCTCCGGCTTCTGGCCCCGCAGGCTGGCTCCGCGGCAGAGATCGGGGCTTTTCTCGCGTCCAACCCCGACTGGCCGAACCGGGCGCAACTCGAACACCGGCGGGACGAGGCGCTGGCGCGCGAACCGGACAACGCGGCCGTCCTGGGACAGTGCCGCCTGGCGACGATCCGGCTCCCCGAAGCGCTGCTCCGGTGCGCCGAGGCGTTCACCGCCGCCGGCGAGGCCGATCCGGCCGCGGCCTCCATACGCACCGCGTGGCGCACCGGCATCCGCGACAAGGCCGCCGAAAGCGCCTTTCTGCTCCGCTACGCCGCCATCGTGACCCCGAACGACCAGTGGGCGCGCTTCTCGCAACTCGCCTGGACCGACGCCGACGCGGCCTCGCGCCAAGTCGCACGGCTCGACCCCGCCCGGCGGCCGCAAGCGGAAGCGCGCCTCGCCCTCAAACGCCGCGATCCGTACGCGCCGGGCCTGCTTGCCGCCCTGCCGCCGGGACAGCGCGCCGAACCCGCGCTCCTGCTCGAATACGCCCGCTGGCTGCGCCGGTCCGGCCAGGACGAGGCCGCCGCTGCGGTTTGGCTCGCGGGCGGCGAGGCGGCGCAGCGGGACGCCGAGGAGGAGCACCGGGCCGAGTTCTGGGCCGAGCGCAACGTGCTCGCGCGCCGGCTGCTAGCGGCCGGCGACGCGGCGAATGCCTTCGCCGTGGCCGCGTTGGGCGGGCAGACCTCGCCGGAGGCGGTGAGCGACGGCGCTTTCCTCGCCGGGTTCGTGGCGCTGCGGCGGCTGCACGACCCGGAGAAGGCCGCCCAAAAATTCGGGGTCGTCGCGGTGCTCGCGCGGGCGGCGGTCAGCCAAGCGCGGATCGGCTACTGGACCGGGCGGGCGCTGGCCGCGTCGGGCCAGGACCCCACGGCCGCTTTTGCCAGGGCCGCCGCGTTTCCGCTGACCTTCTATGGGCAGCGCGCGGCATTGGCGGCGGGAGAGACGCCCGGCGCCATGGCGGCGCGCATCCGCGACCTCGCCGACCCGCCATGGACTCGCGAGCAGGTGTCGGCCTTTGTGGACAGCGAACTGGTCCGCGCGGCAACGCTGCTGACCGCCTGGGGCGAGCCGCGCCGCGCCGCCGCCTTCCTGCTGCGCGCAGACGAACTGGCCGGCGATACGGCGGTGCGGTCGCTTGGCGCGCGTTTCGCGCTGTCCCTCGGGCTGCCGGATGTTGCGGTCGCGATCGCGCGCCGGCTGGGACGGGAGGGTCTGGCGCTTCCCGGCGCGGGGTGGCCGGTTCCGTTCGACCCGCCCCCGGGCGGCGTCGATCCGGCGATCGTGCTCGGGTTGATCCGGCAGGAAAGCAGCTTCGATACCGGCGCGGTGAGTCCGGCCGGCGCCCGCGGCCTGATGCAGCTCATGCCGGCGACGGCCGAGGGCGTCGCCCGCCGGCTCGGCGAACAGACCTCCGGCTTCACCTTGACCACGGACGGTTCCCACAACATGCGTCTCGGCACCGCCTATCTCGCGGCGATGCTGGATCAGTTCGGCGGCTCGCTGCCGCTGGCCGCCGCCGCCTATAATGCGGGTCCGAACCGCGTGCGGGAGTGGCTCGGGAGCAACGGTGATCCGCGTGCGGGCACGGCCGACATGCTGGACTGGATCGAGCTGATCCCGTTCACCGAAACCCGCAACTACGTCCAGCGGGTTCTGGAAAATACCGTGGTCTACGCGGCCAAGCGCCACGTGCCGGCCGGTCACGATCCGCTGCTCCGGTCGGCTGACGGAATGTAAGGTGGTGACGGGACCGGACAGCGGGCGGGGCCGCGCGACGCGGCGGCGGCTCGCAACGATGATCGCGAGCGTGGGTGGCGCCGGGCGTTTCCCGGTCTCGCCGGGGAGCGCCGGATCGCTGGTCGCGGTGCTGGCCGGCTGGCCGCTTCTCCTGTTGCCGGCTTGGGCACTGATCGCGGCTGCGTTGGTTGCGACGTTAGGCGGCTGGTGGGCGGTGACGGCGGCCGAGATACGCGGCGATCCCGGATGGGTGGTGATCGACGAAGTCGCGGGACAGTGGATCGCAATGCTGGCCCTCGCCGCGCCGACCATCCCCGGGCTCGCGCTGGCATTTCTGCTGTTTCGCGTGCTGGACGTGACGAAGATCGGCCCGATCGGCTGGGCGGACCGGCAGAGCGGCGCCATCGGCGTGATGCTCGACGACGTGATTGCGGGCGGAATTGCCGCGGCGCTGCTTCTCGCGTTACGGCTCGAATGGCCCGGGCTACTCGGGTCGTAAGCGGGGGAGCGAAGCGGAGATCGATGACACCTGATTTGCTGACCGATGCGGAGGCATTGCTGACGAGGTGCCGCAACCGCGGCCTCAAACTCGCGACGGCGGAGAGCTGCACCGGCGGCATGATCGGCGCGACCCTGACCGCGATTTCGGGTTCTGCCGACGTGTTCGAGTGCGGCTTCATCACCTACTCGAACGAGGCGAAGATCGGGATGCTGGGCATTCCCGCCTCCTTGGTCGAGGAAGCGGGCGCGGTGAGCGAGGAGGTCGCGCGCGCCATGGCCGAGGCCGCGCTCGAACGAAGCCGGGCGGATTGGGCAATCTCGGTCACGGGTATTGCCGGCCCGACCGGCGGCAGCATCGACAAGCCGGTGGGCCTCGTCTGGTTCGGCCTCGCCGGACGCGGCGGCAAGCCGAGCACCGAGCGGCAGGTCTTTCCGGGCGACCGGAGCCAGATCCGGATCGCAACCGTCGCCCGCAGCTTCGCCCTGCTGAGGGAGGCCTTGGATTGACCGCCGTCGGACGCCGTTCTTGCATTGCGGTAGCCGCTCGCTTAAATCAGGGGTTCACCCGATTTCAAGAGTTCGGAGGCTGAGCGCATGGCGCGCGTCACCGTTGAGGATTGCGTACAGAAGGTGCCGAACCGCTTCGAGCTGGTGCTGCTGGCGGCCGAACGCGCCCGTGGCCTGAGCCGCGGCGAGGAACTGACGATCGAGCGGGACGACGACAAGAACCCGGTCGTGGCGCTGCGTGAGATCGCCGACGAAACGATCGATCTGAAGCGGGTCGAAGGGGAGCTGGTGAAGTCGCTGTCGCGCGCGCCCGAGCCCGAACCCGCCGATGAAGAGGTGCTCGACCTGATTCCGACCGATCAAAACATCTTCGGCCTCCAAGATGTGACGGCCGAGGAGGAAGCGGCGAACCTGCCGGTCGAGAACGAGGATCTGTCTCCCGAAGACCTTGAGGCCGCCATCGAGGCTGAGCTCGGCGGCCGAGCGCGTCGGTAGCCCTGCATGAATGAGGGCGCGCGAAGGTCGCCGGCGGATGCGCCGGTCTTCGCGGCGCCCGACACCGCCGCGATCGGCGGTGACGCCGTCGCCTCGCCGGACGAAGCGGCGAGGACACGGCCTGAAATCGTCCGGCAATTCGAGCTGACCGAGCAGGTGCTCAGCTATGACCCGGCCGCTGACACGTCGCTGATCGACGCCGCCTACGTCATGGCGATGCAGGCGCACGGGCGGCAGCGGCGCAAGAGCGGCGATCTCTACATCACGCATCCTTTGGCGGTCGCCGGCATTCTGGCCGGCTACCGGCTGGACGTGCCGACCATCGTGACGGCGTTGCTGCACGACGTGGTGGAGGACACCTCGGTCAGCCTCAAGCACATCGAGGAGCGATTCGGTCCGAAGATCGCGAGCCTCGTTGATGGCGTCACCAAGCTGACCAGGCTGGAACTTCAGTCGGACAGCACGCGGCAGGCGGAAAATTTCCGCAAGCTGGTGCTTGCGATCAGCCGCGATTTCCGGGTGCTGCTGGTGAAGCTGGCCGACCGCTTGCACAACATGCGCACCCTGCATTTCGTCGCGGACGAAGCGGGAAGGCGCCGGATCGCCCGCGAGACGATGGAGATCTACGCGCCGCTCGCGGGCCGCATCGGCATGGAAGCGATGCGGACCGAGCTGCAAACGCTGGCGTTCATGCAGCTCGAGCGGGAAGCCTACGACACGATCGCGACCCGCCTGAACTATCTGCGCGGGCAGGGGGCAGACGTGATCGCGGAGGTCGCGGACGAGATCAGGCGCGTGTGCCAGGACGCCGGCGTTCCGGTCAGCGAGGTGTCGGGACGCGAGAAATCGCCGTACTCGATCTGGGAGAAGATGCAGCGCCGGAACGTCGCCTTCGAGCAGCTTTCGGACATCATGGCGTTTCGAGTCGTCGTGCCGACGCGGGAGGCGTGTTACGCCGCGCTTGGCGCGATCCATGCGGCGTTTCCGGTGATCGCGGGCCGGTTCAAGGACTACATCTCCACGCCGAAATCGAACGGCTACCAAAGCATCCATACCGGGGTGACGCTGCGCGGGCCGCGCAACCAGAAGATCGAACTGCAGATTCGCACCGCCGAGATGGACGAGCTTGCGGAAAACGGTGTCGCCGCGCATTGGGCCTACAAGCACGACGGCGCCGGCGTCACCGCCAAGGACTTGCAGCATTTCCGCTGGTTGCAGGATCTGCTGGATATTCTCGCCAACGCGTCCGGCCCGAACGACTTCCTCGCCGACACCAAGCTGGAGCTGTACGAGGATCAGGTTTTCTGCTTCACGCCGAAAGGGCAACTGATCCAGTTGCCGCGCGGCGCGACGCCGGTTGATTTCGCCTACGCGGTGCACAGTCACATCGGCGATACCTGCGTCGGCGCGCGTGTGAACGGCCGGATGATGCCGCTGCGCTACGAGTTGCAGAACGGCGATCAGGTCGAGATCATGACCGCGCGCGGCGGCACGCCCTCTCCGCAGTGGGAGCGGTTCGTCGTCACCGGCAAGGCGCGCTCCCGCATCCGCCGTTTCGTGCATCAGCAGGAGCGCGAGAAGCACTCGGACGCGGGCCGCGCGGCCCTCGCCAAAGCGTTCCGGCAAGAGGGTCTCGACGGCGCGGACAAGGTGCTCGAGACGACGCTGAAGACCCTGAAGCAGCATAGCCTCGAAGACCTCTATATCGCCGTCGGCAACGGCAATATCGGCCCGAAGGAAGTGGTCCACGCGGCGTTCCCCGAACTGCGGCAGAGCGGACGCGCGCCGAGGGTGCTGCCGACATTCCAAACGCGTGGCGCCGCGCGGCCCGCAACCGCCGTTTCGGACCGCTTCGGCTCGCCGATCCGGGGATTGGTGCCGGGCATGGCCGTGCACTATGCCGGGTGCTGCCATCCGGTTCCGGGCGATCGCATCGTCGGCATCGTCGCGACCGGCAAGGGCGTCACGATCCACGCGCGGGAGTGCGGGACTCTCGAAAGCTTCGCCGCGACCCCGGAGCGGTTCATCGATGTCGAATGGAACGACGCGGCGACCGGCGAGCGGGGCGGGAAGGAGCGGCATATCGGCCGCATCAGCGTCATCGCGGCGAACGAATCCGGCGCGCTCGCGAATTTGACCAACGCTATCGCCAAGCAGGACGGCGCGATCAGCAACCTGAAGGTCGTCAACCGCCAGCAGGATTTTTTCGAAGCGCTGATCGACGTCGATGTGCGCGACGCGCGGCATTTGGCGAACGTGATCGCGGGGCTGCGGGCGGCGTCCTCGGTGACTCAGGTCGAGCGGGCGCGGGGCTGACCACGCCGTGATCATCGGACTGGGCGCGGATCTTTGCGACATCCGCCGGATCGAGCGCGTGATGGCGCGCCACGGCGAGCGCTTTCTCCAGCGCGTGTTCACCGAAGCGGAGCGGCGGAAGGCGCTGCGCCGTACGGAGCGCCTGCGCCCGGCGACATTCGCCAAACGGTTCGCGGCAAAGGAGGCGGCCGCTAAGGCGCTCGGCACCGGGTTCCGGGCGGGCGTCTTTCATTCCGATCTCGGCGTCGTGAATCTCCTTTCCGGCGAGCCGACGCTGCGCATGACGGGCGGCGCCGCCCGCCGGCTGGCGGCCATCACCCCCACCGGAATGCGGGCGAACGTTCTGCTGACAATGACCGATGAGTACCCGTACGCGTACGCTCAAGTGCTGATCGACGCCGTGCCGGCCTGAGCCGATGTGCGATTCACTGGCTCTCTATATCCACTGGCCGTTCTGCCTTTCGAAATGTCCGTATTGCGACTTCAACTCGCATGTGCGCGATACCATTCCGGAGGCGCGCTTCGCGGCGGCGCTGCGGGCGGAACTGGCCTGGGAGGCCGCCCGGCTGGGTCACCGGCATTTGCGGTCGGTGTTCTTCGGCGGCGGCACACCGAGCCTTATGCACCCGGAAACAGTTGCCGACCTAATTGCGGATGCGCGGCGCTGGTTCCGCGCCGACGATGCGACGGAGATCACCCTCGAAGCCAATCCGACCAGTGTCGAAGCCGGGCGGTTGGCGGCCTTCCGGGACGCGGGCGTGAACCGTATTTCGCTGGGCGTGCAAAGTCTGCAACCGGACGCGCTGGCGTCACTGGGGCGCACGCATTCGGCGGAGGGCGCGATCGCCGCGTTACGCCTCGCGCGCGATCTGTTCCCCCGTGTGTCATTCGACCTGATCTATGCGCGCCCCGGCCAGACGCTTGCGCAATGGCGCTCCGAACTTCGGCAAGGGCTCGATCTCGCCGCCGATCATCTCTCGCTCTACCAACTGACGATCGAGCCCGGCACCGCGTTTGAAACGCGGCATCGCCGCGGCGACCTCGTGCTGCCCGATGCGGATGAAGCGGCGGCGCTCTACGAAGCGACGGCGGAGGAGGCGTCCCGGTTCGGCCTGCTCGCGTACGAAGTGTCGAACTACGCACGGCCCGCCGCCGAGAGCCGGCACAATCTCGCCTATTGGCGCTACGCGGACTACGCCGGGATCGGGCCGGGCGCGCATGGCCGCCTGACGCTGGATGACGGCGCAATCCATGCGACGCGGCGGCATCGCGCTCCCGAGGCCTGGGCGGCGCGCGTGGAAGCCGTTGGGCATGGAACCACCGAAGAATACACCGTCAGCCCCATCGAGCGGGCGCGCGAGATGCTGATGATGGGCCTGCGATTGCGGGAGGGGATCGACGAAACCCGCTTCGCCGCCCGCACCGGAATGGTGTTGGACGAAGCAATCGACGCCTCCGTCCTGCGCGACGCGATCGCGGAAGGCTATCTGCAGCGCGACGGCGGCCTGCTCCGCGCGACCGATGCGGGGCGCCTGCGCCTCGATGCGCTTCTCGGCGCATTGGTTCTCTGATCCACATTCAAGGAAGATGTTTCCATGCCAGCCATTCATGCGCGCGTGCAGACAGACCATGCGAGCCGCTACCTGCAACAGCTCTGCAAACATTGGAGCCACCGATTCGCGGTCGAGTTCGACCCGGCGCACGGGGTGATCCATCTCACCGGGGCAGACTGCATCCTCGATGCCGACAGCGACGCGCTCCGGATGGAGCTGCGGGCGACGGATCCGGAAATGCTGCCGCGCATGGGCGACGTGGTTGCCGAGCACCTGAAACGTTTCGCCTTTCGGGAAGAGCTGTCGGTCGCGTGGAGCGCCACACCGGAAGCGTGACCCGTTTGCGGTCAGACTTCCGCGCGGATCGCGTCGCCGAGCATCGATACGATGCGGTCGATCTCAGGTTCGGCGATCACCAGCGGCGGCGACAGCGCGATCGTGTCGCCCGTCACACGAACCAGCAGCCCGGCGTCGAAACAGCGCCGGAACACGGCGCCCCCGCGTGCGCCGGGACTGTCCGGGCGCGCCGCCAATTCAATGCCGGCGACCAGCCCGAGATTGCGGATATCGGCGACGTTCGGCAGGCCGCCGAGACTATGCACCGCCTGCTCCCAATACGGCGCGAGCGCGGCCGCACGGTCGGCCAGCCCCTCGTCGCAGTGCAGGTCAATGCAGGCGATCGCGGCGGCGCAGGCCAGCGGGTGCCCCGAATACGTATACCCGTGAAACAGCTCGATCCCAGGTGCCGCTTCGCGCATTAGCGCATCGTAGATGCCCTCGCGAACGGCGACCGCGCCCATCGGCACCGCGCCGTTGGTCAAGCCTTTGGCGACGGTGAGGATGTCCGGCACCACCCCGAAAAGGTCGGCGGCGAACGGCGTACCCAGCCGGCCGAAGCCGGCGATGACCTCGTCGAAGATCAGCAGAATGCCGTGCCGGGCGCAGATGCCGCGCAGCCGCTCCAGATAACCGAGTGGCGGCACGAGCACACCCGTCGATCCCGCGACCGGCTCCACGATCACCGCCGCGATCGTCTCCGCGCCGTGCAGATCGACCAAATCTTCCAGCGTCTCGGCGAGATCGGCGCCGTGTAGCGGCTGGCCGCGAGTGAAACTGTTCCGAAGCGGCAGATGCGTATGGGGAAGGTGATCCACATAGGGCAGCATGGCGCCGAACTGGCGGCGGTTCGGCATGATGCCGCCGACGGAAAGCCCGCCGAAGCCGACGCCGTGATAGCCGCGCTCCCGCCCGATCAGGCGCACGCGGCCCGCCTCGCCGCGCGCCCGGTGATAGGCGAGCGCGATCTTCAGCGCGGTGTCGACGCTTTCGGAACCGGAGTTGGTGAAGAAGATGCGGTCGAGCCCGACCGGCGTGATGGCGGCGAGCTTCGCTGCCGCCTCGAAGGCGAGCGGGTGGCCGAGCTGGAAGGTCGGCGCGAAATCGAGCTCGGCCGCCTGCCGCCGGATCGCATCGGTGATCTCCCGGCGTCCGTGTCCCGCGTTGACGCACCAAAGGCCGGCGGTGCCGTCAAGAACGGCGCGGCCCTCGGGCGTGTAGTAATGGACGCCCCCGGCGCGGGCGAGCAGGCGCGGGTCGGCCTTGAACGCGCGATTGGCCGTGAACGGCATCCAGAATGCGTCGAGGTCGTTGGGCCGCGACATCGGGTCGCTGACGCTCATCGGCCCTCCGCGCTCCCCGTTCTTGACCGTCCGTTAAGGTGGCACCGCGATGACGGGCCCTCAACAGGAAAGGATTGCGGATGGCATTGAGGCGGACCGGCTCTGCCGCCCGGATATGCTTCGCCAGTGGCGACCGGACGGCCGACGCATGTGAAACGGTCCGTTGAGGCTGTTCCGCCCGCGTGAACGGCGTGCGGCGGATGAGGGGGACATCCGCGCCTCCTTTGCCTCGCTCGGAGAGTGGACCGACTTCCTGTCGCGGCATCCGGCCCTCGAGCGGCCGGAACGGATCGCGCGCATCGTTGGCGAGGCTTGCGCGCGCGGCATTTCCTCCACGTTTCTCGGCGCCGTGTCGCCGCGCGACATTGCCTTGCGCGGCGCCAATTACCGGGAAGATTTGCTCGCGGCCGGGCTGAACCCGCGCCAGCGGGCGATCCTCGATCTGCTCTCGGAGGATCCTCGCGCCGCCGATGCGCACGCGCTGCGGCTGTTTGCCCATGAGGCGGTGACGCCGCTCGCCCTGGCGCTGCGCGGCCGCTTCACGCGGCTGCTCTGCTCCGAATATGCGAGCGATGCCGACGCGGCGGCGCGGGCGCGCCTGTTCCCCATACCGGTCATCGACATCATGCAGAGCGGCCTGCCGGACGCCGCGTTTGACGTTATCGCCAGCAACGACGTGTTCGAGCACGTGGCCGATCTGGACGCGGCACTCCACGACACAGCCCGCATCCTGCGCCCCGGCGGACGCCTGCTGGCGAGCTTCCCGTTCCTGTTCGGGCGCGAGGCGTCCGAGTTACGGGCCGTCAGCGAACGGGGCGTCGTCCGGCATCTCATGCCGCCCGAGTACCACGGCAATCCGGCCGATCCGGAACGTGATTCGCTGGTATTCCGCATCATGGGCTGGGATGTGCTGCCGCGCATCCGCGACGCCGGGTTCGCGGACGCGCGGATGGTGTTCTGGTCCTCCGTCGCGCGCGGACTGACGGGGGCCGAGATCGCCGGCGTGTTCACGCTCGATGCGCGGCGCTGAGCTTGGCCCCGCCGGGTCTCGGACCTGTCCGTTCCAATGTTACGGCGCGCGCGCGAAGCGTTCCGTCACTTCGGCGAGGATGATGCCGTATTTGCGCACCGTGGTCCGATTCAGCATCGAGCCATCGTCGAGCAGATACATCCATTGGTCCATTTCGACGTCGACCGGCGGCTTGCCGGGGCCATGCGCCAGCGTCCAATGCCAATGAAACGTCCGGCCGGCGGCGGTGCCGTGCGCCGTTCCCGCCATGTCGTTCGCGGTGGCGTCCCAGCTATGGGGGCCGGTCCGGCGCACGATCCAGGCGCGGTCCTGCGCCGTCCCGTCTTCCTGGAGCAGGTGTTGCGACATATGCAGCGCGCCCGCGCCGTCGACCGTTCCGGTGCAATCCGTCTCGACCCAGCCGCTCGGCTCGCCGGAGCGGTTCTCGACCACGCCCCAGGACCGTACGTGGCCGGTGAATTGGGCAATCAGATCGAAATCGGGCGCCTGATTTCCGAGGATCTCCACCGCGGGTGGCTCGTGGCAGGAGGTCAGAAGCAGGACTAGGGCGGCCATCAGCAAACGCATGGGTTCCTCGGCGCGGGGTGTGTTCACGGCAGGCGTTGGCGGGGGGCGCGGGCGCGGTTAGGGTCCGGCCGATGCCGGCATCTCCCATCGCGATCGTGCTTCCGCCGCGGGAAGGGTTTGGTCCTGGCCGGACGGGAGCCGTCGGCCTGATCGCCCGGCGTCTGGCGAGCGTCCGGGACGACGCCACCGTGACGATGGTGGTCGGCGGCCGGCAGGCCGGACCGTTATTCGCGGAAGCGCCGTTCCTCCCGGTGACGCCCGTCCGTTGGCTTCCCGCCAAGCCCAATATCCGCTACGCGGCCGGTGTCGCCAATCTGCTGCGGCGGATGGGACCCGCGCTGATCGAGGTGCACAACCGAGCCGACATCGCCCTCCATCTGGCGCGCCGTCTGCCGCGCGCCCCGGTCAGCCTTTTCCTGCACAACGATCCGCAAGGAATGGGCCATTTGAAAACCGCGGCCGAGCGCGAGCGACTGGCCCACCGGCTCGCCTGCGTGGTCGCGGTGTCCGGTTTCGTTCGCGACCGTTTCGCGGAAGGCTTGCCGCCGGGCCTATCGCCCGCGGTGCTGCCGAATTGCATCGATTTCGGTTCCCTTCCCGCCGCCGTGCCCGCCGGCCGCCGCGACAACCTCATCTTGTATGTCGGCCGGCTGGTTGCGGAAAAAGGGCCGGATGTGTTCGTGGACGCGGCGTCCCGGGCGCTCGCCCGCTTGCCGGGGTGGCGGGCGGAGATCGTCGGCGCCGACCGCTTCGGGCCGCACGGCGCGCACACGCCGTTCATCCGGACGCTGCGTGCGCAAGCCGCCGAGGCCGGCATATCGCTGCTCGGCTACCGCCCACACGAGGAGGTGCTGGCGTCGATGGGGCGGGCGGCGATCGTGGTGGTGCCGAGCCGCTGGCAAGAGCCGTTCGGCCTCACGGCGCTGGAGGCGCTGGCCTGCGGGGCGGCGCTGGTCTGTTCGCCGCGCGGCGGCCTGCCGGATGTGGGCGGAGAAGCCGCCCTTTATGCCGAGCCCGACGATCCCGGCTCGGTCGCCGCCGCCATCCTGGCACTCGCGCTCGATCCCGCGCGGCGTGCGACGCTCGGCGAGGCCGGGCGGCGGCGGGCCGCGCTGTTCGACGTGTCGCGCGTGGGCAAAACGCTTCTTGGGCTGCGGCGGGAGTTGCTCGCGCGCCCGCCCGCGCGGGCTGGGTCGGTTGCGCCACGGTAAGCCCCATGCTATTCGGCCCGCGCCGGTGCGGTATGATCTTCTCTCGGCCGGCGTTACGCGAACGAACGATACCAGGCCGCTCCTAGCGGCGGAGACGGGGGGAGAGACCGTGGCCTCTGGTGGCGCGACAACTTCCAGCGGCGGTCTCGCGGGCCGTTACGCGACCGCCCTTTACGCCCACGCCGACGAACAGCACGCGCTCGATCGAACCGTTGACGAGATGGATGCGCTCGGCCGGCTCATCGAAGCCAGTCCCGATTTGCGCCGCCTGATCTCGAGCCCGCTCATCGACACCGTCCAGGCCCGCCGCGCCGCCCTCGCGGTGCTGGCCGAGCAGGGTTTCGGCAAGATCGTTGCGGATTTCGTGGGCGTTGTTATCAACAATCGCCGGCTGGCGGCGCTGCCTGCGATCGTACGCGCTTTTGCATCCCTGGTTGCGGAAAAGCGCGGCGTCATCACCGCACAGGTTTCGTCGGCGCACCCGCTGAACGACGTGCAGCGGCAGCAGCTCCGCGCCCGGCTGATCGAGGCCGGGTACGGCAACGTCAACATCCAGGAACATGTCGACAAGGGCTTGCTCGGCGGCCTCGTGGTCAAGATCGGCGCCCGCTTGTACGACACCAGCCTGAAATCCCGGCTGCAGCGCCTGCAGCACGCCATGAAGGGAGCCGCCTGATATGGAAATCCGCCCCGCCGAAATCTCGGACATCCTGCAAAAGCAGATCGCCTCTTTCGACACCGAGGCCGATGTCGCCGAGACCGGGCAGGTGCTGAGCGTCGGCGATGGTATCGCGCGCATCTACGGCCTGCAGAACGTGATGGCCGGCGAGATGGTAGAGTTTCCGGGTGCCGGGTTGCGCGGCATGGCGTTGAACCTGGAAACCGACAATGTGGGCGTCGTGATCTTCGGCGACGACCGGGCGATCCGCGAGGGCGACACCGTCACCCGCACCGGGTCGATCGTGGACGTGCCGGTCGGCGACGGCCTGCTCGGGCGGGTGGTGGACGGCCTCGGCAATCCGATCGACGGCAAAGGACCGATCACCTCCGCCGAGCGGCGGCGGGTCGAAGTGAAAGCGCCGGGCATCATTCCCCGTAAATCGGTGCACGAGCCGATGCAGACGGGCATCAAGGCGATCGACGCCCTGATCCCGATCGGCCGGGGCCAGCGGGAGCTGGTCATCGGCGACCGTCAGACCGGCAAGACGGCCGTTCTGCTCGATACCATCCTCAACCAGAAATCGGTGAACGCGGGCACCGACGAGAGCCGCAAGCTGTACTGCATCTACGTCGCGATCGGGCAAAAGCGCTCCACCGTCGCGCAACTCGTGCGCACGCTCGAAGAATATGGCGCGATGGAGTATTCGATCGTGGTGGCGGCGACCGCCTCCGATCCGGCGCCGATGCAGTTTCTTGCCCCGTATTCCGGCTGCACGATGGGTGAGTTCTTCCGCGACAACGGCCGTCACGCCGTCATCATCTATGACGATCTGTCGAAGCAGGCGGTTGCCTATCGGCAGATGTCGTTGCTGCTGCGCCGTCCGCCGGGCCGCGAGGCCTATCCCGGCGACGTGTTCTACCTGCATTCGCGCCTGCTGGAGCGCGCGGCGAAAATGTCGGACGCGATGGGCGCCGGCTCGCTGACGGCGCTGCCGGTGATCGAAACGCAGGCGGGCGACGTGTCCGCGTATATTCCGACCAACGTGATCTCCATCACCGACGGCCAGATCTTTCTGGAAACCGAGCTGTTCTTCCGCGGAATCCGCCCCGCGGTGAATGTCGGGCTTTCGGTGTCGCGCGTCGGTTCGGCGGCGCAGATCAAGGCGATGAAGCAGGTCGCCGGGCGCATCAAGCTCGAACTCGCGCAATATCGCGAAATGGCGGCCTTCGCGCAATTCGCGTCCGATCTTGACGCCTCGACGCAGAAGCTGCTGGCGCGCGGCGCGCGGTTGACCGAACTCCTTAAGCAGCCGCAATTCAAACCGATCCCGGTCGAGGAGCAGGTGATCCAGATCTTCACCGGCACCCGCGGCTATCTCGATGCGCTCCCGGTCGACCGAATCGGCCCGTATCAGACGCAACTGATGTCGGAGATCAAGTCGCGCGAGCCGGGCATCCTCGATGCCATCCGCACCGACCGCGAGATCAAGCCGGAAACGGAAAAGACCCTGGTCGGCTTCCTCGACGGCTTCACCAAGAGCTTCGCCTAACCGGAACGGATCAGTTCGCCATGCCGAGCCTGAAGGACCTGCGCGGGCGCATCAACAGCGTGAAGAACACGCGCAAGATCACCGGCGCCATGAAGATGGTCGCGGCGTCGAAGCTGCGTCGCGCGCAGAGTCAGGCGGAAGCGGCGCGGCCGTACGCCGAGCGGATGGAGCGCGTGCTGTCGGCTCTAACCCGCAGCGTCACCGGCAGCCCGACCGCGCCGCGGATGCTGGTCGGAACCGGCAAGGACCAGGTGCATCTACTGGTGGCGATCACCGCGGATCGCGGCCTCGCGGGCGCGTTCAACAGCCAGATTGGCCGAGCCACGCGCAATCTCGCGCGTCGGCTGCTCACCGAGGGCAAGACGGTGAAGATCATCACTGTCGGTCGCAAGGGTCGCGATTTCCTCCGGCGCGAGTATCCGGACAACCTCGTGCACGAGATCAGCTACGCCGCGAAAAAGCGGGTGGAGTTCGGGGATCTGCAGGAACTCGGGCAGCGCATCACGCAAATGCTGCTGGCCGGCGAGTTCGATGTCTGCACGGTGATCTATAACCGCTTCGTGTCGGTGATTTCGCAAGTGCCGACCGAAATGCAGCTCATTCCGGCGCCGTTGCCGGAGAACGAAGCGGAGAAGCCGGAAGGCGCGCAGGCGATCTACGAATTCGAGCCCGACGAGGAAACCATCCTTGCCAAGCTGCTGCCGCAGAATTTGGCGGTGCAGCTCTACCGGGCGCAGCTTGAGAGCGCGGCGGGCGAGCAGGGCGCCCGCATGTCGGCGATGGACAACGCAACCCGCAATGCGGGCGACATGATCAACCGGCTGACGATGAGCTACAACCGCCAGCGTCAGGCAAACATCACCAAGGAACTGATCGAGATCATCTCGGGCGCGGAAGCGGTCTGAGGCGAGCCGACGGAATCGGGAGCAGCATTGATGGCAAGCAACATCGTCGGCCGGGTGACGCAGGTTCTGGGCGCTGTCGTGGACGTGCAGTTCGACGGCGACCTGCCGTTCATTCAGAACGCGCTGACGACGCAGTTCCAGGACAAGAACGTCGTGCTGGAAGTCGCGCAGGAGTTGGGCGAACACACCGTGCGCTGCATCGCGATGGACAGCACGGACGGCATGGTGCGCGGCCAGGAAGTGAACGACACCGGCGCCCCGATCAAGATGCCGGTCGGGCCGCAGACGCTCGGCCGCATTCTCAACGTGGTGGGCGATCCGATCGACGATCGCGGCCCGGTCGGCGCGACCATGACCTATCCGATCCATCGCGACGCGCCCGCTTTCGATGAGCAGGCGACGGCGGCGGAAATCCTCGTCACCGGCATCAAGGTTGTCGATCTGCTCGCGCCGTATCTGAAGGGCGGCAAGATCGGGCTGTTCGGCGGCGCCGGCGTCGGCAAGACGGTGCTGATTCAAGAGCTGATCAACAACATCGCCAAGGCGCATGGC
>JAFAXA010000011.1 GCA_019241425.1 Acetobacteraceae bacterium | reverse complement strand
GACCTCGGCAGCGGTCGCGGGCTCGCCGCCGGCCAGACGCACGCTGCGAACCGCCTCCTCCACCCAGCGCACATTCCCGAGTTCGCTGCCCCAGGGCGCGTCCTCCAGGCCCACCCGCACATGCCCGCCGCGCTCCACGGCGGCCGGGATCAGCGGCCGGATATCGACGCCGAGGCCGGCCACCATCCACGGCGCGACCGGCGCCGCTTCGGCCAGCAATTGCAGATGCGCGTCGAGAAACGCGGGTTGCGGCGGAAATCCCCAGGCGAATTCATCGGAAAACATTAGCCGATAGATCGGCACCGGCGTTTGGGTGGCGGCTGCGAGCGCCGCACCGAGGCGCGTGAAGCCGGGCTCGTAAATGGCGTAGCTCGGATGCAGCCCGTGCTGCTTCGCCAGCGCCAGGCCGTCGCGGATGTCCGGCAGCGGATTTTCGTAAATGAAGCCGGGAGAAGAACCGGGCACCTCCTCGAACCGGACGAAAGCAACGGAACCCGGGTCGATTACCATCCATTCCAGCAGGCCGCGACCGGCGAGCGCGTCGACATGGCCGTAGCGTCGCCCGGCGCCGCTCGCGTAATCGGAACCGGCGAGCGGGATCGTCGGATAGACGATAGCATCGGCGCGCGCCCGGATGCCTTCGATGATGCGCGCGTAGATCGAGGGATCGTCGCGCTGCCGCCCGCTTTCCGCGTCATAGGCGTGCAGATGCACGATCGCCGCGCCAGCCTGCGTCGCCGCGATGCCGTCGGCGATGATTTCGTCGACAGTGAGCGGAATGCCGCGCTGCCGCTCGCGGCCCCAAGGGCCGTTCAGCGCCGCTTCGATCCACACTTTGCGTTGCGTCGCCATGCTCCTACCCGTGCTTCATGACGATCGTTTTGGTGACACCGAACTCGTGCAAGGCGGCGAACCCCTTCTCGCGCCCGTGGCCGCTCTTGCCGGTGCCGCCGAACGGCAATTCGATCCCCGCCCCGGCGCCGTAGCAATTGATGAACACCTGTCCGCTGCGCACCCGCTTCGCCATTCGCAACTGGCGCGCCCCGTCGCGTGTCCAGACGCCGGCGACCAATCCGTATTCCGTCGCGTTAGCGAGGCGAATCGCGTCCTCCTCGTCATCGAAGGGCAGGGCCGCCAGCACCGGGCCGAACACCTCCTCCCGGGCCAGCGTGTTGCCGCGCGGCACCGCGCCGAACAAAGACGGGCGGACGAAATAGCCGCCGCGCGGCACCCCATCCGCGATCTGTCCCTGGCCCAGCAGCGGCAGCCCGTCCGCCTGCGCCCGGTCGATGAAACCCTGCACACGCGCTTGCTGCTTGGCGCTGATGATCGGCCCGCAATCGAGATCCATCTCCGGCGTGCCGACCCGCACTTCCGCAAAACGGGACGCCATGGCGCCGACGAATTCGTCGTAAACGCGACGCTCCACCAGCAACCGGCTGCCGGCCGAACAGGTTTGTCCGGCATTCTGGACGATGCCGGTGCGCACGACAGGCAGCGCCGCGTCGAAATCCGCGTCCGCGAACACGATCTGCGGGCACTTGCCGCCGAGTTCGAGCACGCATGTCGCGTAGTGATCGGCCGCCGCCTTCTGCACCAAGCGCCCGACTTCCGGCGAGCCGGTGAAGGACAGGAAATCGACGCCGGGATGCGCGGTCAGCGCCGCACCCGCGACCGCACCCCGCCCGGTCACCACATTGATCGCGCCGGCGGGAAAACCCGCTTCCTCCGACAACGCCGTGAGCCGCAGCGCCGACGCGGACGCCTCCTCGGCCGGCTTCAGAACCGTCGCATTGCCCATCGCCAGCGACGGCGCCAAGGTGCGGCCATACATTTGCAGCGGGTAGTTCCAGGGCAGGATGTGCCCGGTCACGCCATGCGGTTCGTGGATGACGGCGACGAAATGGCCGTCGATGAACGGCACCGTTTCGCCGTGCACCTTGTCGGCAGCCGCGCCGTAGAACTCGAAATAGCGGGCGGCGGCCTGGGTGTCGGCGTGGGCGACCCGTCGCGGCTTGCCGGTGTCCTGGGATTCGATGCGGGCCAGTTCGTCCGCATGATCGAGAATGAGCTGCCCGAAGCGCATCAGGATGCGGCCGCGCTCGAGCGCCGTCATCCGCCCCCAAGCGCCTTCCCGCGCGGCGCGTGCCGCCCGGACCGTCGCGTCGATGTCGGCAGCCGTTCCATCGGCCAGCTCCGCGTAGCGCTTGCCCGTGCTCGGATCGATCGCGGGAAGCATCCCTTCGCCGGTGCCCGATACCCATCGGCCGCCGATGAAGTGCTTCATGCTCGCCGTCCCTCCGCCGGCCCCCCTTAGCAGACGCAGCAAATCGCCTGCCCGCCGAGGCCGTTATCCTTGGCTCCCCGCGCAGGCACCGGAGCGGGCGCGATGCGCGGTCGAGCGTGTTCCGGCACAATAGGAGGGAACAACCGATCGATGCAAACGAGCCGATCCGCCGAGGTGGTCCCGCGCCCTTCGACGCAAACCGCTTGCGCGGCTCGCCGCAGAAGGCGCAATAGGAAACGTCCGACAAAGAAAAGAGCCTCGCGCCATCACTGACGCGAGGCCTAGGTTCCGGATACTGGCCAGGGCGGAATAGTCCTGGCCAGTTACAACCATAGCGATAATTTCGGCCGCCGAGCGCAAATGCCAGCCCGCTGCGCCGTTTGCGTTCGTGTGTGACGTTTCGGCAACTCGTTTCGTTGTGCACGATGAGGGGCGCTGCGCCCGATGCGGCAGTCGGCCTTGCGCGGCCAGCCATTCGCAGGGACGTGGTCGCTTGGGCTCGTCGGCGCGATCCGCTAGAAACCGGGAATGCGGCGCGTGTTCCCCGGTTCGAGCGGCGCGATCCTTGCAACGCCCGCGTCATTCGACCGCGGCGTCGCGAGCGCGATCGAGCTGGTCGACGGGCCGGACGGGCCGTTCGTTGTCAAGCAAGCGCTGTCGAAGCTGCGGGTCGCGGCGGATTGGCGCTCCGATCCGGCGCGCTCAGCCGTGGAAGCGGCGGCGCTGGAGGCGATGGCCGGCCTGCTCGGCGAAGACGCGGTGCCGAAGGTGCTCTGGACCGATCCGGCGCGGCATCGGTTCGCGATGGCGCTCGTTCCTCCCCGCCTGCGCAATTGGAAGCGGGACCTGCTGGCGGGCCATGTCGATCTGCGCACGGCGGCGCGCGCCGGCGAACTGCTCGGGCAACTCCATGCGAGATCGGCGGGCAACGCCGACCTCCAGGCTCGCTTCGCCGATACGCGCTATTTCGAGGAGCTGCGCATCGCGCCGTATTTCAGCCGCGTCGCCGAACGCAATCCCGACCTGGCGCCGCACATCGCCTGCGCGGTGCGGAGCATGGCGGCGCACCGGCAGGCTCTGGTGCATGGCGATTTCAGCCCGAAGAACATCCTGGCCGATGGCGGCGATGTCGTGCTGCTCGATTGCGAGGTCGCGCATTGGGGCGATCCCCGTTTCGACCTCGCCTTCTGCCTGACGCATCTGGCCTTGAAGGCGCTCCGGCGCGGCGCCTCAGCGGAGGCGCTGACAGCCGCCGCTTCCGCGCTGCGTCGCGCCTATCTCGCGTCCGGACCCGCCATCGCCGACACGGATCTCGTGCGCCTGATCGGCTGCCTGATGCTGGCGCGGCTCGAAGGCGACTCGCCGGTCGACTACCTCGGCGACCTCGATCTGCCCGCCGCCAAGACGCGGGCGATCGGGCTGCTGCGAGATCCGTCGGCCTGCCGTGAGCCCGGCAGCCTCCCACTCTCGGCATGACCGGTTCTTGCCGCATCACTCGCGTCCATGCGCGGCAGGTTCTCGACAGCCGGGGCCGGCCCACCGTGGAGGTGGACGTGCTGCTGGCGGACGGCAGCAGCGGCCGGGCTTCGGCGCCCTCCGGTGCATCGACCGGACGCCATGAAGCATGGGAACTCAGGGACGGCGACCCGACGCGGTTCGAAGGCCGCAGCGTTTTCCGGGCGGTCGAAAACGTGCGCACGGAGATCGCGCGCGCGCTCTCCGGACGGGATCCCGCCCAGCAGCAGGCGATCGATCGCTGCCTGGCCGAACTCGACGGCACCGGCAACTTCCGACGCCTCGGCGCAAACGCCGTGCTTGCGACCTCGCTCGCGGTGTGCCGGGCGGCGGCCGCGCACGCCGGCGTCCCTCTGCATCGTCACATCGCGGCGCTCGCCGGTTCGGATCGGCTGACGTTGCCGATGCCGATGGTCAACATCCTGAGCGGCGGCGCCCATGCCAGTCGCAGCATGGACATGCAGGATTTCCTGGCAGTCCCGGTCGGCGCCAGCAGCTTTGCGGAGGCGCTGGAGATGGCGGCCCGCGTACGCTCGGCCGCCCAGGCGCTGATGGCGGAGCGCGGACTGCCGGTGCTGCTGGCCGACGAAGGCGGGCTGAGCCCGGGATTCGGGCGCACGGAGGCGGCGCTCCAACTGATGCTGGAGGCGATCACCCGGGCCGGGCTGCGGCCGGGCGACGATGTCGCGGTCGCGATCGACGTCGCCGCGAGCGAGCTGTTGCAATCGAATCGATACCGCCTGCGCGGCGAGGAACGCAGCCTCGACGGCGCCGAGATGGTTGCATTTGTCACCGATCTGCTGCGCCGTTTCCCGGTGATTTCGGTCGAAGACGCGCTCGATCAGGACGATTGGGAGCATTGGCGGCAGTTCACCGGCGCGGCGCCGGAAGCGCAGGTGCTCGGCGACGATCTGTTCGCGACCAATCCGGCGCGGATCGCGGAGGGTGTCACGCGCGGTGTCGCCAACGCCGTCCTGATCAAGCCGAACCAGAATGGCACGCTGACCGGAACCCTCGACGCGATGCGGGCGGCGCGCCTCGGCGGTTACGCGACCGTCGTTTCGGCCCGCTCCGGCGAGACCGAGGACAGTTTTATCGCCGATCTCGCGGTCGGAACCGGCGCCGGGCAGATCAAGATCGGCTCCGTCCGCAACGCGGAGCGGCTCGCCAAATACAACCAGCTCCTCCGCGTCGAGGAGGATGCGGCGATCCCGTTCGCGCGCCGCTCCGGCATCGCCGGACAGAAACCGGGTGACGAGCGCTGACGCGGGCGGTTATGCGCTCCGCGCCGCGACCAGCCGCCAGGTAGGGTCGGGCGACGTCATGGTGCGCTCGAACGTCCAGATGTCGGTGATCTCCGTCACCGCGTCGGTGCCCGCCACCGGCCGGTTTTCCGGGTCGGTCGTGAGGTTGACCTGGTCCGAGACGAACCGCACGGTGATCGTCGCGAGCGCGTCGAGCAGGGTCGCGGCCTCGATGGTGGCCGACGGGATGGCACGGATTTCCGTGGTTTGCTTATGACCTGCGGCTTCCCGCGTCGTGATCGCACCCTCGAAAGCACGGTAGGTGTCGTCCGCCAGCAGGTTGCGCAGCGTTGCGCGGTCGCCACGGGCGAACGCTTCCACGATCATTCGGAACGCCCCCTCGGCCCCGGCGAGGAAAGCCTGCGGGTCGAACCCGCCCGGCAGGCGCGCCATTCTTGCCAGCGCCAAGCCGGCAGCGCTCGCCGGATCGGGCAGCGCGCGGCCCGGCGGCGGGGCGGCCGGGGTCGGCTCGGCGCGGCCGTCGATCACCGGCCCGGCTGGCGGGGCGGCGGCCGGCTTGTAGGCCTGCGGCGGCCGCTCGAAGCCCGTGCGCTTGCCCAAAATGCTGCGCAGGCGCAGCACCAAAAAGGCGGCGATCATCCCGAACAGGATCAGATCAACCGGAAAGCCGTTGCCGATATCCATGCGAACTCCTCGCCCCAGACATAGGGCCCGCGGGCGCGCCGCACAACGAAGCGTATGCGGGGACGAAAGCTCGCCTCCCTCCCCGCTGCCTGGGAATCCAGCGCCGGTCCCGCGCAACGGCGCCGGGCAGCGATGCGGGGGGCTCGAATAGACGAGGAGCCAGAGGACCGCGAGCGCCTCGCCGGCAGCTACGACAAACTCAGGGGGCGTGTTCGCTGTGCGCCATCAAGTGTCGGAAGCTCCGGGACCGATCGGGACTCGCCGCTCGCATCTTGCCCGCCACCTGCACCGAGTTGGTCAGCGGCGAGACGCTCACGGATCTCTGCCCCGCTCGATTCTTTGGCCGGCTCCGCGCAGCCGCATGGGCGCAATTGGGGGGCAACCTCGCCACCGCTGATAGAGTCTGTTTCGATTCCGCGAGTAATCCGGCAACCCTCTAAACCTGCATTACGCGATGCGGATAAAAAGCAAGCCCTCTGTCGAATTGGGCTTGAGTCCTTTTGTTGCGCAATGTAGCGACGGAGCACGAGCCCCGGGAACATCGGAGATCTCGTCGAAGGTATCTCGACGTACTCAAAAAATCCCGAGCTATCGAACTCAGCCTACCCGACGACAGCCACCTGGAACTTCACTAAGCTCAACGAGAATGCGCGTCTGACTCAGCCTCTACGGCGTTGCTCGCAGCGATCCCGAACAAAGATAACAACAACGAACCTACAGTTTGAGAGGAGGCTCCGATGTTGCAAATTTTGGCGTGTGAAGCTGTTCTACAACGATCCGCCTTACGCGAATGCACGATCGAAGGACGGCGTAGCTGTTTTTGGCGAGGGATTCTCTTGGCTGCTACGCTTCTTGCCGGGTCCGCGCTGCAGGTGAATGTTGCTCGTGCGGATCAGGAAACCGAGGCTGAACAGCAAACCGGAGCTGTATCGATCCAAGCGTTGGCCGCGCAATGGTGGGAGTTCGTTACCTCGATCCCGACTTCGGTCAATCCATTGACCGATGAGACCGGGCAATACTGCATGGTCGGTCAGCGCGGCAACATTTGGTTTCTTGGCGGCGTGTTGAACGCCTCCGGCAACGCCACGCGAACTTGCGCTATCCCCGAAGGGAAAACACTGTTCTTTCCTGTGCTCAACGCGATCGGCGTCAACACACCGAACGCATGCGGCCAAAACTCGGTGCCGCTCAGCCTCGCGGATTTGCGGGCGATGAACAAGATGCAGATCGACAGCGTCACGACCAAAACCGCGACACTCGACCGGGAGCCGCTGAACGTCCGCCGGGAAACCTCGAAGATATTTGCGATAACGTTGCCCCAAGACAATCTGTTCAGCGCCCCCGGCAGCCCCTGTCCAGCAGGTGTGTATTCTCCGGTGGTCGACGAAGGGTACTACGTCAAGCTCAGCGGATTAAGGGCTGGCAGCCATGTTCTCGAAATCAAGGGCAGCACTCCCAACTTCAATCTGGACGTCCTCTACAACCTTGAAATCGTCCCGCTGAAATCGGAATGAGCCAAGTGGCCGCCAATTGGGATTAGCGTTCCGAGGCGGCGGAATGCGGCTTCGGCGCGCGCACGGCCAAAGGCAAATCGCGGGCGCAGCGTTTCAATGCGTGCGGATGCGCGCCCGGATCGCCCCTCTGCCGTGCGGGTCACCGAAGCCTCTTGCGGAGCGTGCGCCAGGTCGTCTCGCCGTCGCCCTTCCCGTTCAGCGTGGGCGCGCTTGTCCGATCCGAAAGCTGTTCGACGAGGCGGCGCGCCAGCAGACCGCGATGGCCGCCGCCCCAATGGTCCGCAGCGCCGGCCTCCGGGACCCAGCCCGGAAGTGTCAGAAGCATGTAGCGGCCAAGCCCATCCAGCAGCGGCTCGTAGGTTGCGCGCAGCGCCTGCAGGGATGCTCGGGCGTCCGGGCTGCCGTCCCACTCGACACCGGCTTCCGCAAAGGCCGCCTCCATACGCGCATACGAGTCGGCGGGCAGGCGATCACCGCCGTCGTAGCGGGATGGCGCGATCTGGAATGAGCGCGCCATCTCCACCACGACCTGCCGCGCCATCGTGAAGGTCATGCGCGCTTGCAGCGGCGACAAACCTTTCACGCCGACGAGGATCAGAGCGCAGCAATCCATCACGGCGGCGATCGCGGCCAGCCAGGACTGATCGTCGTGCTGCGAGCGATAATAGGCGAGCATCGGGTAGGAAAGATGGCTTTCGAGCAGTTCCGCCGCCCACACCTCCCAATCCCGCAACAGCTCGTCGAGCTTGCCGAGCCCCTCCGACTCGGCGTGCCGGCACAGCATCGCGGCAGCGGTCGGCGGCGATCCGGCACGGCCGTCGAGTTGGATGACGTGGGCCTCCCGGCGGGCGAACAGCTGATACAGCACCGGCAGATAACCGATTACGACGGCGATGAACCCGAGCCCCGTCCCAGCCTCCAGAACTGCGACGAGCCGGGCGGCCATGGAGTGCGGCACGACGTCGCCAAACCCCACGGTGAAGAAGGTCACCCCGCTCATATAGATCTGCTCCGGCAGCGGTGATCGGTTCGCCGGGCCCTGCAACGACCACTCCAGCAAGCCGAAGCCGCCGATCAGGCCGGTCGCCCAGATGACGAAGAGTCCCAGCATCGACAGCGCGCCGAAGTGACTGAGCAGGCTCTCCCGGCGGCGGCCAGGCGCAACGAGAAGGGCAAATTGCTTGCAGGTGGCCCAAGCGGTCCGGAAGTAGAACCACATGAACCGCACCCGCCGCCGCACCCGTCGCGGCAGCAGCATGACCTCGAAGGCGTCCTGAAGAATGAACGCCAGAAGCACGGTTGCGAGGAGACCGGCCCCGAGAAACAGCGGCATGGGTACTGGCTACTCCGTCCCATTCGACCAGGCATGCGAGTTCGCTTCGCACCGGCGACAAGAGCGCTGACGCCGGCCGAACCGGTCGGGTTTCGCGCGCTCTGTCGCGACCGTAGTCTAGGTGCAAGCTGCCGCTCCGGAAACGGTAGCGGTGACCCAGTCGGCGCCGGCCCTGGCGGTGAGGACGCCGCGAACCCATGACATGCCCGCCGGCCTGCCGTTTCTTTTGCGTCACGCTGACAGGTCCGGCAATCTGGCGAACACGCTTCCGCGATCGGGATGAAGTCGTGACCAGAACTCCGTCATTCGGCGAACCGGCACCGATGGAAGGCGCCGGCGCGTACAACCGCCGCTCGGGCGTGCAGGCCGCCTCCTTGCGGGTGCCGCTATCGATGCTCGAACACGCGGCGGCAACGGTTCCCTTGCCTGGTCAACCAGCGCCTGTCGTCATTGCCGATTATGGCGCATCCAGCGGCCATAACTCGCTTGCTCCGATGAAAGCGGCCGTCAGCTCGCTCAGGCAGAGGTGCGGTGCCGACCGGGCGATCTCCGTCGTTCACACCGATCTGCCCGGCAACGATTTCGCCGTGTTGTTTCAAACACTCGCGGACGATCCGGAAAGTTACATGAAGGGCGACGAGGCGGTCTTCGCGTCGGCGGTCGGCCGCTCGTTCTACGGGCAGATCCTGCCGTCTTGCAGCGTCACGCTGGGATGGAGTTCCTGGGCGGTGCAATGGCTGAGCCACGCGCCGGCGCAGATACCTGACCACGTTCAGGTCGCCTACAGCAACGACCCAGCCGCTCGGGCAGCGTTTGCGCGACTGGCGAAAGAAGACTGGCACGCATTCTTGCTGAGCCGCGGCAAGGAGCTGTGTCCGGGCGGCCGGCTGGTCATCGTGACCATGGCCTGCAGCGACGACGGGGATTTCGGCCATCGCGGCGTGCTTGAAGCGATGCAGTCCGGGTTGCGGCAGCTAACAAGCGAGGGCCTGCTCCGTCCGGCGGAGGTGCGGCAGATGGCAATACCGACATTCGGCCGCACGCAACGGGAATTCGTCGAGCCGTTCACAGCGCAGGAACGATTCGGCGGGCTATCCCTGGAGCGCATCGAGATGTTCGAAGGAGACGATCGCATCTGGTCGCAATTCGAACGCGATGGCGACGCCTCTCTTTTCGGGGCAAGTTGGGCAGCGTTCTCCCGGGCGTCGGTGTTCCCGACGCTTGCGCTTGGCCTTGCCGACGGCCGCAACGATCCGCGCGCTCCTGTCTTCATGGACAGGTTGGAAGCCGTGATGGCAGCGCAATTGGCGCGGAAGCCCGGGCCAACGTTCATCCCCCTCGCCGGTCTTGTACTCGTGAAAGCATAGATCACTCGCGGGTGATGCTATGGCCGGCGCCGAACAACACGCGCGTAGTTGAGCAAAACCGCAGCACCGCGCGGCTCAACGTGCTCCGGCTGTATCAGGACGTCGCTACCTCGATCACTCTCCCCGTTGCGGCACTCTGGTACGCGGTCTCGACCAGAGCGAGCGTGTTGAGATTATCCGCGCCGGAGGTTTCCGTCTCGCGCCCCGTTTTCAGACACTCGACCCAATGCTGCTGGATGGCGAGGACGCTCTCCTGGATGTTGTGCCAGGGACGCGAGGCCCAGGGCAGGAGCGGCGGCGAGACATCTTCCGATCGTGATTCGCCCCGCGTTGCCACGACCATCCGGTAGCCTTGTTGCAGACGAATGCTGCCCAGCCCTCCATCGACCTCGACGATCGTTTCGGGAAACGGTTCGACGGCCTGAATGGTGGCATAGGAACAATCGACGACGGTCGTCCTACGCCCGGCATGATCGAGCAGAATCGTCGCGACGTCCTCCCCCTTGATCGCCGGATTGACCCGGCGCGTGCGAGCCACGAGCGAGGCGACCTCGCCGAACAGGGCGCGCGCGACATCGAGTGCGTGAATGCCGAGATCCTCGATGATGAAGCGCTCTCCTTCCGCCAAATAGGGCTGACCCGAAAAGACGTCGAAAGCCGAGCGGAACGACACGCGGCCCCAGAACACGTCGCCGATCTCGCCGCTTTCGATCACGGCCTTGACTTCGCGAATGGCGCGCTGCCAGCGGAAGTTTTCGTGAACCATCAGGGGAACGCCTGCACGGGCACAAAGATCGACCATGGCGCGAGCGTCAGCCAGGCTTCGGGCAAACGGCTTCTGACAAACCGTCGGCACAAGATGGCTCGCAGCCAACTCGACCAGCGGCCGGTGGCTCGACACCGTGGTCGCGATGTCGACGAAGTCGAGCTGCTCCGCACGGAACATGGCGTCGGCGTCCGTATAGCGGCGCGCGATGCCGAACTGCTCGCCCGCTATCTTGAGCCGGTCGGGGTCACGGTCGCAGATCGCCACGATCTCAGCGCCCTGCGCGTCGCTCCAGCCGTGCAACTGGTTGATGGCGAAGAATCCGCAGCCGATCACTGCGCCGCGCAAGTTTCCGCTCATGACGCCCTCGCGACTTGCATGAGCGCCACGCGCTGCTGAAGCTTGCGCTGCGCCTGATCGACGACAACCGCGGCAATGATCACCAAGCCCTTGATGACCGTCTGCCAGAACGAACTCACGCCCATCATCACGAGCCCATCCGACAGGATGCCGATCACGAAAGCGCCGATGACCGTGCCGCCGACCGTTCCACGGCCACCCGACATCGAGGTGCCGCCGAGCACGGAGGCGGCGATCGCATTCAGCTCGAAGGTCTCGCCCGTCGCCGGATGCGATGCCATCAATTCGGAGGCGATGATCAGCCCGACGATCGATGCGCAGAAGCCGGAGAACATATAGACAAACATCTTCACGCGGTTCACGCGCATGCCGGAAAGCGCCGCCGCCCGTTCGTTGCCGCCAACCGCGAAAATGTGCCGGCCGAGCGGCGTCGAGCGCGCCAGGTAGCTCGCGGCAAGCGCCAGAACGATCAGCGCCCAGACCGAGTACGGCACGTTGAAGAGACGACCCCCGCCCAGCAGGTCGAAACCCTGATTGGCGTGTTCCGGCGTTCCGGCGAGGTTCGGAAACGTCCGTCCCTCCGACATCAGCAGGGCCGCGCCCCGCGCCACATAGAGCGTGCCGAGCGTTGCGATGAAGGGAGCGACGTTGAGGCGGGTAATCAGCAGGCCGTTGATGGCGCCGACCCCGATTCCGAGCGCGAGCGTGATCAGCGTCGTTTCAAGCACATTGAACCATACCGTGTAGCCGATCGGTAGAACGAGGCCGTTCATCAGCAGCCCGCCCGCGACCATCGCGCTCAAGCCGACGATCGATCCAACGGAGAGATCAATGCCGCCGGTGATGATGACGAACGTCATGCCGATCGCGAGAAACGCGTTAAGCGTCACGTGCTTGGCCATCAAGATCAGGTTGGCGGCCGCCACGAAGTTGGGCACCAGAACCGCAAATGCGAGTAGCACGGCGAAGAGTGCGATGAACGTGCGCAGCTTCAACAAAGTGAGCAGCGCGGCCTCGCTTGCCGCTCCTCGCGTCCGGTTGCGTGTCGTCGCACTCATGCCGAAACCTCTTCGGACAGGGACTGCGAAACGCGCGCTGGTCCGTGCCCGGCTGCCGCGGCGGCTACGATCTTGGCCTCGGTCGCCTCCTTCCGGTCCAGCATCGCCGTCACCTTGCCATTGCTCATCACGGCGATGCGGTCGGACAGCGCCATCACCTCTTCGAGGTCGGAGGTCACGAAGATGATGCCGAGGCCTTCGGCCGCGAGCTTGCGCATGATGCGGAACACGTCGGCCTTTGCGCCGACGTCGATGCCGCGGCTCGGCTCATCCATCAGCAACACCTTCGGCCCTGTCAGAAGCGCCTTGCCGATCACCACCTTCTGCTGATTGCCGCCGGAAAGCGAGGATACGGGCAAGCGGGGATCGACCACTTTGATGGTCAGGTCCTTGACGGTCTCCGTCACGGCATCCCGCTCGGCCCGCCGGACGATGTGGATGCCTCTCACGAAACGCTTCAGGCTCGCCATCGTCAGGTTCTCGGCAATGGACATGATGCCTACCTGTCCCTCACGCTGACGATCCTCCGGGATGAGGGCGATGCCGCGGCCGATGCGATCCGTGGTGTCGAGTTCGTTGATCGACTTGCCGCACAGCGAAACAGTGCCTGCCGCGAGTCGCTGCCTTCCCATGATGCAGTCCAGCAACTCGCTGCGGCCGGCGCCCATCAATCCGTAGATGCCGAGAACCTCACCCGCGCGCACGTCGAGGCTCACGTGATCAACGGCGAGATCGCCCGTCATGCGCGGCAGAACGATGTTGTCCGCCTTCAGCACGATCTCGCCGATCCGGTGGCCGACATCCTTGGCGAAATCCTTGGCGTCGCGCCCGATCATCTGACGCACGATCCAATGCGTATCGACATTGCGGATCGTGTCCTGCCCGGTAACGCGGCCGTCGCGCAGCACGGTGATGTAATCGCCGATGCGGATCAGTTCTTCCAAGCGATGGCTGATATAGACGATCGCCACCCCTTGGCGTTTGAGGTCGGCGATGACCCGGAACAGAACCTCGACCTCCGCGGCGCTGAGAGCGGAGGTCGGCTCATCCATGATGAGGATGCGCGCCTTCTGCGACATCGCCTTCGCAATTTCCACAAGCTGCTGCTGGCCCACGCGCAGATCCTCGACGGGCGCGCTTGGATCAATCCGCGATTGCAGACGCGCCATCAATTCGCCGGCCCGGCGTTGCTGTTCCCGGTGATCGATCCCGCGCGGCCCGCGCACCAGCTCCCGGCCGGCAAATATATTCTCGGCAACCGACAGATTACCGAACAGATTCAATTCCTGGAACACCATGCCGATGCCTTGCGAAACGGCATCGGCGACGGTCGGAAAACGCACCGGCTTGCCGTCCAGAAGAATGCGGCCGAGCGTCGGCTGCTCGACGCCGGCGATGATCTTCATCAAGGTCGATTTGCCGGCGCCATTCTCGCCCACGAGCACATTGACGGCACCCTTGCGCACATGGAACGTCGCCTGCCGGACGGCGAGCGTGCCTGCATACGCCTTGGAGACGTCGTCCAGCGTCAGGGCGATCTCACCGCCCTCGACGCTCATGTTTTCGGCTCGACCGTGATCGCGACGGGAGTCACGAGCGGGCTGTGATTGCCTGGATCGGGCTGGAATACGCCGAGCGCGCTGACGTGGCTGCCCAGGAGCTTGTCGCGTGGCATTTTGGCAAGCGCGTCGGCATTGGCGCGCGCATTGAGCGCGCGGGCGAATTGCGCATAATCGACCTGGTTTCTGAACGAGCTGAAAGGACGGGCGGGATCGCTGTCGCGAAGGGCCGTTCCGCGCAGCACCGGACCGATCTGCAGCGTAACGGTGTTGCCCCCGTCGGTTCTGACCTCGATCGCACCGGCACGGGATGCCGTGTTCGCGGAGATCACCACGCCCTCCACCGTCGCCGCGTAGGTCCAGGGCGCGCCCGTCTGTTGCTCCCGGAAACCGTAGCGCTCACCGGCGGCGTCCGGATTGTTGGCAATGGCCGCGGCGACCTCGTCATATGGACCCGCCTTGGCGCGCAATCCCGGCACCAACTTGGCGTCCCAATCCTCCGCAACCAGGGTATCTGGGTTGAACGAGGCATCGTTGATGAAAACGGAGGTGGACGATGCGGGCCCGCTGGCGACCACCGTCTTCTCGATCTTGCAGCCGCCGAGTGACAAGGACACCGTTGCCGCGATCGCACCGACGGTGAAGCTCGCCCGCATCAGCCCTCCCTCCGTTTCGTATCCTGTTGCGATCAGGATTTGAGCTGGAAGTTGTCGAGTTTCGGCGCGTTGGCCTTTGTGATCAACGTGCAGTCGAGGAGCTGCTTCTCCGGCTCGCCGGTGGACTTCGTCTTCAGATATTTGTCCGCCTGCTCGGCCGCGAGTTGTGCCTGATAGTAGGCCGGTTGCAGGACCGTCGCCTTGATCGTGCCCGCGAGGATCTGGTCACGTACATCGTTCGAACCGTCGAACCCGACCACGATGACGTCCGGGCGGTTCGCCGTCTTGAGCGCCGCCTGCGCCCCCATCGCCATCGTGTCGTTGCCGGCGATCACGCCCTGAATATCCGGATGGGCCTGGAGCATGGCTTCCGTTTTGGTGAACGCCTCGGTCTGGCTCCAATTGGCCGATTGCGATTCGAGCATGTTCATGTCGGGATAATCGCCGATGATGTCGTGATACCCCTTGGAACGGATATGCGCGTTGCCGTCGGAGTCGCGCCCCGTCAGCTCCACGTACTTGCCCTTCTCACCCATGAGCCGGACGAACTCCTGACCGCCGAGTTGCGCGCCCTGGTAGTTGTTCGAGACGATCTGGGACACCGCGACGCCGCTGGCGTTGATCTCGCGATCGATCAAGAACGTTGGTATGCCGGCTTTCTTGGCGTTCTGCACCGGAGCGACGCTCGCGTCTGCCCCGGCATTGTCCAGGATGATGGCCGTGGCTCCGCGTGCGATCACCGAGTCGATGAGCTGGTTCTGCTTGTTGGTGTCATCGTCGTGACTGAGCACGATCGTGTCATAACCGAGCGCCTCGGCACGCGCCTTGGCGCCATCCGACTCCGACTTGAAGAACGGATTGTCGAAGGACGGGGTAATGATGGCGATCAGGTCCTTGGCTTGGGCTGCGCTCGCGCTGGCCAGCACGGATAACGCCACGCCTGCTACCAGTCCCGACACAAAACGTCTTCTCATGTTCGTTTCTCCCTGTTAGCGCCTTCGCATGATTGCGACAAAGGCTTATGGTTGGGGAACCGCAGCGACCGCTCTTCCCGGTTCGTGATTGCAGCTTCGTCGATCAGTGCGTTGCCCGTAGCCGCTCAGCCGCACCGCTCGGCGGCGGCTGCGGCGGGCGCGGCGTGACCCTGCCGCGCCGGATGCTCGAGCGTCCGGCCAGCGCCAACACGGCGATCACCACGGCACCCTGCACGATGTCCTGCGTTCCAGGCGGCAAGCCTACGATCTGCATCGTGGTCACGACCATGACCAGCAGCAGGCTGCCGAACACCGTTCCGAGCGCGGTCGAAGCGCCGCCGAAGATCAGTGATCCGCCGAGCACAACAGCGCCGAGTGATTGCAGGATGTAGGGCGTGCCCATTTCCAGGAACGCACCCCCGACATAGGCGCCGAGCAAAGCGCCATTGAACGCGGCCAGCACGGAGGACGCGACGAAGGTGGCCGCGACCACCCGCCCGACGCGGATCCCCGCGAGGCGGGCAGCGCGCGCATTCTGTCCCGTCGCGGAAAGCGCCCGCCCGTAGGCCGTTCTGCCAAGCAGCAGCGAAACCAGAGCCACCACCACGAGCGCCACGATCGCGATGACCGGCATGCCGCCGATCCGTCCCGCCGCGACCGCGGCGAGAACCGGGCTGACACCTGAACCGGCAAAGGAACGGTTCGCGACCAGACTTGCGGTCGCCAGCATGTAGCCCGTCGCCAGCGTTGCGATGATCGCCGGAATGCCGAGACCCACCACCAGAACCGCATTGACCGCGCCGGCCGCGATCCCGATCGCGGCGACGGACACGAGCGCAACCGGCAAACCGGCTTGCGCATTGACCAGGATACTGACGAAGGCGCTCAACGTAATCACGCCCGCGATCGACAGATCGATATTGCCGCGCCCGGTCGTGATCACCAGCATCTGGCCCAGCGCCACGATCACGAGGAAGCTCGCCGAAACCGCGACGCCGGACAGGCTCTGCAAGCTGAAGCTGCTGGTCGCAACCGACAATATCGCCCACAAGATGAGCACGCCGCCCAGCGACCAGACCCAACGATTGAGGCCGAAGAATTCAGATATGCGGGCACCGGTCATGACTGGTCCTCCCGGCGGCCCGCCAGGACACGCATCGCGAGCATGGCGAGAAGCAGGCAGCCCTGAACGGCGGCGTTGTAGTCCGTGCTGACATTCAGCGCGCCAAGCACGGCGCCGAGCAGTGTCAGGATCAGCGCGCCGGCGACCACGCCCAGCGGCGAGATGTGGCCGCCGATCAGCGTGCATCCGCCAATCACCACCGCCGCCACGCTGATCAACGTGAACGGTCCGCCCGCGTTGATGTCGCTCGCGGTGTTGATCGCCGTCAGCGCGAGGCCGGCACACAGCGCAAACAAGCCCGCGATGACGTAGCGGATCACCGAGTAGCGCACGGAGGGCCAGCCGCCGCGAGTCATAGCCGCCGGGTTGTTGCCGAAGCCGCGCAACACCACCCCGAGCGGCAGGCGATCGAGGGTGAAAGCGACAGCGCCGGCCAGAGCGATCAGCGCGATCGAGGTCGGTATGCCGGGAATGTCGAAACCGAACATCGCCGTCAACCAGTCCGGGCTCGAACCGCCCGGTGTCGGCTGCAACGTATAGCCGATGCCCGCCCACACGAACGAGGCGCCCAGGGTGACGACAATGGCCGGGATCCTGCGCGCGGTGATCAACGCGCCGACCACTCCGTAGCCCGCGACGCCGGCGAGAAGACACAGGAACCCGATGGCCGGTGTGTCGACAAGAAGCGTCGCGCCGATCACGCTGATCAAACCCGCGAACGCGCCGACGCCGAGGTCGATCTCGCTCCCGCCGACCACGAACATCTGCGCGAATGCGACCAGCACGAGAGCGATCGCCGGGCTGAGCAGCAGATCGATCCCGAACGGCGACAGCGCGGCGGGATTGATCGCCGTGAGCACCGCGCCGAGGATAACGAGGCCGAGCAACGGCGCGAAATCCACCAGGCGCGTGACCAGGCTGGGGCCGCCCGAAGCGGCATCGGCGCGCGTCGCCTCTCTCCCAGCGAACGAGGCGTCCACGATCGCCCCTTCGGTGATGTCGGAGCCCACGAGTTCGCTCACGATCTGGCCGTTGCTGAACACCAGAACACGGTCACATTCGAGGAACTCGATGTCCTCCGTCGAATGCCAGACGACGAGCCGGCCGGCGCGCGCGACATCCCCGATCAGCGTGTAAAAGTCTGCTTTCGCGCCAACGTCCACGCCGCGCGTGGGATCGTCGAACAAAATGATGTCGGATGTGCCGACGAGGGCGCGGGCGACCAGCGCCTTCTGCTGATTGCCGCCGCTGAGGTCGAGAATCGGCGAGCCGAACCGTGCCGGATCGAGCTTCAACTTTCGCGCCGGAGCAAGTGCGGCCTCGCGCTCGTTCCGCTCGGAGACGGGCGCCAGCGGCCAACGATCGCCGATGCGCCCGAGCGCTATGTTGGCGAGCACGTCCCAGAGCGGGAAAACCCCCTCCTTCTGACGATCGCCCGACACAAAGGCGGCACGGCCCTCGCAAGACACATGGGCGCTTCGCTCGCCCCCGAACAGCCGATGCAGAACGTCGCGCTGTCCGCTTCCCTCAAGGCCGGCAAGGCCGACGACCTCGCCGACCCGCAGCACCACATCGCGCCCGAGCGACGCGGTCAGCGCGCCGCCGATCCGGATCACGCCGCGTGCGTCGGCTGCGATCGGCGGCCGATGCTCCCGCGCGTCACGCAGCGCGCCTTGAGCGGGGCCGCCCATCGCGTCCACCAGCGCCGATACCGAAATATCGCGGCTCTCGCCGGAGAAGACGCAGCGGCCGTTGCGCAACACCACAACACGGCTGACGATTTCGACTACCTCTTGCAGCTTGTGGCTGATGAAGATGAAGGCGAGTCCGGCCGCCGCGCGATCCCGGATGAAGGATCGCAATTGCTTGCTGCGTTCGAGCCCGAGCGATGACGTGGGCTCATCGAGAACGATCAGCCGAACGCCCGGCGCCGCTGTGACGCGGGCGATCTCCACCATCTGCCGCTGTCCGATCGGCAGGTCGCCCACTTTGGCGTCGACGCGAATGCCGTGTCCCGGAAAGACCTGCTCGAGCGCTTGATGCGCGCGATCACGATAGAGGCGGCGCCAACCGGGGATTGGCCGCGCCGCTTCGGGCGCCTCCAAAAAGAAGTTTTCGGCGACCGACAGATTGTCGCATAGGGAAAGCTCCTGATGCACCATGCGTATGCCGCGCTTGTGCGCCAGATGCGCGTCGTACTCCGACGGATCGATGTCCAAGCCATCGATTGCGATCGAGCCGTCGTCGGGCCGCATGACGCCGCAGAGAACGCGCATCAGCGTGCTCTTCCCGGCGCCGTTGCCGCCGACCAGCCCGACCACGTCGCCGGACCCGACAAGCAGATCGACGGTGTCGTTCGCCCGGGTCGGGCCGAACACCTTGGTGATGCCGCTGAGCCGAACCACCGCCGCACGCCCGTCGCGCTCGGCGAGCAGCCTGTCCGGCGTCCCGGCGAGCGAAGAGTCGCGGCTGGGCGAAGCGACTTGCATCGGATGTCATCTCCGCTGGCGGCGACTGCCGGCCTCGGCAGTCGCCCTCGGTTCCCCCTCCTATTTCTTCGGGGAAGACTCTTTGAGAAGATTCTGGCTGACCCAGTCCTGGCTGTATGTCGGGCTGACGATCACCCCGGCCGGGAGGTTTTCGTAATCCTTGAGATTGTCCTCCGTCACGACCGCGACGGGCATGATCATCAGTTTGGGAGGCGTGGCTCCCTTGACGAGTTCGTAGGCGAGCCAGAATGCAGCGCCGCCGATCCCGGGCGTGGTGTTCATGGAAATCGTCGTGTAGCCGTTCGCGCTTTTCTGCTTGGCCCACCATTGGATGAAGTTGGAACTGCCACCGCCCTCGATGACCGGCATCTTCTCCGCGTAGTCGCCGCCATATTGCTGAAATGCCTGAGCGATCCCGGCATCGTCGCTACCGCCTTGTCCCAGCACGGCATCGACATGCGGCAGACTGGGCAGCACGTTGGCAACGGCGGATTGCGCAACGGAGGCGGTCGCCTGCCCATAGACGGTCGCGACCACCTTCACATCGGGATTATTCTTGAGAACGCTTTCCTGCGCTGTGTACATGTCGTGGTCCGGAGCCGAGCCTTTGACGCCGCGTACCACGATGACGTTGCCTTTGCCGCCGAGCTTCTTCATGACCCACTCGGCTTGTTCTTTCTTGTAGCCGGAAAAGTCGAAATTCAGCTGGTAATTGCACGGCGCCGAGGCGATAGAGTCGAACGAGACCACCTTGATTCCGGCCTTACACGCCTTTTCGATCACGCCATTGACCGCCGTTTCGGACGCGGCATCGACCGCGATGGCATCGACCTTCTTTAGAATGAGTTCCGCGATCTGACTATTCTGCTGGGCCACGCTGCCGTCGCCGTTCAGTACGATAAAGTCGGCAATCTTGCCTTCGGCTTTGGCCTTCTCGGCGGCTTCCTGAAATGCCTCCACCATCTGATGGCGCCAGCTATTGCCGAAATAGGCATTCGCAAGCGCGATCACCGGCTTGTCGGCGGAAGCGCCGGCAGGAACGGGCATCGCCGCAAGCGCGACGAGCGCGGTCGACATCGCCAAAATGGCGTTCTTCTTCATCCTGTGTTTCCTCTCCGCTTCGCTTGGTGGCACGGCCGAACCCGGGCTGTGCCTCCCACTCGTTTTGCTTGCTCGCCCTACTCCGCCGCTTTGGCGGGCGGGTCGCAGATATCTTTGACGGATTGCATCACCGCCTCCGGCGCAAACACCCGCTCCATCCAGCCTTCCTTGAAGATCAGCGGCTTGGCCTGCTCGATCGCGTGCAAGGCCCCGTCCGAGAACTTGCCTTCCGGGAAGATGCCGAACGCGATCGACAAGCCGATATTGAGATGACCCATCATGAAGTCGAACGCCGCCTTGGCCGGCACGCCACGGCGGATCGCCTCATCGGTCGCTTCGCGGAGCGCGATGCACATCGTGATCGCCGTCGTTTCCGAAAGGGCGGGCTCGAGAATCGCGATCTGCTCCACCGTGCAACGATGGGAATCCATCACCGGCGCGTAGATCAGGCGCGCCACTTCCTCGCACAGCGCGTAGTGCTCCTCCGGCCCTTGCATCAACGCGCAGACGATATGCTGCTTGGCTTTGATGCCGCCGAAGAAATCCTTCCTCGCTTCGTCGTCGGTCTCGTCATTGAACAGCGGCGGGTGGCAGGGATGGGTCACGAAATAGGTCACGTCCTTTCGGCCCGGCATCTGGCCGGCATGCGGCGCCGCGGCGTCGAGCACGATGAAGGCGGTGCCCGGCCGCACCTTGTCGACGATGCTGCTCGCGATTTTGCCGATCAGCCGGTCGGGCACCGCCATGACGATAACATCGGCTGCCGCGAGCGCCCGGTCCCCATCGACGCAATCGACGCCGACCGCTGATTTCAGACGCTGGCGTCCCTCTTCGGACACCTCGACATGATCGATGTCGAAGCGCGACCCTTTCAGATTCGTCGCGAGGCGAACGCCCATTTTTCCGCCGGCGCCGAGCAGTGCAATCTTGGTCATGCGTTCTCTCCCTTCTGTAAGCGGTGATTACGGCACCATATTCATGACGCCCGGTTCTCCAAAGCCCGCGCGAGCGGCTTGTGGTCGCGCGCGAATTGATCGAGCGGCACCCCGGCGACCGCGGCCTCGTACGCCTGCCTCATCGCGGCGACACCGGCCGCCGGCCCATCGGGATGGGCGACGATTCCGCCGCCCGCCGTGACGAGCAGATCAACCGAGCCGAGTCCCGCATACGTTCCCGGCGCCTGCCGCACCGTCTGACCGGAGGAGAACACCGGCAGACACACGCAAGGCTTGTCGTCGAACATCGGCGTGAGACATGCGCGCGCCGAGGCGACCACGCTCTCATCGTCCTCGAAGAACTTGCTCCCGAGGCCGTTGACATGCATGTGGTCCGCCCCGGCGAGACGCCACAGTTTTTGCCACGCGACGTAGGACCAGCCGAGCAGCGGGTGCCGGGTCAAATACCCCCAGCCGTTGCGATGCGCGTGGATCGGAAGCTGCGTGTGCCGCGCGAGTTCGATCATCCCGACCATGCCGACCGAGTTGATCCCGGCCATCACGCAGGTGCCGCCGCATTCCAGCACGACGTCATGTCTCCGCCGCATCTGGTCGAGATCACCGGTGAGATTGAAGGCAAACATCACCTTCTTGCCGGTCCGGTCGGCGTCCCGATTGATGACATCCATGACGGCGCGCACACGCCCATCGAACGGACAGCCCGGGCCGTCCGACTGCAATTCGTCGTCTTTGATGAAGTCGATTCCCGCCTCGCACAGCGTCGCCGTCAGCGCGGCCGTCTCCGCCGGCCCGAAGCCGACCGAGGGTTTGACGATGGTTCCGATTAGAGGGCGTTCGTGAACGCCGGTGAGATCGCGCGTGCCCGGCACGCCGAATTTCGGGCCGGAATAGGCGTCGGCGAAAGCCCGGGGCAGGCGGATATCGAGGATGCGCAAGCCGGAGAGCTGGTTCAATTCGAACAGATTGCCGGCAACGGTCGCCATCAGATTGGGAAGGGACGGGCCGATATTGTCGATCGGCCAGGAGAGCGTCATACGCGCCTGCCGGATCGCATCGCCCGCCGACGCGCGGGCGCCGGGCAGAGACGGGCGGTCGACGGCGGCCAGCAGCTCCAGCGCGTCGATGCGCGCGGCGGCGCGTTGCTTCAACTCGGGAGTCTCGCCCGGCACCGGCACGAAGGTGCCGCTCGATTGCTCGCCGGCGATCGCTTCGGCGGTCCGGCGCGGATCCTGGGCGGTTTCGAGAAGATAGTCAGCTTCGAAACGGTGCGGGTCGATCACTGTTGCCCTCCACCACGCGGTTGGTTGCGGTCAGCTCGGTTCATGCCGTCCGCTCGCACCGGAGCAGAAGAGAAACGGAGAGTATGAACGCCCTCGAAGGCACAGGACGGACGGCTATCTTTCGAATAGCCGATCTCTCCACCCGCGCCGATTTTGTGACGGCCAATGTCTTCCCCCGGTTACTCTCGGCCGCGCTACCCGCGGTCTCTTGCATGACGTGATGCGGATTACTGCCGACCACGGTAAACGCCCCGCGCCGGATCGCCGCGTTACGACTGTGACCAATGGCATAAAGCGGATCCCGCCATACCAGCAACCGATATCTTTTCCGGACGTGTGAGTTGAACTCACAGCCGCCGCCCGCCATTTGCCTGGCGGATGGCTCAACAACGGGTGCGACGATGAACGCGGGTGCACCATCACTGAACGCCTTGCGCACATTCGAGACGACCGTGCGCTATCGCAGCATGACCAAGGCGGCCGAGGAACTCCATGTAACGCATGGCGCGGTCAGCCGCCAGATCAAGGCTCTGGAAACGACGATGGGCGTCACCCTCTTGAAGCGCGGCCCTCGCTCGCTCGAGCCCACGCCTGAGGGCGCGCGTCTTGCCGAGGGTCTCACCGCGGCCTTCGGCACGGTGTACGCAACGCTCGATCGGGTAAGACCGGGCCCGCTGACGCTGTCCTGCTCGTCCTCGATTACGATGTGCTGGCTGATACCACGGGTGTCGGTGTTCTACCGCCACAACCCGGGACTGGAGCTCAAGCTCGACCTAAACTACGACAAGGTTGACTTCGCGCGCGACAATATCAGCGTCGCGATCAGAAACAGCACCATCGAGCCGCCCCGCAGCGCGGTCATCCGGGAGCTTGGGACGGAATGGATCGGCCCCGTGTGCTCTCCAGACTATGCGCAAGCCAACAAACTGAAGCGGCCGGCCGATCTGACGCGCGCCACCTTGTTGTCCACCAGAACACGCACAAGCGCCTGGGCCGATTGGCTGACCGCCTCGGGTTGCAAGCACACGCCAAGCGCCGCGCATGAGGCGTTCGACCATTTCTATCTGGTTCTGCAGGCGGCTGCTTGCGGCCTGGGCATTGCCGTCCTTCCGCATATGCTGGCCATCAACGAGCTGAAATCCAGGCGGCTCGTGGCGCCGTTCGGCTTCGTCCCCGGTCCGCGACAGATCTCGCTGTGGATCGCACCTCATGCGAGCGGGCAAGCAGACGTGAGGGCGTTGGAAGACTGGCTCCTGAATGAAATGCGCCATTCAGCCTCGTAACTTGCCGCAGGCAACGCCGCTCGCCGTACCTTCAACGGGCGGCCGCTTGTCGGCTTGGGGTCGGGTCCGCGAGTTGCAGCAACAGGATCCGGCGCACCTCCTCGATCGCCTCCGGGTTGGCTTGGACCGAATGGCTGGAGGCGACCACCAGCTCCGCGTCGACGCCGTCCAGGTGTGCGCTCCGGTATCGCACGACGCCGTCATCGCGTTCTTCCAAAGGTCCGGTTCCGAGGGTCGGAATGATGGAATGGGCATGGATGCCAGGCGCGACCGGCAGCCGCGCCATCTCCTGCATCCAAGGATTGCCGGGCGTCATGCCGTAGAGACTGCCGACA
>JAFAXA010000300.1 GCA_019241425.1 Acetobacteraceae bacterium | reverse complement strand
AGACTCCTGGTATTTCATCACCGCCGATTATGCTTTCGGTCATCAGCTTCAGGACGATACTACCGCCTTGATCAAGAGCGCAGGCGGCAAGGTTCTCGGGGCGTCGATCTATCCGTTTCCGGAGACGACCGATTTCTCGTCGTTGTTGACCCAAGCCCGCTCTTCTGGTGCGAAAGTGCTCGGCCTTGCGAATGGAGGCGCCGACACCGTGAATTGCGTAAAGCAAGCGGCGGAATTCGGCGTAAACCAGCAGATGAAGATCGCCGCACTCATGGCGTATATAGGCGACGTGCACGCCATCGGACTCGGGGTCGCACAAGGGTTATTGCTAACCGAGACATTCTACTGGGATCTGAACGAGCGGACGCGCGCTTGGACCAGGCGCGTCGTGCAGAACACGCCGAACAATTGGCCCAACATGATCCACGCGGGCACCTATGCGGCGACCCTTCATTATCTGAAGACGGTGGGTGACATGGGCGCGGCGGCAGCAAAGATGGATGGCGTTGCCACCGTCAACCGGATGAAGGCGATGCCGTTCGAGGATGACTGCTTCGGCAGCGGCAAGATCCGCGAGGACGGGCGTGTGATGGTCACCCCGTATCTTTTCCAAGTGAAGAAGCCGTCGGAAAGCAACGCTGCTTGGGATTTGTATAAGCTCCGTACCACCATGCCAGCCGAAACTGCGTTTCGGCCGCTTGCTGAGGGGCACTGCCCGTTCCTCAAGCTGTAGGCGTAACAACCCGGCTCACTTGGGCGATTTACCCGGGCTTTTCGGCGAAGAAGCGGTTCGGCGGCCGGTGCAGGCCCAGATGCTCGCGGAGCGTCCGGCCCTCGTACTCGCGCCGGAACAATCCACGGCGCTGCAATTCCGGCACGACGCCGTCCACGAATTCCTCGAGGCCCGCCGGGAGATACGGGAACATGACGTTGAAGCCGTCGCAGGCCTCGGTCTCCAGCCACTCCGCCATCGTGTCCGCGATCTCGCCCGGCGTGCCGACCATCTGCAAGCCGTCATAGCTGCCGGCGCGTTGCGCGAGTTGGCGCACCGTCAGGTTTTCCCGCCGGGCCAGCTCGACCAGCGCCGCGCGGCCGCTTTGGCTCGCATTGCTTTCGGGAATGTCGGGGAGCGTTGCGTCGAGGTCGAAGCGTGACGCGTCCGTGCCGAGCCGCATCGAAAGGTTCGGTATGCCGCTGTCGGGATGCACGAGCGCGTCGAGCCGGGCCTTCTTGGCGCGTGCCTCCTCGGCGGTGTTGCCGACCACGACGAAGCAGCCCGGCAGGATCTTCAAGCTGTACGGGTCGCGTCCGAGGGCGCGCATGCGGCTTTTGACGTCGGCGTAGAAGCGCCGCCCGGCCTCGATGTCGCGCGCGCTGCCGAAGATGACCTCGGCCGTTTCGGCGGCGAGCTGGCGCCCGGCTTCGGAGGCGCCGGCTTGCACGATCACGGGCCAGCCCTGGATCGGACGTGCGATGTTGAGCGGCCCGCGTACGCGGAGATGCTCGCCGCGGTGATCGAGCACGTGCAGCCGCGCGGGATCGAAGAACACCCCGCTCGCGGCGTCGCGGATGAAGGCGTCATCGGCCCAGCTATCCCAAAGCCCGGTGACGACGTCGTAGAATTCGCGCGCCCGCCGATAGCGCTCATCATGCTCGACATGCTCCTCGAGCCCGAAATTCAGCGCCGCGTCCGGGTTGGAGGTGGTGACGATGTTCCATCCGGCCCGGCCGCCGCTGATGTGGTCGAGGGACGCGAACCGGCGCGCGACGTGATACGGTGCTTCGAAGGTGGTGGAGGCGGTGGCGATTAGCCCGAGCCGCTCCGTCACCATGGCGAGCGCCGAGAGCAATGTCAGCGGCTCGAACGAGGTCGCGGTGGCGCTGCGCTTGAGCGCGGCTTCCGGCATGTTCAGCACCGCCAGATGGTCCGCCATGAAGAAAGCGTCGAACCGCCCGCGTTCCAGAGTCTGCGCGAACCGCACCAGATGGCGCAGGTTGAAATTGGCGTCCGGGAAGCCGCCCGACCAGCGCCACCAGGCGGTGTGGATGCTGACCGGGCGCATGAAAGCACCGAGATGAAGCTGACGGCGACGGTCCATTGCCCGCGTTCTCCGTAGCGCCTAATCGCACCAATTCGGCGGACGCTTCTCCAGAAAAGCGTCGATGCCTTCGGCCGCGTCCGGCAGCGACAGATTGTCGACCATAACCGAAGCGGCGTCCGCGTACGCGTGATCGAGGTCCATTTCAATCTGGCGCGTGAACGCGGCCTTGCCGAGCGCGACGATCCGCGCCGGTTTCGCGGCGATCTGCGCGGCGAGCGCTTGCACCGTCGGACGAAGCTCGCAAGCGGCGACCACGCGATTCACCAAGCCGATCTGTAACGCGCGCGCGGCGTCGATCGTATCGCCGCCGAGCAGCATTTCCATCGCGGCCTTGCGCCCGAGCGTGCGGGACAGCGCCACCAGGCGGTGTGGATGCTGACCGGGCGCATGAAAGCACCGAGATGAAGCTGACGGCGACGGTCCATTGCCCGCG
>JAFAXA010000273.1 GCA_019241425.1 Acetobacteraceae bacterium | reverse complement strand
CGCTTCCCGCAACCGCTCGATCTCCCGCCCGGACTCGGCTTTGAGGGCCGCCTTTTCTGATTCGTGGCTCGCCAGCAAGCCATCCAGGGCCTGCCGCGCCAGCGCGTCCACGTCATCGGAGATGCGGACGTGCAAATCCGCGCCCGCGCGCTCCAAGGCGGATCGCAGATCGTGCGCCGTAATCGCAAACGAAACTTTTCTCTCCTTCGCGTCGACGGTCGTCACCATTCCCCAGACCGTGTTTCCGCGCGCGTCCATGGCCGGTGCGCCCGAAAAACCGCGCTCGACGGCAAAACCTCCGCCATCTGAATCAAGCTGACGCCAACCCCGGTTGCTCGGCGTGCCGTTTACCTTGACCGATGCCTGTTGCCCGATCTCCTGGTATCCCGGCTCGGAGCCGAATACCGTGGCCTCGAACTCGACGTTGGACAGCATTCGGGCGAGAGCGGGCATCGGCGGGCCGTCCAGCCTCCGGTCCAGCCGGATCACCGCGATGTCCGCCAAATCCTCATCCTCGGCCGGCACGTCGGGGAACCAGCCGCTCGGCAGGATGGAACCCTCCACGGTCTGGCGCGCGCCCTCGAAGCGGATGGTCACCTTTGCGTCGGGCCGGTGAGCGGGCGTCGGCCGCCCGAGCTGAAGATGATCGCGGATCACGTGGGCGCAGGTGAGCGCGACGTCTGGACCGATCAGGAAGGCGGCTCCGGCGAGCGTGCCGTCGGGGGCTTTCAGCCACCCGACAATTGCGCTCGGACCGAGTTCCCTGGGCACCCCGCTCAGCTCACCACTTCAGGGTGACTTTCAGATTGGCGCTCACCGTGCCCTCGACGAGGATGATCCCCGTCTTGCCGCCGATGCTGACGCCGAACTCCACCGTCACTTCCTTGCAATTCTCCGTTGCCGCCCGCAGCCGCGTCGTTGCCTGCCCAGCGAGTTCGGCGGCGCGGTCCATCGCGTCGCTCCAGGCCTGCGCCGTCTTCTCGTCCCAGGCGCCGGCCTGGTCCACGCCTCCGCGCACCGGCGGCGGCGCCGAGGATTGGACTTCGATCTCCGCGCCGGACGGCAGCTTATAAGTCGTTATGGTCATATGGACTCGACCTTTCTTACGGGCATCCTAGCAGCGTTGGTTTCAGATGTGTGAGACCTGCATCACTGGCAGGCTTCGTCGGAATCGCCCATCCTGACGCTCTATCGCCCATACGTTGCGGGCGGCGACCGGGCAAGCTCGCCGGAAGGAAAGCAGGATCATGGACATCAAGCACGTCGTCGTTCTGATGCTGGAAAACCGGTCGTTCGACTGCATGCTCGGGATGCTCTACCCGCAATCCGATGAGTTCGACGGGCTGGCCGGCACGGAGAGTAACGTCTGGCACCGGACGGACGGAACGCAGCAGGAGATCTCCGTCTGGAGAGACCCCGATCTGAACGCGACAGCCCTCTGCATCCCCGACCCCGATCCGGGCGAGCGATTTACCGATATTCAGATGCAGATCCACGGGATCGCCGCTACCGGCGGAACGGGCGGCCCGACCATGGGCGGATTCGTCGACAACTACATGCGCCAGCCGGCGGCGGCGCCCGCTGCGGACCCCTACGCCGTCATGCACTATTTCACGCCCGATCAGGTGCCGGTCATCAGCCAATTGGCGCGCGCCTTCGGCGTATCCGATCGCTGGCATGCGTCGGCGCCGTGCCAGACCTGGCCCAACCGCTTTTTCGTGCATACCGGAACCGCTAACGGGTTCGTCAACAATGCGCCGCCGCAGTTTCCCTATACGATGGAAACGATATTCAACCGGCTGGAAAGCGCCGGACGGAGCTGGCGCATCTATTTCCACGACATTCCGCAGTCCGTCACCCTGTCGCGCCTGTGGGCGAGCACGCTCACGAATTTCCGGTTTTTCGCGGACCACTTCGCCACCGACGCTGCCGCCGGCACCTTGCCGTCCTACAGCTTCATCGAACCGCGCTACTTCGCCGACCAGTCGTCGAATACGCTGCCGAACGACGAGCATCCGCCGCATAACGTCGCTTACGGCGAAGCGCTGATCGCATCGGTCTACAATGCACTCCGCAGTGGCCCTGCATGGAAGAACACCTTGCTGGTCATCACCTACGACGAGCATGGCGGCTGCTACGACCATGTGGCCCCGCCGCCGGCGACGCCGCCCGGCGGCGACACGCCGGATGGTTTCGGCTTCGACTATTTCGGCGTGCGCGTCCCGGCGGTGATCGTCTCACCCTACGTCAAAGCCGGCAGCATCCTCCGTCCGTCCGGGCTGACGCCGTTCGACCATACGTCGATCCTCGCCACGCTTAGAAAGCTGTTCGGCTTGCAAGCCCTGACGGCGCGCGACGCCGCGGCCCCCGATCTGCTCGACGTGCTCACGCCGGAACCGGGCAACGACGGACCGCCCGCAATCGTCGCGCCTGCGATTCCGCCATCGCCCGCAACAGTAGCGAAAGCGGTCACCAAGCCGCCCAACGATCTCCAGGTGAGCCTCGCGACCGCCGGGATGCAGTTACCGACCGCGGGCGCGAAAATCGGCGCCCACATCCAGCGCCTCGCATCCGTGCCGAGCGCCGTTCCCAGCCATGCAACGGTCGGTGACGCGAGCGCCGCCGTCGCCGCTCATATGCGGGCGTTCCTGGGCAGGCCGTAACAAGCCCCTCAGGCGCCCGCCTCATCTTCGAGGGCGGCGCGGGCCAGCGCGAGCCGCGCCATTCCCTCCTCGCTTGTGTGGGGGAAAGACAGGTCGAGGTCGTCCAACGCCGTCACGATCGCGCTGACCACGACCAGGCGCGCAAACCATTTGTGGTCGGCCGGGACCACGAACCAGGGCGCGTCGGGTGTTGCCGTCGCCTCGATCGCCTCCTGATAGGCGTCCATGTAGGCGTTCCAGAACTGCCGCTCTGCCAGATCGCCCGGCTCGAACTTCCAGTTTTTCGACGGCGTATCGAGCCTGGCCAGGAACCGCTTCCTCTGCTCGCCCCGCGATAGATGGAGAAAGAACTTCAGAACTACGGTTCCCTGCCGGGCGAGGTAGGTTTCATAGGCCGCGATCGCTTGCAGCCGCTCGTCCCAGATGTGTTTGGTCACCCGCCCTTTCGGCAGATGCTGGCGTTCCAGCATCTCGGGATGCACGCGAACGACCAGCACTTCCTCGTAATGGCTGCGATTGAAGATGCCGATCCGCCCCCGCTCAGGCAGCGCGCGGTTGATCCGCCACAAGAAGTCATGGCTCAGATCCTCGGGACCGGGCGCCTTGAAGCTCGTGACCTGAACGCCCTGCGGGTTCACGCCCGACATCACGTGTTTGATGGTACTGTCCTTGCCGGCCGCATCCATCGCCTGAAAGCAGCACAACAAGGCCCAGCTACGATGCGCGTAGAGTCGCTCCTGCAGCGAGATCAACCGTTCGATCCCGCCATCGAGCAACAGACGGGCTTCCTTTTTGTCGAGGGAAAGCCCCGCCGTGTCGGCGGGATCGTGATCTTTCAGCCGAAACTTCTTGCCGTCGGTGATGCGGTAGCGGTCAACGAGCTTGCGCGCCTGTTTCAGCGACAACTCCGCCGCCTCCGGCGATCCATCGGGAGGCAGCGGTTCGGTCATGGCGAAGCGATTACTCCACGACCTCTTGCTCCCGGTCCGACCCTCCCTCCTCGTCATCGGAGCGGGGCAGGGACGGCGGCGCCGCTTCGACGATGTCGAAATCGAGCTTGCCGTCTTTCAGCGTGACCTTGACCGAGCCGCCCTTGACCAGCTTGCCGAACAGCAGCTCCTCGGCGAGCGGCTTCTTGATGTGCTCCTGGATGACCCGGGCCAGCGGCCGCGCGCCATACAAGCGATCATAGCCGCGCTCGGCGAGCCACTCCTTCGCCGCCGACACAAGCTCGATCGTCACGTTGCGGTCAGCGAGCTGCGCTTCGAGCTGCATCACGAACTTCTCGACCACCCGCCCGACGATCTCCGGCGTCAGCCCGGCGAACGCGATCACCGCGTCGAGGCGGTTGCGGAACTCTGGCGTGAACAGACGCTTGATCGCGTCCTCGTCCTCGCCGATGCGCACGTCGCGTCCGAAGCCGATCGCTTCCTTCGCCAGATCGGAAGCGCCCGCGTTGGTGGTCATGATCAGAATGACGTTGCGGAAATCGACGGTCTTGCCGTTGTGATCCGTCAGCTTGCCGTGATCCATCACCTGCAACAGGATGTTGAACAGGTCTGGATGCGCCTTCTCGATTTCGTCGAGCAACAGCACGGCGTGTGGATGCTGGTCGATTGCATCCGTCAGCAATCCGCCCTGGTCGAAGCCGACATAGCCGGGCGGCGCGCCGATCAGCCGCGACACGGAATGCCGCTCCATGTATTCGGACATGTCGAAGCGGATCAGCTCGATGCCGAGCGTGGAGGCGAGCTGCTTGGCAACCTCCGTCTTGCCGACGCCGGTCGGGCCGGAGAACAGATAGTTGCCGATCGGCTTTTCGGGATCGCGCAGGCCCGCGCGCGACAGCTTGATCGCGGCGGCGAGGGCTTCCACGGCGCGATCCTGGCCGAAGACCATCGCCTTGATGTCGCGCTCCAGATTGCGCAGCGTTTCCTTGTCGTCGGCCGACACCGATTTCGGCGGAATGCGCGCGATCTTGGCGACGATCTCTTCCACGTCCTTCAGCGTCACCGTCTTGCGGCGCTTGTGCTCGGGAAGCAGCATCCGGCTCGCGCCCACCTCGTCGATGACGTCGATCGCCTTGTCCGGCAGCTTGCGGTCGTTGATGTATTTTGCCGCCAGCTCCACGGAGGCGCGGATCGCCTCGTCCGTGTAGCGGACCTTGTGGTGCTTTTCGTAGTTCGTCTTCAGCCCGCGCAGGATCTTCACCGCGTCCTCGATCGACGGTTCGCTCACGTCGATCTTCTGGAACCGGCGCACGAGCGCGCGGTCCTTTTCGAAATAGTTGCGGAACTCCTTGTAGGTGGTGCTGCCGATGCAGCGCAGCGTGCCCGAAGCGAGCGCCGGCTTCAGCAGGTTGGACGCATCCATGGCGCCACCGCTGGTCGCGCCCGCGCCGATCACCGTATGGATCTCATCGATGAACAACACGGCGCCGGGCTGGTTCTCGAGCTCGCTCACCACCGCCTTCAGCCGCTCCTCGAAATCGCCGCGATAGCGGGTGCCTGCCAAAAGCGTTCCCATATCGAGCGAGAACACAGTGGCATTGGCGAGAACCTGGGGCACCTCGCCGCGAACGATCTT
>JAFAXA010000189.1 GCA_019241425.1 Acetobacteraceae bacterium | reverse complement strand
TTCATCGGCGGCGCGGCGGCGGCGCTGATGCGGCTGCATCTGATCGCTCCGGGAGGCGCGATCGTCAGCAACGAGACCTACAACCGGCTGTTCACGATGCACGGCGTGATCATGGTGTGGTTCTTCCTGGTTCCCGCCATCCCCGTCACACTCGGCAATTTCGTGACGCCGTTGATGCTCGGCGCCCGGGATCTCGCCTTTCCCCGCATCAACCTGCTGAGTTGGTATTTGTTCATGGCCGGGGGCCTGCTCGCGTTGTACGCCTTGTTCGCGGGCGGCCTCGACACCGGCTGGACCTTTTACACGCCGCTTTCGACCGCGTACACGCGAAGCTACGTCGTCATCGCCGCCCTCGGCATCGTCTTCTCCGGCTTTTCCTCCATCGCGACCGGCCTCAACTTCATCGTCACCGTCCACCGGCTGCGCGCGCCGGGCATGACCTGGTACCGGCTGCCGCTATTCATCTGGTCGCTCTACGCGACCAGCATCATCTACGTTCTGGCGACGCCGGTTCTGACCATGCTGCTGGTGCTGCTGGCGACCGAGCGCCTTTTCGGCGTTGGCATCTTCGACCCCAATCTCGGCGGCGACCCGCTGCTGTTTCAGCACCTGTTCTGGTTTTACTCGCATCCCGCCGTGTACATCATGATCCTGCCCGGCTTCGGCGTCATCAGCGAAGTGATCACCACGTTCTCGGGCAAGAGCATTTTTGGCTACAGGTTCATCGCTTGGTCCTCGGTCTCGATCGCCCTGATCAGCTTCTTCGTGTGGGGCCATCATATGTTCGTCGCGGGCACCTCGATCTACTCCGCGCTGGTGTTCTCGCTTCTCAGCTGGTTCGTCGCCGTGCCGTCCGCGATCAAGGTGTTCAACTGGCTCGGCACGCTGCACAAGGGGTTTATCCGTTTCGATGCGCCGATGCTGTATGCGCTTGGCTTCATCGGCCTGTTCACGCTCGGCGGTCTGACGGGCCTGTTCGTCGCGGCGCTGGCGAGCGACGTGCATCTGACGCAAACCTATTTCGTGGTCGCCCATTTCCACTACATCATGGTCGGCGCGATGGTGTCGGCGTTCTTCGCCGGACTCCACTACTGGTGGCCGAAGATCACCGGGCGGATGTATCCCGAGATGTGGGCGCGGGTGGCCGCCGCGATGATCTTTTTCGGCTTCAACCTCACCTTCTTCCCGCAATTCCTGCTCGGCTATCACGGCATGCCGCGCCGCTACGCCACGTACGCCGCTGAGTTCCAGGTGCTGAACGTGCTGTCCTCGGCGGGCGCCACCATCCTCGCCGTCGCGTATCTGATGCCGCTTTTCTATCTCGGCTATTCGCTGTTCGCGGGGGCGCGGGCCTCCGCCAATCCGTGGGGTGCGACCGGGCTGGAATGGCAGACGACCTCGCCGCCGCGCACCGTGAACTTCGTCGTGACCCCGGTGATCACCAGCGACCCGTATCAATATCCCACGCCCGAGGAGCGCGAGCATGTCGTCTAGCGCTCGCGCGGACGGCGCCGTCGAGTTCCAGTTTCACGACCGGGATTACCAGTCCGGAACCGCGCTCAGCGGCATGTGGCTGTTTCTCTCGTCCGAGCTGTTGTTTTTCGGCGGGCTGTTCCTTTGCTGGGCCTGTTACCGCATCGAATACGCATCCGCCTTCGCCGCCGCGACGCGCGAAACCGAGTTCGCGATCGGCACTCTCAACACCGTCATTCTTCTGACGAGCAGTTTCGCCTTCGCCTGCGCCGTCCATTTTGCACGTAGCGGCAACAACCGTCGTGTCGTGCAACTCAGCGCCGCGACGGCCTTGCTCGGCACGCTGTTCTTCGGACTGAAACTGCTCGAATGGTCGAAGGACATCGCGGCCGGCAACGTGCCGGGCGCCCATTTCCGCACGCCGGGACAGGCCGGCGGCGAGCAGCTATTTTGGGTGTTCTACTGGATCGGCACCGGCCTGCACATCGCGCATCTCTCGGTCGGGATCGGGCTTGTGGGCTGGATCGCGTGGCGGGCACGGCGGGAGGCGTTCGGGCCGGGGCGCGCCACCCCCGTCGAAATCGTCGGCCTTTACTGGAGCTTCGTCGACATGATGTGGCTCATTCTCTACCCGCTGATCTATCTGGCGGGCCGGAGCGCATGACGGGCATCCGTCGGCTCGTGCTGGTGTGGATCGGCTTGCTGCTGCTGCTGGCCGTGCAGGCGACGCTCGGCCGCGTGCTCGGCTGGGGCAATGTGGCGCTTGTGGCAGGCCCGGTGATGGCGGCGCTGGTCGCGGTGTTCTTCATGGAGGTCGGGCGCGGTCCTGGGGCGGTGCGCGTGTTCGCCGCCTGGGGCTTGTTCTGGCTGATGGTGCTGATCGGCCTCGGTATCCTGGACCCGGTCACGCGCAGGACGGTGTCGGCCGGTCCGGCCGGGCAGACCGCCTCCTCCCCCTAGAACCGAGCCCGTCGCCGCTGGCCTTGTCGGACAGCGCGGTTGATAGTGACGGCGAGTGCGCGACGCATGACGCGCTCACTCGCGGGAGGAGGAAGCATGAGGCGCATCGGAGCAATGGCCGTGGCGGGCGCCGTCGCGGCCATCCTCGCCGGGGCGGCACGGGCCGAGCCGGCGCCGGTCATCGGCTACGTCACCAAATCGGCGACCAATCAGGGCTGGGTTCTCATCAACAGGGGCGCGCGGGACGCCGCCGCCGATGGCGGAGCGACGCTGATCGTCGCCGGGCCAGGAGCGCAGGGCGCATTGGCAAGCCAGATCAACGCCGTGCAGCACGTGCTGTCGGAAGGCGCGAAGGCCATCGCGATCGCGCCCATCGATTCGGCCGGCATCGGGCCGATCGTCGACCGCGTCGGCGCGGGCGGGCTGCCGGTGATTGCGATCGACACGGCGATCGTCGGCGCTCCCGTACGCAGCTATGTCGGAACCGACAACATCGCCGCGGCGCGGGCGCAGGCCGAGTGGGTCGCGCAAGCGATCGGCGACAGCGACAAGGTGATCCTGGTTAATGGCAGTCTCAGCCAGTCCACCGGCCGCGACCGGCGGCAGGGCTTTCTCGACCGCCTCAAGGAGCTGAAGCCGCAGGCGACGGTGCTGGAGGTGCAGACGGATTGGGGCGCGGCCGAAGCGGAGGCGGGTGTCACGCAGACCCTGCGGGCCAACCCGGACGTGACCGCGATCGCCAATGCGTGGGACGAGGGGACGCTCGGCGCGATCGCCGCCGCGCGGGCCGCCGGTTTTCCGAAAGGCAAGCTCCACGTCATCGGCTTCGACGGCGCCCCCAATGCGCTGGCGTTCCTGAAGGACGGCTGGATACAGGCCGATATCGCCCAAATGCTGTACCGGGAGGGCTATGACGGCATCAAAACCGCGATCGCCGCCGCCAAGGGCGAACAGGTCCAGCCGCGCATCGACACCGGCTATCAGCTGGTGACGGCGGACAATCTGGAGACGTTCATCACCCAGAACAGATTGTCGGACTTCATGCGGTAGATAGGCGGCGGGGGCGCCCGCGCCCCCCGGCCTCTCGGTGCGGGCGCGGTCCGCCGTTATTTGTGGTCGATGCTGATCGGGAAGTCGGACTCCTTGTGGACGTCGCGGTCGAGCTTGCCGTCCTTCAAGGTCAGGCACGCCGACTGCACCACGTATTTATAGCCGACGATGTCGTCGATCGACACGTTGTTGAAATCCCTGAACAGCCAGGGGTTGGGCAGCATGTGGTGCGGGTAGAAGTAGAACAGGTTGTAGTCCTTGACGAAAGGATGTTCCCGCATCAGGGCGTCGACGTGACGCACCAGGTCCTCGACCGACTGCAGACTGACACCCGTGCTCTGGTGATGGATGGTCTCCGGCCCGCAGGTCAGGGCGTCTTCCCACATCTTCATATCGTGGTTGTTGCCGCCAAGCCGGAATCGAAAATGATCGTCCGGAATGTAGCCGGCCGTCTGAGCGAGATTGTACGAATAGACCCCGAAATAGTTCACCGGGACCCACACCTCGCGCCCATCGCGCGTTTCCGCGTAGAACCGCGTCGCGGCCAGCTTGGCCGAATCGAGCCAGCCGAGATAGTTCGTATAGAACACGTAGTGGCCGAGCACGACGGTTGCCGCCATGACCAGCTTCATCGGCGTGGTGAAGCCACCACGCGGGATGGTGGCCGCGGCTGCAACGATCACGAGGTTGACGCCGATCCAGAAAAAGAACAGCGCGCCGAGCGTCAGGTAAACGCCGATATGGAAGACGTCGAACAGCAGGCAGAAGATCGACAGGACCGGCAAGGAGAGCGCGGCCAAAGGCGACAGGAGCTGCGTTCCCAGCACGAACAAATTCATGAACGGCTGGCTGTTGATGATGCCGTCCCATACCAGCTGCATGAGGCGGGGCCACAGGCCGAGCGGCGAATCGCCTCGCTCGAGGCCGATCACCATGGAGGTCTGGGTCGGATTGTGCAGCGCCCAGGTCAGCAGATTGTTGCCGCCCACATGGACCTTCATCATGCCCGACCAGAAATAGCTGCCGAGGTGCGCGCCGACCGCGCAGGACCAGACCAGGCCGAAGGCGACCTGCCGGACCTGCGCCGGGTCTTCGGCGCCGAGCAGCGTGGTTCGCAGGAAGGGAAAGCGGTTCAGCGTCCAGGGCGCAGTCAGACCCAGCGTTACGAAGGTGCCGACCGTGCTGAAATAGGCGGCATCCACCATGCCGAGATAGTCGGTCGTGTCGACGGAAATACCGGACAGGGTTCCGATCAACGTGCGCCAGCCGACATAGTACAGATACAGCGGAATGAGAAAGGACGGACGCCACAGCGAGGCGAAGCCGGAAACCACACCCAAAACGGCGATGAAGCGGAAGTAGAAATACGGCGGGTTGCTTCCGAACAAGATATTGGGCGGCCCGGGAAACGGACCGAACGCGTCGAACAGCATCTGAATGAGGACGAAAATGCCGATCGTGCGCATGGTGATGCGCAGCGCCGCCGTCATGTCGGCGTAGCGCAAGCGGCTGAGCGCGAGCGCCAGGCAGAAGGAAGCGGCGACGATGCTGGAAGCCGCCAATTCCGACGACTCGGCGAGGTAATAGAGGCCGCGCCGCGAGATCGCGAAGCCGATGATGGACGCCGCCAGGATCAGCAGCGGTCCTTTCAGGCTCTGACTGCCGACGCGAGTCGCCGCGCGCCCAAAAATAGCCGTCGTCATCGAAGCTCCGTCATGCTGAGGGGAAAGCCTAATGGATGACCGCCGGTGAACGCGCCCCGCCGTCGAGCGGCATCGAGCCGAGTAACGCCACCGTATTCCGAACCCTGATACTTGCGTACGCTAGGACCGGAATCAAAGGCGTGCGTCGGTGCGGGACACGCAGTGGGGGCGGCCTGATGCAAACCATCTCGCTAAAATCCACGCGAAACCTCGACCTCTCTCACTATCCGCGGTTGCTTACCACAACCAAAATACATACAGAATGAGAACCGTCTTTATATCGAAATCAATACCCAGAACCTGGCCGGATCGCAACCGGATATAGCGCCGCGCGACGGCGCGGGCCGGGCGCCACGAAGGGACCGGCCGGTCCCAGCGGATTACATCTTCTCCAGTTCCGTCTTTAATTCGGGCAGCGCCGTGAACAGGTCGGCGACCAGGCCGTAATCGGCGACTTGGAAGATCGGCGCCTCCTCGTCCTTGTTGATCGCGACGATGACCTTGCTGTCCTTCATGCCGGCGAGATGCTGGATCGCCCCCGAAATTCCGACTGCGACGTAAAGCTCCGGCGCGACCACCTTGCCGGTCTGGCCCACCTGGAAATCGTTCGGCACAAAGCCCGCATCCACCGCCGCCCGGCTGGCGCCGACCGCGCCACCCAGCTTGTCCGCGATCGCCTCCAGCAGATGGAAATTGTCGCCGCTGGCCATGCCGCGCCCGCCCGAGATGACGACGCGCGCCGCCGTCAGTTCCGGGCGCTCGCTGGTGCTGAGCTCGGCGGAGACGAAGCGGGAGCGCCCGGTCGCTTCCGCCGGTGCCTCTCCGGGCGCGACCGGCTCGGCGGCGGCCTCCCCGCCTTCGGCGGGCACCGGATCGAAGCTCGCGGCGCGCACGGTGATCACCTTGATCCGGTCCGAGGACCGCACCGTCGCGAGGGCGTTGCCGGCGTAGATTGGCCGCACGAAGGTCTCGGCGTCCACCACCCCCGAAATGTCGCTGATCGGCTGCACGTCGAGCAGGGCGGCGGCGCGCGGCATCACGTTCTTGCCGACCGCGGTCGAGGCCGCGAGCAGATGCGTGTGGTGGCCGGCGAGGCTCGCGATCAAGGCCGCCAGCGGTTCGGCGAGCGCGTGCCCATAACGAGGGTCGTCCGCCACATGCACCTTGCCGATGCCGGGCAGCTTCGCCGCCGCTGCAGCGGCCGCCCCGACCGACTCTCCGGCCACCAGCGCGTGCACCTCGCCGCCGAGCTGCGCCGCCGCCGCGACCGCGCTCCGCGACGGCTGCTTGACGCCGTGCGCGTCGTGCTCCAGCAGGACCAGTGCCTTCATCTCAGATCACCTTCGCTTCGCCACGGAGCTTCGCGACCAGATCGGCGACGGACGCGACGCGCGCCCCGGCCTGGCGCCGCGGCGGCTCGCTGACGGTGAGAACCGTGAGGCGCGGCGCCGGATCGACCCCGAGATCCGCCGGCTTCACGGTCTCGATCGGCTTTTTGCGCGCCTTCATGATGTTCGGCAGCGAGGCGTAGCGCGGCTCGTTGAGGCGCAAATCGGTGGTGACGATCGCCGGCAGGGCCAGCGACACCGTCTCCAGCCCGCCATCCACCTCGCGCGTCACCGTCGCCGTATCGCCTTCGATGACGAGCTTGCTCGCGAACGTGCCTTGCGGCCAGCCGAGCAGCGCCGCGAGCATCTGCCCGGTCGCGTTCATGTCGTCGTCGATCGCCTGCTTGCCCATGATGACGAGCCGCGGCTGTTCGCGCTCGGCCAAGGCCCGCAGCATCTTGGCGACCGCCAGTGGTTCGAGCGCCGCGTCGGTTTCGACCAGAATGCCGCGGTCGGCCCCCATCGCCAGCGCCGTGCGGATGGTTTCCCCGCATTGGGCGACGCCGAGCGACACCGCGACGATCTCCGTCGCCGCGCCCTTCTCCTTCAGGCGCACCGCCTCTTCGACGGCGATCTCGTCGAACGGGTTCATCGACATCTTGACGCCGGCAAGCTCGACGCCGCTGCCGTCCGCCCTCACGCGCACCTTGACGTTGTAGTCGACGACCCGCTTGACCGGGACCAGCACTTTCATTGCCTACATTCCTCCCGGATAGTTCGGGCCGCCGCCGCCTTCGGGGGGCACCCAGTCTATGTTCTGCGTCGGGTCCTTGATGTCGCAGGTTTTGCAGTGCACGCAGTTCTGCGCGTTGATTTGCAGCCTCGGCTCGGTGTCGGCGTCGACGATTTCGTAAACGCCGGCCGGACAATACCGCGTTTCGGGACTGCGGTATTGGTTCCAGTTGGTGGCGATTGCCCGCTTGGGATCGCGCAACACCAGATGGGCCGGCTGGTTTTCCTCGTGGTTCGTGTTGCTGAGGAAAACGGAGGACAGCCGGTCGAAGGTCAGGGCGCCGTCCGGCTTCGGATAGGCGATCGGCTGCGCCGCCGCGGCCGGCGTCAGCCCCTCATGATCCGCGTGGGCGTGGTGCAGCGTCCAGGGCGCGCGCCCGCGCAACACGTATGCGTCGAGGGCGGCGTGAGCGAGGCCGCCATGCAGGCCCCATTTGGCGAACCCGGGCCGGACGTTGCGGGCGGTGTGCAGTTCGTCCCAGAGCCAACTCCCGCGCACCCGTGCCGGGTAGCCGGCGAGCAAGGCGGGGCGGTCCCCGTCGAGCGCCTCCGCGACCGCCTCCGCCGCCAGCATGCCGGATTTCATGGCGGTGTGGGTGCCCTTGATCTTCGGCACGACGAGGAAACCCGCCGTGTCGCCGATCAGCGCGCCGCCCGGGAAGACCAGGCTCGGCACCGATTGCAGCCCGCCTTCGGACAAGGCCCGCGCGCCATAGGCGATCCTGCGGCCACCCTCGAAGTGACGGCGCATGGCGGGGTGAGTTTTGAAGCGCTGCGTTTCCTCGAACGGCGACAGGAAGGGGTTCCGGTAGTCGAGCCCGACCACGAAGCCGAAGGACAGCAGGTTGTCGCCGAAATGGTAGAGCCACGACCCGCCATACGTCGCGCTGTCGAGCGGCCAGCCGATCGTGTGCTCGACCAGGCCGGGCTTGTGACCGGCGACCGGGATCTCCCACAGCTCCTTGCAGCCGAGCGCATAGGTCTGCGGGTCGTGACCGTCCCGCAGGCCGAACTTCGCCATCAGCGCCTTGGCCAGCGAACCGCGGCAGCCCTCCGCGATCAGCGTATAGGGCGCCCGCAACGCCATGCCGCGCTGAAAGCCGCCGGTCGGCGCGCCGTCGCGGCCGATGCCCATGTCGCCGGTCGCGACCCCGGCGATGCGGCCGTCCTCCTCCAGCAGCTCCGTCGCGGCGAAGCCCGGGTAGATCTCGACCCCGAGCGCCTCCGCCTGCCCCGCCAGCCAGCGGCACAGATTGCCGAGCGACACGATGAAATTGCCCGCGTTGTGCATGGCGGGCGGCGTCGGCAGGCGCCAGGCGCGGCGGGCGGTCAGATACAGGAAGCGGTCTTCGGTGACTTGCGTCTCCAGCGGGGCTTCGCGCTCGCGCCAGTCCGGCAGCAATTCCGTCAGCGCGCGCGGCTCGATCACCGCACCCGACAGGACATGCGCCCCGACCTCGCTGCCCTTCTCGACGACGCACACGGATGCGTCCGGCCGGAGCTGCTTCAGCCGGATGGCGGCGGCAAGGCCGGACGGACCGGCGCCGACGATCACAGCGTCGAACGCCATCGACTCGCGGCTGTCGCTTCCCTGCGCCATTTCGCTCCCGAACGCCCTCCCGACCAGGGTTGACGTATACGTTAACAAATTCACCAACGGCAAGGGCGGCCGGGACAAGCGCCCATCGGTCCATGCCGTTATCAGGACCGTCCGGGCACTGCCAAGAGCAAGCGCTGGCATTGCGGCGGCCCGCGTCCCATCTTCCTTTCCAACGAACGGCGGAGCGGTGCACAGCCATGCCCGACACGACCCCCCCATCTCCCGGCACGCAGCCGGCGGCCGCCACTGACGGCGAGGCGGCCGAACCGGCGCTCCGCTATCTGTCCGGCGTCGCCGCGCTGGTGCAGTTGCCGCTCTTGCAGAAGGAGCGGGACCGGCGCGCCGGACTGCGCACCGGTGGTTTCATCTCCGGCTATCGGGGCTCGCCGCTCGGCGGGTTCGACCAGGCGTTGTGGAAAGCCCGCGAAACGCTCGGTGCCAACGACATCGTGTTCCAGCCGGGCGTGAACGAGGAACTCGGGGCGACGGCGGTCTGGGGAACGCAGCAGGTCAATCTGTTCCCGGGCGCGAAGTTCGACGGCGTGTTCGGGCTTTGGTACGGGAAGGGTCCGGGCGTCGACCGCAGCATCGATGTATTCAAGCACGCCAACGCGGCGGGCACCTCCCGCCATGGCGGCGTGCTGGTGATCGCGGGCGACGATCATGGCGCGAAATCGTCGACCTTGCCGCATCAGAGCGACCATGTGCTGGCGGCCGCGATGATCCCGGTGCTCAATCCGTCGGGCGTGCAGGACTTCCTAGATTTCGGCCTGCATGGCTGGGCGATGTCGCGTTATTCCGGCTGCTGGATCGCGATGCGCGCGATCGCCGACACGGTGGAAACGTCCGCCCCCGTCCTCGTCGATCCGCACCGTGTCGACACGCGCGTGCCGACCGACTTCGCGCTGCCGCCGGACGGCGTCAGCATCCGCTGGCCGGACCAGCCGCTCGCGCAGGAATTGCGCCTGCAACGCTACAAGGTTTATGCCGCAATGGCGTATGCGCGGCTGAACGGGCTCAACCGCATCGTCATCGACAGCCCGCGCGCCCGGCTCGGCATTCTGTCCACCGGCAAATCCTATCTCGACGTGCGGCAAGCGCTCGACCTGCTCGGCATCGGTGACGCGGAGGCGGCGGCGATCGGCATCCGGCTGTTCAAGGCGGGGATGACGTGGCCGCTCGACGCCGAAGGCGTGCGGCATTTCGCCGAAGGTCTGGAAGAGGTGCTGGTCGTCGAGGAAAAGCGCCAGGTTCTCGAATACCAGCTCAAGGAGCAGCTCTACAATTGGCGCGAGGACGTGCGGCCGCGCGTGATCGGCAAATACGACGAGATCGGCGAGTGGGAGCGGCCTGAGCATGACTGGATGTTGCCGGCTGCCGGCGAACTCAGCCCTTCACTAATCGCCCGCGTGATCGCGCACCGGATCGCGCGGTTTCACGCGAGCGAGCGGATCGCAGAGCGACTTGCATTCTTGGAGGCGAAGGAAGCGAGCCTGCGGGGCGCGCAAGGCCCCATGCAGCGTACTCCGCATTTTTGCTCCGGGTGTCCGCACAACACGTCGACCGTGGTGCCGGAAGGCAGCCGCGCGCTCGCCGGTATCGGCTGCCACTACATGGCGCTTTGGCTCAACCCTTTGCAGACGCAGACCTTCAGCCAGATGGGCGGCGAGGGCGCGGCCTGGGTCGGGCAAGCGCCGTTCACCGAAACGAAGCACGTGTTCGCCAATATCGGCGACGGCACCTACGCCCATTCCGGCCTACTGGCGATCCGTCAGGCGGTCGCGTCGCGCGTCCCGATCACCTACAAGATCCTGTTCAATGACGCGGTGGCCATGACCGGCGGCCAGCCCGTCGACGGCACGCTGACCGTACCGCAAGTGGTGCGGCAGGTGCAGGCGGAAGGCGTCGGCCGGGTCGCGGTCGTGACCGACGCGCCGGAGAAATACGCGCGCGGCGATTTGCCGGCGGACGTACCGGTGCACCATCGCCGGGCGCTCGACGTCGTGCAGCGGGAGCTGCGGGATTTTCCGGGCGTGTCGGTGCTGGTCTACGACCAGACCTGCGCCGCCGAAAAGCGGCGCCGGCGCAAGCGCGGGCGCTATCCCGATCCGGCGCGACGAGTCGTCATCAACGACCGGGTGTGCGAAGCCTGCGGCGATTGCAGCGCCAAGTCGAACTGCATGTCGGTCGTTCCGGTTGAAACCGAATGGGGCCGCAAGCGGTCGATCGATCAGTCCTCCTGCAATAAGGATTTTTCCTGCCTGGAGGGGTTTTGCCCGAGCTTCGTAACCGTGGAAGGCGGCACGCTGCGGCGGGGGCGAAGCCTCGTGTCCTCGGGCGGCGGATTGGGCGCGGCAGGCGGCGAGGCGTCGGTCGGCGGTGCGGCGCCGGCGGAAGGGCCGGGTGCGACGGCGGGGCCAGCAGCGGCGGCCTCGCCGACGCGCGCGCCCCAGGCACCGCCGGACGACCTGCCGGAACCGGTGCCGGCCTCCGCCGAACAGCCGTACGGCATCCTGGTCACGGGCGTCGGCGGCACTGGAATCACCACGGTCGGGGCGCTGCTCGGCACGGCGGCTAGCATCGAGCGCAAGGGCGCGACCGTGCTCGACATGGCGGGACTGGCGCAGAAGGGCGGCCCAGTTTGGTCGCATATCCGCATCAGCGCCCGGCAGGAACAGTTGCACTCGTCACGGATCGCGGCGGGCGACGCCGATCTGGTGCTCGGCTGCGACATCGTGGTGGCTGCGGCGGCGGACAGCCTTTCCAAGATGCAGGAAGGTGTCACGCGCGCCGTGGTCAACAGCGATTTCTCGGTGACCAGCGATTTCGTGCGCGCGTTCGCGGCCCAGGCCAAATCCGGCGACGTGCTGCGCGTGCGCGATCCGCACTATCCGCTGACGGAGATGGAGGAACAGATCGGGGCGGCGACCGGCGCCGGGCGCGCCGATTTCGTGCCGGCGACCCGGCTCGCGACCGCGCTGATGGGCGATTCGATCGCGACAAATCTGTTCCTGGTCGGATACGCGTATCAGAAGGGGCTGATCCCGCTGGGCGCCGACAGCATCCTGGCGGCAATCGACCTCAACGGCGCGGCGGTGGCGATGAACCGCGCCGCGTTCGGTTGGGGCCGCCGCGCGGCGCTCGATCTGGCGGCTGTCAGCGCGGTCGCCGAGCCTGCCGACGAGCGGCCGGCGTCGCAACTGCTTTCGGCGACGCTCGACGAGACGATCGCGCGCCGGGTCGAGGAGCTGACCGCCTATCAGGACCAGGGCTATGCGCGCCGTTATGCGTCCCTGGTCGAACGGGCGCGGCAAGCGGAGGCGAAGGTCACGCCGGGTTCGGTCGGACTGACCGAAGCTGTCGCCCGCAACTACTACAAGCTGCTCGCCGTCAAGGACGAGTATGAGGTGGCGCGGCTGTACACCGAAACGGGTTTTGCCGAACGGGTGCGGGAAATGTTCGAAGGCGATTACCGGATCGTGTTCCATCTGGCGCCGCCGATCTTCGCGAAGCGCGACAAGTCCGGCCGGCTGATGAAGCGGGAATATGGGGGCTGGATGCTCCATGCGTTCCGTCTGCTGGCGCGGCTCAAATTCCTGCGCGGCACCACGTTCGATCCGTTCGGCCGCAGCGCCGAGCGCCGCACCG
>JAFAXA010000328.1 GCA_019241425.1 Acetobacteraceae bacterium | reverse complement strand
CCGAACATCGGGAGAGCGCTTGCGCCCGCGAATTCAACGCCCTGCATCGCGCCGCCCCGGTGCGAAACGTTGGAGAAAGGCCGATGGTGCCGACCTTGGAAGAGACACGCTTTGGTGAACCGCCAAGCGGCCTGTTGTTGCAGTTCCTCGCCTGGGTTGCGGCCCGGCCGCGCACCTACGCCGAAACGATGGACGCCTGGCGCACCTCCTGCCCGAGACTCTCGGTCTGGGAAGACGCCTGCGCGCAGGGGCTGGTGCAGGTCGAGGGTGCGGCCAACGGGCTGGCCGGCGCAGGCGTGCAATTGACGGCGGCGGGATCCGGCGCTCTCGCCGGAGGCGCTCAGGCGTGAGCGATCCGCATGACGTTGGTGGAGCCGGCCTGGCCGAACGGCAGGCCGGTCGTGATAACGATCCGGTCCCCCTCGCGGGCGAGGCCGAGATCGCGCGCGATCGCGGCGGCGCGGTTGGCGAGGTCGGACAGGTCGCCGAAATCCGCCTGCACCACCGCCTGGACGCCCCAGGTCAGCGATAACTGCCGGGCGATCGCGGCCGTGGTGGTCACGCCGACGATCGGCACGCAGGGGCGCTCGCGCGCGGCGCGGCGGGTCGTCTTGCCGGAGGTCGTGAAGGTGATGATGGCGGCGGTCGGGATCGTCTCGGCGGTCTGGCGGGCGGCGGCGGTGATCGCGTCCGACTCCGTTTCCTCGGATGCCGTGCGGGTCGCGTTCAGCACCTCCATATAGCCGGGATCGGCCTGCACCCGGCGGGCGATGCGGTCCATCATCTGCACCGCTTCCACCGGCCAGTCGCCGGCCGCCGTTTCGGCCGAAAGCATGACCGCATCGGCGCCGTTATAGAGCGCATTCGCGACGTCGGACGCCTCGGCGCGGGTCGGCGCCGGCGATTTGATCATGCTCTCTAGCATCTGGGTTGCCACCACCACCGGCTTGCCGACCCGGCGGCAGGAGGCGACGATCAGCCGTTGCAGAACCGGCACGTCCTCCGGCGGCATTTCGACCCCGAGATCGCCGCGCGCGACCATCACCATATCGGACAGCGCGATGATCTCGTCCAATCGGTCGAGCGCCGCCGGCTTCTCGAGCTTGCTGAGCAGGGCGGCGCGGCCGCCGATCAGCCCTTTGGCTTCCGCGACATCCTCCGGACGCTGCACGAACGACATCGCGACGATGTCGGCGCCGATTTCGAGGCCGAAGGCGAGATCGCGCCGATCCTTTTCCGTCAGCGCCGAAATCGGCAGCATCGCGCCCGGCACGTTGACGCCCTTGCGGTCGGAAATGACACCCGGCGTGACGACCGTCACTTCCAGCCGGTCCGCATAGCGCTCGGAGATGGCGACCCGCACCTTGCCGTCGTCGATCAGCAACTCGCTGCCGACATTCACGGCGTCGATGATTTCCGGATGCGGCAGGCACACCCGCTCGTTGTTGCCGGGCGTCCGGTCGAGATCGAAGCGGAAGCGCTGCCCGGCATGGAGTTCCACGCGGCTTTCGGCGAAGGTGCCGAGCCGCAGCTTCGGGCCCTGCAAATCCATCATGATCGCGATCGGGTAGCGGTTGCGCGCCTCGATGCGGCGAATGATGTCGAACCGCTCGCGATGATCGGCGTGCGTCCCGTGGCTGAAATTGAGCCGGAACACGTCGACGCCGGCGCGAAACAACGCCTCGATCTTGTCCTCGCTCGAACTGGCGGGCCCGAGCGTCGCGACGATTTTCGCGCTCCGCTGCCGACGGATCATCGAGGAGATCATTCTCTGTCCACCCTATCTGCTGGCCGGAATATGCTTGTGGGATGCACCGCGCCCGGAAGCATCCAGATGCCCGCATGCTGTGAGGGCGGGATCGCATCTTGCCCCCGCCGGTTCCCGCGCGCTAGGCCCTTCCGGGACCGGCGAACGGCCGGTCCGTACTCGGCAACATTGCGTCGGCCGCGGGATCGCCGCCGAACAATTCCGGAACGGATGTAATCGGTTCGCATATGCCGTCGAGGGAACCGCCGCGGCGGCGCATGGAATACGACGACGCCCTGAGCGCGACGGCCGCCAGATACTTACGCGGCGGCGACCGGTTTGCGGGCCGCTGGGTCGCCGGCAAACTCAGGCATGATCCGGTCCACCGCGCGGTTCTGGAACTGGCTCCGGATCTCGGCACGGTGGCCGATATCGGCTGCGGCCGCGGCCAGCTTTCCATTCTTTTGCTGCTGGCCGGCCGGGCGCGCGCCGTGATCGGTATCGATCGCAACCGCCGCCACCTCGATCAGGGGCGCCGGGCCGCTGCCGGTCTCGCCTTCACGCCGTCCTGCGCCGATCTTGGCAGCGCCGCAGAGATCCCGGCCTGTGACACCGCGGTCGTCGTCGATGTGCTCTACCAACTCGCGCCCGACCGGCAATACGCGTTGCTACGGGAAGTCGCGGCCGCCGCCCGGCAACGGGTGCTGGTTCGCACCCTCGACCCTGGGCGTGGTTTGCGTAGCCGGCTCGCGATTACCTTCGAGCGTGTGGCGCTCCTTCTTTCGCCTCGCTCGGACCGGCTTGTCGCACCGCTGCCGGTCGCGGATCTCGCGGGCATTCTGCGCGCGGCGGGATTTGCGGTTTCGGTCGCGCCCTGCTGGCAGGGCACGCCGTTCGCGAACGTGCTGCTAACCGCTCGCCGCTTGTGAGCGCAGCGCCTGGATCAGCGCGTTCACGTCACCGCCATGCGCGTTCAGGAAAGAGTTGTAGTCGTTCCGCACCGTCAGCCGCATGCTGGTGCCTTCCGCAACCACGTCGACGATGCGGAAGCCGTTGCCGTCCTCCTTCACCACCCAGGAAACATGCGCGGGCGGGTTGCCCTCGCGCTCGATGGTGGTCGGCACGTAGATCAAGCCGTCGCGCGGCTCGGGCTTGCCGGTAATGACGCTGATTCGGGTCTGCTTGTAGTCGCCCATATGCCCGACCACGCTGTTCATCAACACGCGGTGGAACAGCTCCGTGTATTCGCGCTGCTGCTCGGGGGTGGCGCGGTTCCAGTAGCGGCCGAGGCAGAAGCGGGCGGTGTCGCCGACATCCGCCACCCGGTCGATGAACGGCTGTAGCCGCTGCTTCTTCTGATCGGGCGTGCTGGCGTCACCGACGACGGCGCTGAGATCGTTGCCGGTCTGCTTCACGAACGCGGCGGCCTGGGCCAGGTCGGCGGCGTGCGCCGGCGTTTGCACCCGCATGGCGGCGAGACACAGGGCAACGAGGAGAAAAATGCGGCGCGTGGTGCCGGGCATGGTGGCGGTCCGTCCAAAGGGGAGGGCCTGCTATGGCAGGGGCAGCCCTTCGCGCAAGTGAAAACCGGCTCATGCGAAGGCGGCGGGCAGCGACACCGCCCGCAAGCCCCGGTCCCGAAGCGCCGCCAACAATTCCGGCAAGACGGCCAGAACCACCGGCCGGCCGTCGGCGGCGCGGGCGGACGCCCCGTCATGCAGCACCAGAATGTCCCCCGGGCGTAAGCCCCGCAGCAGGCGCCGGACCACCCGCTCCGGGCTGCCGTCCGCCCAATCGAAGCCGCGGCGGGTCCAGCTAACGTGGATCAGGTCTTCGCGCGCCAGCACCGGGTCGAGCAGCGGACTGCGGATCCCGGCCGGCGCCCGGAAGAACCGGGGCTTTGTTCCCGTCACCCCGAGCAGGGTGTGGTCCGCCTTGCGGATGTCGCGGCGCATGGCGGCCGGTCCCCGGAGCGCCAGGTCATAGCGGTGGCTTTCCGTGTGGTTCTCGACGCTATGGCCCCGCCGGCAGATCGCACGGGTGAGGTCCGGGTGGCGCCGCGCCCGTTCGCCGACGCAGAAGAAGCTGGCGGTGCTGCTGAAAGCATCGAGGATGTCGAGCACACGAGGGGTGATGTCGGGATGCGGACCATCGTCGAAGGTGAGGCCGATCTCCCCCCGTCGCGCGGCGGCGTCCGGCAGCCGCGTCGGGTTGGGTCCGAGCAGACGGCTGCGCGGCCGGAACGCCGCGAGCATCAGGAAAGCATGGTTCAGCGCGACAGCGGCTGCCGGACCGCGCCACCGTCCCGGCCGGGCGAGAAACGCCGCAAGGGAGAGCGCGTGCAGGCCGAGCGAAACCCAGAGCACACCCGGCATGCCCCGGAGCGGCGGACGGGCAGGTGCTGGCATCGGCTATCGCCGGCCGGGCCGGAAGGGCGTGCGCGCTTTCACGATCCAGCCGGATCGCGCCGCGTAAGCGGCGTGATTTGGTCGATAACCGTCGCCATCACTTCGATCTGGCGCCAGATCCGCCACCTGAAAAGGCCGTCGCGCTTGCCGCCCGACCAGCGCCGGGGTGCGAAGGCGCTCCGGAACCGGCCGGCACCGGAGTACCGCTCCTTACAGTATCCCGAGCGGCGCCTTACGGGCGGGCGGCGGAAAGGCGGCGTCGATCTCGGCCAAGTCCTCCGGCGTGAGGGCGATCGCGCCCGCCTCGGCGTTCGCCCGTACGTGGTCGGGCGTCGCGGCCTTCGGGATCGCGATCACGCTCCCGCTGCGGATCGCCCAGGCGATCGCGATCGGAGCCGGCGACGTGCAGTGGCGGCGAGCGACGTTGCGCAAGGCCGGGGCGCGTAACAGCCCGCCGCCTTGTCCCACCGGCGAATACGCCATCGCCGGCATCTCCCGGTTGCGCGCCCACGGGAGGAGGTCGAACTCGATGCCCCGGTGTTCGGGATTGTAGAGCACCTGGTCGGTCGCGCAGTCCTTACCCGCCGGCAGGGCGGCGATCTCCGTCATGTCCGCGACATCGAGGTTCGACACCCCCCACCTCGCGATCTTGCCGTCCCGGCGCAAGCGCTCGAACCCCTCGACCGTTTCCGCCAGCGGAACGCTGCCCCGCCAGTGCAGCAGGTATAAATCGAGCCGGTCGGTCTTCAGCCGCTTCAGGCTTCGTTCGCAGGCGGCGACAACGCCCGCCCGGCTGGCGTTGTGCGGGTACACCTTGGAGACCAGAAACACCTCCCCGCGCCGGCCGGCGATCGCGCGCCCGACGACCTCCTCGGACCCGCCCTCCCCATACATCTCGGCCGTGTCGATCAGCGTCATGCCGCAATCGATGCCGAGGCGAAGCGCCGCCTCCTCCGCCGCCGCGCTGTTCCGTCGTTCGCCCATCCGCCACGTGCCCTGGCCGATGGCCGGGACCTCCGTGCCATCACTCAGCTTCACCGCCGGGATCACCGTCATCCTGCGCTCCTTCACTGCTGGCTGGCGGGCCACACCAGCAAGGGCAGCCGGGTCAGCCGGAACGACCGCACGGCGAGCGTGCGGTCGTTTAGGGTCAGCGGCAACGCCACTTCGGCGGCGCCGCCATCTTCCGGGAAGCGGGCGAGCAGCGCCAGGACGGCTTTCGCCGCCGCCGCCTCCGACCGTGTGACCGAACCGTTGGCCGCCAGCATATCGGTCGCCTCCGCGTAGCCGGCCAGGTGGACGACGCTGGAGCCTGCCGGTTGCAAGCGGTCGTCGAGGGCGAGCTTCGCCTCCCCCGAGAGGGTGAGCGGACCCCAGGCGAGCGACAGGCGGCTGACGTCGAGGCTGCCGCCTTCTCCGCGCCAGCGCGCGGCCTGCTCGCGCGGGCTGCCGTCTTCCGGCAGCGTCCCGTTCACCATCGCTTCGAGCGACAGGGAAGTGATGCGATCGCCGAGCGGCGGGCGCATGTCGGGCGGCAAGGTGATCCCGGCGGTGTCCAGCACCAGGGACAAAGCGTTGCCCGCCGCCCATCCCGCTTCAGCCTGCAGGGAGGCAACCCGCACGCTGCCGGCGAGGCCCGGAAGGCTCAGGCGCACATCCTGGCCCCGCAGATCCGCCGTGGGCCGCGGACCGTCCGCCCCGAGCGGCAGGCTCGTCGACAAGGCGCCTGCGAGTACCGTCTCAGGGCCGTTCGTGAGGCCAAGCAATTGCTTGCCTTCGGGGAGGACGAGCAGGCGGCTCGGGTTCAGCAAGCCGATCCGGAGCGTGACCCGCTCCGCCTTCCACACCAACGCGGCGCTGCGCAGCTCGGCGTCCGACACCGCCAGCGTGGCGTGGAGCGGCCACCCGCCCCTGCTGGCCGGACCGCCGGCGATCGTCCAGCCCTCGGCGCGGCGCGCAGCCGCCCACGCCGCGTAGCCTTGCGACAGGGCGCGCGTCGCCCACAGCCAGCACGCGGTGTCCACGGCGGCCGTGAGCCCAACAACGCCAAGCAGGAGCCAGAAAATCCGCCGTCGCATACTTCATCCCCAAACCCGGCAGCTCGCCCCGCGACGCGCGTGTTGACCGATTTGTTCAAAACCTCTCAACGGTCTACGCCGCCATGGTGAAGCCGGAGCGCAGGCCAGCGAGCGGGGTGCCCACAGAGTTGTTCACAGGGCGGTTGCGGCCGTAATCACCTCGTCCGCCAGGGTTTGCTGCAACCGAAGCATCAGCTCGCGGCGGTTCCTCCCGGCTTCTATCGGTGCGCCGATCACGATGTGGATGGTGCCGGGCTGCTTGCGGAACGCCCGCCTTCCCCAGCACCGGCCGGAATCGGTCGCCACCGGGATGATCGGCAGCCCCGTCCTGGCGGCGAGGGCCGCGATGCCCGGCTGCAGGGTCACGGCCGAGCCCGGTTCGGCGCGGGTGCCTTCCGGGAAGATGACGATCTGCCGCCCCGAGGCCGCCGCCGCCGCGCCGTCCCGCACCAGGGTCCGGATCGCCGCCTGGCCGTCCTCGCGGCTGACGGCGATCATCGACAGGGCGCGGAGCACGGTTCCGAACAGCGGCAAGCGCAGCAACTCGCGTTTCAGCACGTAGCAGCAGCGCGGCACCAACGTCATCCAGACAAAGGTGTCGAACGCGGATTGGTGCCGCGAGGCGATCAGCGCCGGGCCGTCCGCCGGCAGGTATTGGCGGCCGATCACCACGTAGTCGATGCCGCAGATCAGCCGCAGCGCGCCCAGCTCCAGCCGCGCCCAGGCCGCCGCCATCAGCGAAACGCGGGCGGGCGCCAGCATCGCCGCGGCGGCGATCGGGATCACCAGGATGGAACTGGTCGTAAAGAAGAACAGGTTGAACAGCGCCGAGCGGATAATGCTCACGACTGAGTCTGCACCGGGCGGGGCGACCCGCTCTCACCCGTGAACGCGCCGGCACGGACCAGCAGCCACTTGGTATACTCCTCCGCCATCAAGCGAAGGTGGGTCGCATCATACAGCCAAGTTCGGTCCTGCATCCCGGGGGGCGTGACCGGGACCGGGTACAAGGCGACGTCCGGCAAGGTCCGCGACAGCTCCGCCATCGCCCGCTTCATATGGTAGGCGGCGGTGACGACCAGCAGTGAATGCACGCCGTTATCGGCCGCCCAG
>JAFAXA010000167.1 GCA_019241425.1 Acetobacteraceae bacterium | reverse complement strand
GTGTCGGCCAGGATGAACCGCCGCCGCTCCGTTTCGAAGTAGCGGTAGGCGACGTCGATCGTGATGCCCTGTTCGCGTTCGGCCGCCAATCCGTCGACCAGCAGCGAGTAGTCGATCGCGCCGGTCGCGCCGTAGCGCTTGCTGTCGCGCTCGAGCGCCCGCAACACATCGTCCGGGATACGGCCGCATTCGTAGAGCAGGCGGCCGATCAAGGTCGACTTGCCATCATCCACACTGCCGCAGGTGAGGACGCGGAGCAGCGTTTCGGGCATCAGAAATATCCCTCGCGCTTCTTTTTCTCCATGGAGGCGTCCTGATCCTGGTCGATCAACCGCCCCGCGCGTTCGGAGATATTGGTTGTCTTCATCTCGCGCAGGATCGCGTCGATACTCGCCGCATCAGACGAAACGGCGGCGCTCAGCGGATAGCAGCCCAGCGAGCGGAAACGGACCAGCCGTTCCACGGGTTGCTCGCCCGGCTTGAACCGGAAGCGCTCGTCGTCGATGACGATCAGCGCGCCGTCCCGCGTGACGGTGGGGCGCATGGCGGCGAAGTAGAGCGGCACCACCTCGATGCCCTCGGCCTGGATGTAGGTCCACACGTCGAGTTCGGTCCAGTTCGACAACGGAAACACCCGCATCGTTTCGCCGGCGGCGAGTTGGCCGTTGTACAGCGACCAAAGTTCCGGCCGCTGGCGCTTCGGATCCCAGGTCTGGCCGGGACCGCGCACCGAAAACACGCGTTCCTTGGCGCGCGACCGCTCCTCGTCCCGTCGCGCGCCGCCGATCGCCATGTCGTATTGGCCGTCGGTCAGGGCTTGGCGCAGCGCGTCCGTTTTCATGATCTGGCTGTAGAGCACGCTGTCGTGATCGAACGGGTTGATGTTGCGCCGCTGACCCTCCACGTTCGTGTAAACGCGCAGGTCGATTCCGTGCTTGCGCGCCGTGCGGTCGCGATGCGCGATCATCTCCCGGAATTTCCACGTCGTGTCGATGTGCAATAGCGGGAACGGCACCCGGCCGGGATGAAAGGCCTTGATCGCGAGATGCAGCAGAACCGCCGAGTCCTTGCCGATGGAGTACAGCATGACCGGCGTGCGCGCTTGCCCCGCGACCTCGCGCAGGATGTGGATCGCCTCGGCTTCCAGAATGCGGAGATGCGCGTCGGCGGCGGCAAACCGTTGGCGGGCCAGGCTTCTCGGGGCGTCTTCGACGTGAACCGGCAATGTCCGCACTCCTCGGCGTGGCCGGGCCTCTGCCGGTTCCGCGCCACATACGCCGCTGGGGCGGCGATTTCAACGACACTGAAACGTTGTTTCCGCATTCCAGTGTCGCGCGGAGTTGCGATTTGACCGCCAGCTCCGGCGCGTTCGTGGCACCGCGGATGAGGAATGTTCCTGGCCGGAACCGGGAGAGACTCCCCGGGGCGCTCCGCCCGAGCTTAGGATGACGGAAGCAACAGCGAGGGCGCCCCCGATATGGCTCATACCGTGGCCCTGAGCAGATCGCCCGCGCGCGTCTTCGCCCGCATCCTCTCTGCCGGCCTGCTGTGGTTGGCCGGAGCCTCGGTTGCGGCGTGCGCGTACGATCCGCCGGTCGCCGGCGACCACACCACGCCGAAATACACGGCGGATCTCGAAGCGTGCCGCGAGACGGCCGCGAAGGCCGCCCATCACACGGTGATCGGGCGCGGCTATTTGTTCCTCAGCTACCCGATCTCCTACCCGATCGAGAAACGCGCCGAGCTGCGCAAATGCATGACCGGCAGGGGTTACGCGCTCTCGTGACCGATCGGGGCTTCATCGCCGGGCGAAATCGACGATAGGATCGCGAGGCGACGGGGCGGACCCGGCCATCGACGGCACGGATGCCGGCCCGGCGAAACACAACGGCCGAAACAGGCCCGCTCGGGAGGCTACGGCATGTCCGATCCGTCGCAATCGGCGAAATCCTCCGGCCCTCGCGTGGTGGCGTTGCTCGGCCCCTACGGCAGCGGCAAGTCCGCCTTGTTCGAGGCCATGCTGGCGGCGGCGGGGGCGCCGTTGCGCCGGCCTGGTGACCCGCGCAGCCGCTCCATGAGCACGGAAATGCGCATCGGCCAGTGCACCTTCCTGGACGAAAGCTGGACCCTCCTCGACGCCCCCGGTTCCGTCGAGTTCGCTTATGAAGCCGAATGGGCCGCCCGGGTGGCCGATCTCGTGGTGGTCGTCTGCGAGCCGGTCGCCTCCCGGGCAGCGACGGCGGGGCCGGTGCTCCGGATGCTGGAGCAGCAACGCATCCCGCACATGCTGTTCATCAACAAGATGGACGCGCTCGCGGGCAGCGTGCGCGACCTGCTCGCGGCACTCCAGGCCTTCTCGTCGGCGCCGCTCGTGCTCCGGCAGGTGCCGATCCGGGACGGGGAGGCGGTGTCCGGCTATGTCGATCTGGTGAGCGAGCGGGCGTACCGCTACCGCAAGGGTCAGCCCTCGGAACTCATCCGTTTGCCGGAGGATGTCGCGCCAAGGGAGCAGGAAGCGCGGGCCGCCCTGATCGAGACCTTGGCCGATCACGATGACGCGCTGCTGGAGAAGGTGCTGGACGATGTGGCGCCGACCCCGGCCGAGCTTTACGCGCAACTCCACGCCGATCTGGCGGACAACCGGCTGACCGAGGTGCTGCTCGGCTCCGCCGAGAACGGCAATGGTATTCGGAGGCTGTGGAAGACCCTGCGCCACGACGCGCCGCCGGTCGGCGAGACAGCCGCCGCCCGGCACGCCCTCGACCCCGACGGCGAACCGATCCTTCAGGTGTTCAAGACCGTGCATGCCGGGCATGGCGGCAAGCTTTCATTCGCCCGGATCTGGCGCGGTGCGGTCCGCGACGGCGCCAGCCTGGGCGGGACCCGGATCGGCGGCTTGCAGCGGAGCGTCGGCGGCGAACTCGGCCGGGTCGCCGGTGCCGAGGCGGGCGACGTGGTGGCGCTCGGCCGCATGGACGAGGTCGCAACCGGCGCCACCCTGTCGCCCTCCGGAAGGGCGGAGGCCCTGGACGGCCCGGCCCGGCCCGCCCCCGTCTACGCGCTGGCGGCGGCGACCGAGGACCGCAAGGATGACGTGAAGCTTTCGGGCGCGTTGCGGCGGCTGGAGGAGGAAGATCCTTCGCTGATGGTCCGGCAGGACATGGAAACCGGCGAAACGGTGCTGGAGGGGCAGGGCGAGATGCATCTCCAGGCAGCGATTGCCCGGCTCGCGGCGGCGCATCACCTTGCACTGCGCGCCGTGCGGCCTCGTGTCGCGTGCAAGGAAACGATCCGGCGTTCCGTCCGCCAGCACGCGCGGCTGAAGCGCCAGACCGGTGGCCACGGCCAGTTCGCGGACGTAACCATCGAAATCGCCCCGCGCCCGCGCGGCGAGGGCTTCCAATTCACCGACCGTGTGGTGGGCGGCGCGGTGCCGCGGCAATACATCCCGGCGGTGGGCGAGGCGGCGGAGGAGGCGGCGCGCTCGGGCCCGTTCGGCTATCCGGTGGTCGATCTTTCCGTCACCCTGCTCGACGGCGGCTTTCATTCGGTGGACAGTTCCGACATGGCCTTTCGCACCGCCACCCGGCAAGCGATGACGGAAGCGCTGGCAAAAGCCGATCCGGTGGTGTTGGAGCCGATCGAACGGGTCACGGTGAGCGTGCCGAACGACAGCACCGCCCGCGCGCAGCGGCTGCTCACCGGCCGGCGCGGCCAGATCCTCGGCTACGCCGAACGGGAGGGCTGGCCCGGTTGGGACGACGTCCAGGCGCTGGTGCCGCGCGCCGAGATGCACGATCTGATTATCGAATTGCGGTCGCAGACCATGGGCCTCGGCAGCTTCCGCCACAGCTTCGATCACCTGGCCGAATCACGAACCGGCAAGCTCGAACGCGGCGCGGCCTAGCCCCGCCGATCCGGCCACAAGCGGCTCGGCCGCAAGTTCCTGCCGAAACGACCGCGCGAGGGCATCGGATCCCGCCGGTTGGCGCGAGCCTCAAGCCGGCGCTTGTGGATCGGCCGGAAATCAGAACTCCACTTCCAGCTCCGAAACCTCGTCCTGTTCCGCGCGTGCGTCCTCCGTCCACGCCACCATGTCGGGCAGCGCGAGGATGTGCGCGCAGTAAGCGGCGCAGACCTCGTCCTGCTTCACGTCGTAGGTTTGATAGCGCGTGCAGACCGGCGCGTACATCGCATCCGCCACCGTGTATTGCCCGCCGAACAGGAACGGACCGCCCGACATCCCGATGCACTCGTGCCAGATCGCGGCGATGCGGTCGATGTCGGCTTGCGCGCTGGACCAGACCTTGAAGCCGGGACGCCGGCTGCGGAGATTCATCGGCAGCGACGACCGCAGGGCGGAGAACCCGGAATGCATCTCGCCCGAAACGGAGCGGCAGCGGGCGCGGGCCGCGCGGTCAGCCGGGAACATCTTCGCGTCCGGCCGGATCTCGTTCAGGTACTCGGCGATCGCGAGCGTATCCCAGATCGACAGCTTGCCGTGGATCAGGCAGGGCACCAGGATGGAGGACGATCGCAGCAGCAGTTCTTCCCTTGTCGCCGGATCCTCCACCGATACGCTCTTCTCCTCAAAAGAAAGCCCGGACATCCGGGTCAGCAGCCAGCCCCGGAGCGACCATGAGGAGTAGTTCTTGCTGCTGATGATCAGCGTTGCTTCAGACATGGGCAGTTCCCCGGTCCGGCGTTCTATCGGCGCTTGCGAATTGCGCACCTGCTCAGTCTAGTGTCATCTTGTCCCGCATCGCAACATCGCCCTGCTTTGGGCCGCTGCCCGCCCGCGGCAGCAACGACCCGGAGACCGGCCCGTGCTGTATGATCTCTACCAGGCGCAACTCGACGCGCTGACACCGGCCCGCACCGCCGCCAGACTGATCGCGCGCAGCATGTCCCGGACGCTTCCCGGTTTGCCGGAGGGCGCGGCCGGCCCGATCACCGCGCTTCTGGAAAGCTTCGCCCACGCCGCGACCACGCATAAACGGCCCGATTTCGGTATTCGATCGGTCCGGCTCGGGGAGCGCACGGTGGGCGTCACCGAAAAACCCACGCTCGCAACCCCATTCGGCACCCTGTTGCATTTTGCCAAGGACGAACCGCCGGAAACGCCGCAGCCGAAACTGCTGATCGTCGCCCCGATGTCCGGTCATTTCGCGACATTGCTGCGCGGCACCGTGCAGACCGCTCTGCCCGATCACGACGTCTACATCACCGATTGGCACAACGCGCGGGACGTTCCGTTGCTGCACGGCAAATTCGATGTCGACCGCTTCATCGCGCTCGTGATCCGATTTCTCGAAGAGCTGGGGCCGGGATCGCATGTGCTGGCGGTCTGTCAGCCCGCGGTGGCGACGCTGGCGGCGGTCGCCCTGATGGCGGAAGACGACAACCCGGCGCAACCAAGCAGCATGACGCTGATCGCGGGACCGATCGACACCCGCGTCAACCCGTCCAAGGTCAACGCGCTGTCCGAAGCGCGCCCGATCGCTTGGTTCGAGCGCAACATGATCAGCACCGTGCCCTGGCGCTTCGCCGGCGCCCACCGGCGCGTCTATCCCGGCTTCATGCAGCTCACCGCCTTCATGTCGATGAACATCCAACGCCATGCTTCGGCGCATCTTCAATACTACCGCAACTTGCTCGCCGGAGAGACGAAGGCCGCCGAGGCGCATCGCCGCTTCTACGACGAGTATCTCGCCGTCATGGATCTGACCGCGGAGTTCTACCTCGAAACCGTAGAGCGCGTGTTCCAGCGGCAGGAACTCGCGCGCGGCGAGATGAGATGGCGCGGCCGGCGGGTTGATCCGGGCGCGATCCGCCACACCGCATTGCTGACCGTGGAGGGCGAACTGGACGATATCTGCACGATCGGCCAGACCATGGCGGCCCAGGATTTATGTCGGAATCTGCCGGCTTCCCTGAAGCGGAACCACTTGCAGATCGGCGCCGGCCATTACGGCGTATTCAACGGCCGGCGATGGTCGCAGGAGATCTATCCGCTGATGCGCGAGGTGATCGAGACGCAAGCCCCGGCGCAGGCGCGGGTGCCGCGAGGCCGCCCGCCGGTGCAGAAGCCGGAACGCACGCTCGCCGAGGCCGACGAGATCGTGCGCGACGAGGACGAGGCGGCGTCCGACCAGCCGTTGATCCGGATCGTTCCGCCGGGCCGCCCCGAGACGTTCTCACCAACCCGGCGGATGGGCCTTGACGTAGATGGCGTAGAGTGAGGTCTGAGCCGTAATGTAAAGGCGGTTGCGCTTGGGACCACCGAAGGTCAGGTTCGCAACGATCTCCGGAATCAGGATGCGACCGATCAACGCACCGTCCGGCGCGTAGACCCGCACCGAATCCGCGCTGGAGGTCCAGATATTGCCAGCCCGGTCCACCCGGAAGCCGTCGAACAGCCCGGCCTCGCAGGTCGCGAAGGTCGAGCCCGCCTCCAACCCGGCGCGGTCGCTGCGCACCTTATAGGCGCGGATCGTCGCCGGCAGGTCGGGTTGATGCGTCGCACCGGTATCCGCGACGTAGAGAATGCTTTCGTCCGGCGAGAAGGCGAGCCCGTTCGGCCGCACCATATCGTCGACCACCGCCGAAAGCGCCCCGGTTTTCGGATCGAACCGATAGACATGGGAATGGCCGATCTCGCTGGTGGCGGCATGGCCCTCGTAATGGCTGTCGATGCCGTAGGTCGGGTCCGAGAACCAGATCGTGTTGTCCGATTTCACCACGACGTCGTTCGGCGAGTTCAGCCGCCGGCCGTCGTGCCGCTCGACGAGACTGATCCACCGCCCGTCATGCTCCAGCCGGGAAACGCGCCGGCCGCCATGTTCGCACGCGATCACCCGGCCCTCGGCGTCGAGTGTGTGCCCGTTGTGATAACCGCACGGCTTCTCGAACACCGACACCGACCCGTCCGTCTCGTCGAAGCGCATCAGGCGATCATTCGGGATGTCGGACCATAGGAGGTGCTTCGCCGCCGGTACGTAGACCGGACCTTCGGCCCATCGATAGCCGGTCGAGAGCCGCTCGAGTCTGGCAGAGCCGATGATCAGCGCCGAAAATCGAGGGTCGCGGATCTCATAATCGCTGGCGTTCATGGTATCGGTCCCTGCTGTTCCGGACGGCCGGCACCCGCCCTAACAATCGGCTCCAATCGGGGCGGCGCCGGTCGTCAGATCACCCCTTTGGTCAGAATGATATTGCCGTACGGCCTCCGTTCGCCGGTCTGCACGATGGCGAATGTCTGTTTCGCCGCCTCGTAGAAGGCGAACCGCTCGAGCATTTCCGGTGGCTTGAACCCGACTCGCGCAAGAACGGCGGCGAAGTCCTGCACCGCCGGCGGGATGGCCGCCGCATCACCCACCACCTGCATCGAGGCCGACGGACTAGGCACGAACGTATCGAGCGGCAGCACCGAGAGCACGGCCTCCAGCATCGCCACCGCATCCAGACCCGGAAGGTAATAGACGCGCCGCGCGCATGTCGCCGACGGGAAATTGCAATCGACAATCGCAATCTGGTCGCCATGCCCCATCGCGGCGAGGCTATGCAGCAGATCCGGCGTCAGATTCGCATTGATGCCGAGCAACATCGATGGGTCCTTCTCAGCTTGGCGACGAAGGGCGGCGCCCTCTCGCGGACAAATAGACCCGTGCGGCGGTGCCACCGTAGATCGCCTGGCGCCCGGGCTCCGGCACATCGGCGAGCAAGGCGCTGCTTGCCTCCATCCAGCGATCGTAGTCCCCGGCGAGGTTGAGAACCGGCCAGTCGCTGCCCCACATCACGCGGTCCGGTCCGAAACAGCGGAGCACATGATCGACATAAGGCCGGAGGTGATCGGGCTGCCAATCCGGCCGCGCTTCCGTCACCAGCCCGGACAATTTGCACAAAGTGTTCGGCCGAGCGGCGAGTGCCGCCACATCCTCGCGCCACGGATCGAGTTCGCCCGCCGCGATGGGCGGCTTGCCGAAATGGTCGAGCACCACCACCAGGTCCGGATGGATCTCGGTGACGCGGCGCACTCGCGTCAGGTGACGCGGCAAGGCAAGCGCGTCGAACACGAGACGGTGCCGGATCAGCGCAGCGAAGGCGGGAGCAAGGTCGGGACGGAGGAGCCAGTCATCGTCCGCAATGTCCTGCACCATCGGGCGCAGCCCGACGAGCAGCGGATTCGCCGCCAGCGCGGCGATACGCTCGGGGCTGTCGTCAGCCGCGAAATCGGTCCACCCGACAACGCCGGCGATGACCGGGTTCCGCTCCGCTACTCCGAGCAGAAATTGCGTTTCCGCTTCGGTCGGCGCGGCTTGCACGAGGATGGTCGCCGCGACGCCGTGTCGCGTCAGGAACGGCGAGAGATCCGCGAGACTGAAATCACGGTAGATCGACGCGAGCGCCGGGGTGAGCCAGAAGTAATCGCCCCGCGCGACCTGCCATAGATGGTGGTGGGCGTCGATCCGGATGCTCACGCAGGCACCGGCACGTCAGGGCCGAGCAGCCCCTCCGTTTTCAGATCGCTCCACAAGGCGGGTGGGACCGCGTGCGCGAAGCCCCCGACATTGCGCTCGACCTCGCGCGGCGATTGCGCGCCGAGAACCACGGAGGCCACGGCCGGATGCGCGAGAGCAAAGTGCAGCGCCGCGACGGCGAGCGGCACGCCATGCGCCGCGCATACCCGGTCCAGTGCCGTCACTTTCTCGATGATGGCGGGCGGCGCATCCCGGTAATTGTATTTGGCACCCGGGACGGGGCCGGTCGCCAGGATGCCCGAATTGAAGATGCCGCCCAGCAGCATGGCGATGCCCTTCTGCTCCGCGAGCGGCAGGAACGAATCGAGCGCGGGCTGCTCCAGCAGCGAATATCGCCCGGCCAGCAGCATGGTGTCGAAATCGCCGGCGCGGGCGAAGCGCTCGCACATATCCGCTTCATTGACGCCGACACCGATCGCGCGCACGGCGCCGCTCCCGCGCAGCCGGTCGAGCGCGACATACGCGCCGGACATCGCTTCGGCGAACCGGGCTTCGGTCGCATCCGCGCCATGCGTCCAGACATCGACATCGTGGATGAGCAGAATGTCGATGCGGTCGGTGCCGAGCCGCAGTAGTGACTGCTCGAAGGAACGCATCGCCCCGTCGTACGAATAGTCGAACACCGCCGTGTGCGGCGTTCCCCCGACGAATCCCGAGGTGTCGCCTTGACCGCGCAAAGGGTCGATCCAGCGGCCGACCTTGGTCGACAACACGACCCGCTCGCGTCCGGCGCGGCGGATCGCGGTGGCGCAGCGGTGTTCTGACAGACCGTGTCCGTAGAGTGGCGCCGTGTCGACCAGATTGACCCCGAGCGCGAGCGCCCGTTCGACGGTGGCGACCGCTTCCCGGTCGTCCAGCCGCGCAAACAGATCGCCGAGGGGCGCGTTGCCGGAGCCGATGACGGACACGGCGAGCCCCGTCCGTCCGAGAGGGCGTGTCGGCAATTGGGGGTCTGCACTCATGACGGCCTCCCGCGAGAACAAAGATGACCAGCAGCCCGTTTCAGGCGGAGGGCGACTCCCGAAGTTCCATGCGCCGGATCTCACCCACGATCACCAGATAGCTGAGGATCGCGACCAGCGCGTTGGCGCCGATGAAGATCAGCGCGCCGTCGAACGAGCCGGTGCCCTGGATGATGTAGCCGATGATGATCGGCGTCGTGATCGAGGAGATGTTGCCGAACATGTTGAAAAGGCCGCCGCTGAGACCGGCGATCTGCCGGGGAACGGTGTCGGAGATCACCGCCCAGCCGAGCGCGCCGATGCCCTTGCCGAAGAACGACAGCGCCATGATGAGGACGACGAGCCAGCGCGCGTCGACGTAATTGCACAGGATCATCGCCATCGACAGCAACATGCCGACGACGATTGGCACCTTGCGCGCAAATGTCAGGGTGTGGCCGCGGCGGAGCAGGAAATCCGACCACACGCCGCCCAGAACCCCGCCCAGAAAGCCACAGATCGCCGGAATGGATGCAACCAGCCCGGCATTGAGGATGCTCATGCCGCGCTGCTGAACGAGGTAGACGGGAAACCAGGTGATGAAGAAATAGGTGATCGCGTTGATGCAGAACTGGCCGAGATAGATGCCGATCATCATGCGGCTGCGCAGCAGAAAGAGAATGTGGTCGGCGGGCGCGGCCGGCTTTGCCGCGGCGGCCACCGTTGCGGCCGGCGGCTGGTCCATGTTCACCAAGGCGCCCCCGCGGGCGAGGTAGTCCAGCTCGCCCGCCGAGAGACGCGGATGGTCCTTCGGGCTGTAGACGACCTTGAGCCAGATCAGGCTGACAATGACCCCGACACCGCCCATGAAATAGAAGGTGAACGGCCAGCCATACGTGACCGTGATGAAGCCCATGATCGGCGCGAACAGCACGGTTGCGAAATACTGCGCCGAATTGAAGATCGCCGACGCGGTGCCCCGCTCATTGGCCGGAAACCACGCGGCCACGATGCGCGCGTTGGCAGGAAAGGAGGGCGCTTCGGCGAGCCCGACCAAAAATCGCAGGGCGAATAGGCCACCCACGGCCGCGGCGCCCGCGCCGAGCAGCCACACGCCGCCCTGCATGATGGTGAACAGCGACCAAAAGAAGATACTCGCGAAATAAACCGGCTTGGAGCCGAACCGATCGAGCAGCCAGCCGCCTGGAATTTGACACAGGACATATGACCAGCCGAACGCCGAGAACACGAATCCCATCTCAACCGAGCTCATCGCCAGACTCTTGGAGAGCGCGGGTCCGGCGATGGCGATGGTCGCGCGATCGGCGTAGTTCACCATCGTGACGGCGAACAACATCGCAACGATCGTGAAACGGACCTTGCCGATTGCGGTGCTTCCGGTCGCGCTCGTTGGCGCTACGTCAATCGACATTCATCCTCCGCATTGCAGCAGGTAACCGCCGCGCCCGGGCGCGGTCAGCGACCGTTCGCCTTCCGCCAAGCGGCGAAATCCGTGAGGGTCTGGTCGTCCGTCGCCGGATAGAGACCGAGGATCGACCGTCCCCGCCCCACCTCTTCCTGCACGAAATCCTCGAATGCCTCCATCTCGAAGCACTCGGCGGCGATCTCGTCCGCCAAATGCGTGGGAATGACGATCACGCCGTCCCCGTCACCCAGCAGCACATCACCCGGAAAAACCGGCGCGTCGCCGCAACCGATCGGCACATTGACGTCGACCGCCTGATGCAGCGTGAGATTGGTGGGAGCGGACGGCCGATGATGGAAAGCGGGAATACCGAGTGCCGCGATGCCCGCCGCGTCGCGGAAACCGCCATCGGTGACGATGCCGGCCACGCCGCGCTGGTGCAGGCGACTGACCAGGATCGAGCCCGCGGATGCCGCGCGCGCGTCTTTGCGGCTGTCGATGACGAACACGGAGCCCGGCGGGCACTGCTCGATCGCCGCGCGCTGCGGGTGCTGACGATCGCGAAAAACTGTGATGGGATTGAGATCTTCCCGTGCCGGAATATAGCGCAGCGTGAACGCTTCGCCGACCATGATCGGCTGCGTGGGGCTGAGCGGGCGAACATCCTGGATCATCTGATTGCGGATGCCCCGCTTGAACAGCGCGGTCGCCACACTGGCCGTGCTGACCTTGCTGAGTTTTTCACGGGTCTGTTGGCTGAGGGGCATCGATTTCTCGCTGATGCTTGTCGCGGAGGCGCACCGATGCGCTTCCGGCGATCGGAAGGAGATCGAGCGGCATGAACGGGAAAGTGGATGGATCAGCAGGCAGGACGTTCCCGGTCTCGTCGCCAGACGGTCTGAGAGGCCGCCTCGCCGCGACGATATTCGGGGGAGCCGGGCGAGTCTATGCGGGTAGGATGTCCGGTCTGCCGGGCCGGCCGTTACGGCTACTGGTGCGCGGTGCGTATCGGGGCGGCGGCGGCGTGAGCCGAGGGCGGCCGGGGCAACTGCACTTCGATCACGGCGGACGCGGCCTGACCGCTCTTGTCCGTTTGATGTCGCGGCCGCGCCTTGCCCAACGCGCCGCTCAGCAGCGCATTGAGTTCGATCGCCGCATCCCGGTCCTCGCGGTCGAAATAGCGCATTCTCGGAGTCCGGCTGAGGGTGGGAACGGCCTTGATCTGCGCCGAGGCGACACGGCCCGTCAGTGACGCCGCGATCTGCCGGGCCTGCGCTTCGCTGTCAGCGGACCCGGCGCGGTATTGGAGCACGACGTGAGTCTGCGCCAGCCGGGCCAGGCCCGGCGAAACCGGCAGCGGCCGCGTTTGTGCCGCGTCGGCGTGCGCGGTTGACATCCCCGCCGTTTGATCGGTGGCCTGTGCGGGCGGAGCGAAGGCGATCTGTTCATTTGCGGCCTGTGCCGTCGCGGGCAGGGCAGAGGCGGGTGACGGCGCGGGCGTTTCGGACGGGCCGCCGACCGAAGCGGAGGGACGCGGACTGGCCGCCGACGGAGCCTGCGGCGTCGCTTCTGCTCTCGATGCAGCATCCTTTGCCGGACCGGCAATCGGCGGGGTCGTCGCGATCGCCGGCGCCGCATGTATCCCGGGGCGTTCCGTCCCGGATGCCGGGCGGGCGGTGACAGGGCCGGAGGGCGCAGCGTCATCGTAGACCAGCGCCGCCGTGCCCATCCCGGCGCAGACGAACACGGCCGCAGCCGCCAATCCGGGCCATTTCGGCCACCCGCGCCTCACCGCTCCGGGCGGTGGGGGCGTCGAGGGTGCCTCCGCGATCGCCGGCGCGGTCAGAACGGCGCGATCGGTGCGGGGCGGCGGCGCATCAACCGCCACATTCATTGCGATGTGCTCGCGGATGCCTCGGCATTCATGCGAACGCAGCATCTGCTGAAAGTGCGTTGCGCCGGAAAACAGTATCTGCGGCGCGAGCGGGCTCGAGAGCAGCACGGTCGATGCAAGCCAGAGAAACTCGATGGTTTCAGGCTTCAGCGTTTCGGCGCTCTCGATTACGAATAGCGGACGTCGTGCATACGGGTCGCCGTTGCTCGTCGCGGCCCAACTCGCAAGTTCGCTGTTCGGGTCCGCCTGGTCCAGACCGTCGACGAGGTGGTAGATCTCCTCCGGTTCGCGCAGTTCCACGGGAACGGCATGTTCGGCGAGCATCTCGGCCAGCAGACCGAGAACATGGCCGCGCGTATCCGGATGATCCGCGGTCAGGGCCGCAAACCGGTCGCCCCTTAGCACGGCCCCGCTCAGGGCGGCCGCGATCCCCGCGATGTCGTTCGCTCGTCGGGCCTCGACGAAGCCGGCAAATGAGGTCTGCGAGATCGGGGGCGACAGCAGAGCAACCATTGAGATTTGCTTAAAGTAGAAAGCGATTCGGGAGCAAGCTGGAGTTTCATCGGCCGGGCGACCCGAGGCGGCGCCTGCCGGCGAGGGTCGGGACGCGAATCGGCGGAGGGCATGCTCCATGGCGCAGGCTAGGCGCGCAACGGTAGGCGGCCCGCCCCTCCACGGCCAAGCTTGCATCCGCTCGAAATGTGCCGTTGCTCACGGGAAAGTGATAATAAGCCAATGATCGCCGGCGAGGGTGCTTCTCGCGAAACCGCTGCTCACGCGGGGTTCGCCCGCATCAAAGGCAGAGTCTCCGTGCTGATTCGCGTCCGTACGCTAGTACTCGGGTTCGGAGTTGAGCGGGTTGGGAGCGATGCGTCCAAACAGCGCGCTTCATCGAAGACGGCGGCGAGCTTCGGCACCGAGGTCGATGGGATGTGACCCTACGGCGCGAGTTTCACATCCGGTGAAGGGCCGCGCTCCACGGAGCCTGTCGCTTGAAACGATAAAGTCGCAGCGGTGTCCGACTCCGGCGAGAAGTTCGTCACGGCTGCTGCACCGCACTAGTTATGGGCGCCGGACCATGTGTGCCGTTCGGGGCTGTTGCCAAGCTGTCACACGGCGTAACCTGAATGCTTCCATGCTCTTCTCCCCACTCTGTGATTGCGCTACTCGCAAGGCGTTCAACACGACGCGAACATCGCGGCGGCCTTTGGGAGAAGAACAATGGCCCTAAGTGGCTTGGGTGGGCGGACCTGCTTGGCAGCCGCGTTCTACGCGACAACGGCGATCGGCGCCGCAGTCGTTGGTATTGGCTCTGCATACGCGCAGGATGCGCAATCCGGTGCCGCACCGGGCTCGTATCCGGCGCCCGGGCAGTATCCGCCGATCAATCCGGGGCCGTCGCAGCAACAGTCTCCCGGCAT
>JAFAXA010000102.1 GCA_019241425.1 Acetobacteraceae bacterium | reverse complement strand
CGCCAAGCTTTGGCTGGTGACGCGCGGGGCGTGCGCGGTGGAAACGGGCGACGCCGTTTCGGTGGCGCAAGCCTCCGTCTGGGGGCTCGGCGGCGTCATCGCCAATGAGTCGCCGGATCTCGGCTGCCGGTTGCTCGACCTCGCCCGCGAGGGCGAGGCCGACGCCGACGCCTTTGCGTCGGAAGTCCTGAGCGGATCGGGCGAGCCGCGTGTCGCGTTGCGGCAGGGCGGGCGCTTCGCGGCCCGGCTTCGGCTGCGGTCCGAGGATGAATTATCCGGGCCGCCGCGTCCGTTGCGAGCGGGGGAACGCGGTGAAATCGCGATCGGCACACCGGGCGTGCTCGACAGTCTGTCGATCAAGCGGAGTGCGCGTCGTGCCCCTGGACCGGGCGAGGTCGAAATCGAGGTTCATGCGGCGGGTCTGAATTTCCTCGACGTCATCAAGGCGATGGGTCTGTTCGATCCGGCGGCGGGGAGCGCGCCGACGCTCGGGGCTGAATGCGCGGGTCGCGTCGTGCGCGTGGGCGCGAATGTCGGCGATGTCGCGGTCGGCGATCGCGTGGTCGCGTTCAGCGCCGGGTCGCAGATGTTGTCCTCGCACGCCGTGGTTCCGGCGACGTTGACCGCCAAGATCGCGGATGATCTCAGCTACGAGCACGCGGCGGCGCTGCCTTGCGTCTACCTGACCAGCTATTTTGCCTTGGTCGAAGCGGCGCGGATGCGTGCGGGCGAAACGGTGCTCGTGCATTCCGCAACCGGCGGCGTCGGCCTGTCGGCCCTTCATGTCGCGCGATGGCTCGGCGCCCGCGTGATCGCCAGTGCGGGAACCGAGGAGAAGCGCCGGTATCTGCGCGATCTCGGCATAGCGGATGTGATCGACTCCCGCTCCGCTGCGTTCGCCGCAACGGTTGCCGACATGACCGGCGGTCGCGGCGTCGACGTTGTTCTCAATTCGCTGGCCGGGGCGGCGATCCCCGAGGGGCTGGCCGCGCTGGCGCCGTACGGTCGCTTTCTCGAAATCGGCAAGCGCGACATGTGGGACAACAGCCGGATCGGGATGGGCTGTTTGCTGCAAAACCGCGCGATGTTCGGCGTCGATCTGGCGGCGTTGACGGTGGAGCAACCGGAACGCGCCGGAGCCTTGCTGCGCCTCGTTATGGAACGCGTGGCCGACGGAACATTCCCGCTTCTGCCGGTCACGATATTTCCGGCAAGCCGCGCCTCCGAAGCGTTCGGGATGATGGCGGCCGCCAAGCATATCGGCAAGCTGGTGATCGCGACGCACGGCATGGAAGCGGCACGGGACACCACCGCCGCGCCGGTTCGGCCGGACGCGACGTACCTGATTAGCGGCGGTCTCGGCGCCCTCGGGCTGCTGGCGGCGCAGGGTCTTGCGGATCTCGGCGCTCGCCATCTCGTGCTATGCGGGCGGAAGGAGCCGGCGAAGGCTGCACTTGCAACGATCGACGGGCTTCGCGCGAAGGGCGTGCAGGTCGTTACGCACGCGCTCGACATCGGCGACGAGGCCGCGGTGCGGCGCGTGTTCGCGGATGTCGCGGCGAACATGCCGACGCTGCGCGGCGTCGTGCATGGGGCCGGCGTTCTCGATGACGCGCTCACGGAGGAGCTTTCCGCCGATCGCTTCGGCACGGTTATGCGCGGCAAGGTCGAGGGTGCGCGGGTGCTGGATCGCTGCACGGACGGGCTCGATCTCGATTTCTTCGTCATGTTCTCGTCGGTCGCCGCTCTGCTCGGTTCGATGGGTCAGGGCAACTACGCGGCGGCCAACGCCATGCTGGACGCAATTGCGGCCGACCGGATCGCGCGCGGGCTGCCGGCGCTGAGCATCGCCTGGGGGCCGTGGGCCGAAATCGGGCTGGCGGCGGAGACGGCCAATCGTGGCGAGCGTATCGCCGGGCGGGGCCTCCTATCGCTGCCGCCAGCCGAAGGGCGGCGCATGTTCGAGCGCCTGCTGGGCGCAGGAACGCCTTACGTCGCGGCGATGCATTTCGACCGGCGACGGTGGATGGAAATGGCGGCGCCGGCGACCGCGTCACTATTTGCGGATCTGCCGGAGGCGAGCGGCGACGAGCCGGCCGGGTCTGCCGCCGCCGATGCGGGCGCGTTTGCCGGTGGAATGGAGGCGATGAGCCGGTTGGTCGTCGGGCAGCTCGCCGCCGTGCTCCGGCTGTCCCCGGATCGGGTGCCGTCCGATAAGCCGTTCCGCTCCTTCGGTCTCGACTCGCTGATGGGATTGGAGTTGCGCAACCGTCTCGAACGCGCGCTCGGGCTGAAGCTTTCGGCCTCGACGATCTGGAATTTCCCGACCGCCAATCAGCTTTGCGCGCACTTGGTCGCGAGATTGGACGAAGGGCGGCCGCCCCCCGATGTCGCAGCGCCGATGGCAGATCCGGGGAAATCCGCGGCCCGGGATTTGGAGGACGAGCTGGGGGAAGCCGAAGCGATGCTTGCGGATCTTTAGATGCAGTTCGCGGCCTTTTCCTCAGATGCAGGCTGAAAGCCGAGATCGGTGGTTGCAACGGACGATGTTCCTGGCGGGCGCGCGGCGGCCCCGGCGTCACGGCACGTGAACCCGCGCGACGAACAACTCGACCGCGCCCGGCAGGTGATCGCCGATCTGCGGCGCAAGCTCGCCGCGTCGCAATCATCGTCGGAGCCGATTGCGATCATCGGCATGGCGTGCCGCTTTCCCGGTGAGGCGCGCGATTGCGCGGGCTATTGGCGGATGATCGAGGCCGGACGGGATGCGATCCGCCCGATCCCATCCCATCGCGCGCCTTTCATGGGCGGCAAGCTGGGTGCAGCCGCGCTGCTCGACGACATCGAGACGTTCGACGCCGCTTTCTTCGACCTTTCGCCGCGCGAAGCGAAGCAGATGGATCCGCAGCAGCGGCTGTTCCTTGAAGTGGCGTGGGAAGCGCTGGAGGATGCCGGTCAGACCAGGCAGCGTCTCGCCGGCAGCGCCGTTTCGATCTTTGCCGGCGTGCACAATCACAGCAGCGGTTATCTGGAGCTGCAGAACGCCGACGCGGCGCGGCTGAACGAGCATAGCGCGCTCGGCAGCGGGCACGACGTGATTGCCGGCCGGCTCGGCTACTTCCTCGACACGCGCGGCGTGACGGCGGCGATCAACACGGCGTGCTCGTCGTCGCTGTTTGCCGTGCACACGGCGTGTCAGTCGCTGCTCGCGCATGATTGCACGATGGCGGTCGCCGGCGGCGTCAACCTGATCCTGGGGCCGGCGCAGGATCGCCTCACCGCGCTCACGGGCATGTTGGCGCCCGATGGGAGGTGCAAGACCTTCGACGCGCGCGCCGATGGCTATGGGCGCGGCGAGGGATGCGGCGTCGTCGTCCTGAAACGCCTGTCGGACGCGATCGCGGCGCGTGACCGGGTGCTCGCCGTTATTCGCGGTTCGGCGGCCAACCAGGATGGTCGCAGCAACGGATTGACGGCGCCGAACGGGTTGGCGCAGGAGGCCGTCATCCGCCGCGCCCTCGCGCGCGCCGGAGTGAGCGCGGCGCGGGTCGGGTATGTCGAGACGCACGGCACCGGCACCGCACTCGGCGACCCGATCGAGATCGACGCGCTGGCGGCGATCTACGGCGCCGCGAGTGCCGACGCGCCAAGCTGCGCTCTCGGCGCCAGTAAGGCGAATATCAATCACCTGGAAGGTGCCGCCGGTATCGCCGGACTGATCAAGGCGGTGCTGGCGCTGCGGGCGCGCGTCCTGCCGCCGGTCGTCGGGTTCGAGCGGCAGAACCCGCATGTTTCGCTCGCCGGAACGCGGCTGCGCATACCGACGGCGGCTTCTCCATGGGAAGCGGAGACGCCGAGGGTTGCGGCGATCAGCGCGTTCGGCTGGTCGGGTGCCAACGTGCACATGCTTGTGGAGGAAGCGCCCGAAGCGCCGTGGACCGGCGAGGCGCGCCCGACCGTGCTGCTGGTTTCCGCCGCCGATCCGGACTCGCTGGCGGCGCGCGCCGAGCAATTCGCGGCGGCGTCCGAGCGTTTGCCGGATGCGGCTGGCGAGAGTTTCGCGTGGACGGCAACGGAACGCCGCTCGCAGTACGAATTCCGACTGGCGGTTGCGGGTGAAGGCGGCGCCGGTCTGGCGGCAGCGCTCCGGCGCCGGATCGCGGAGCCGCCCGTGTCGCGCCGAACGGGGCCGCGGCTCGGGTTTCTGATCGGGGATGACGGGTCCGTGGCGGCGTCGTGCGCGTCCGCGCTGATGCGCGACGAAGCGGCTTTTCGCGCGGCGATCGTTGAATGCGCAGCGGCGTTCGAGGCGGCGGGATATGCCGATCAGGCCACGTCGCTCCGGATGCCCGTTGGTGATGGTGCGATCGGTTCTGCGCCCAGTTGGCGTTTCGCGTTTCCGATCGGGGTGGCCGCCCTGCTCATGCATTGGGGATTGGAACCGGCGGCGGTGGCGGGCTGGGGTGAAGCGGCTCCGGCGGCGCAGTACCTTTCAAGCGAAATCAGTATCGCCGAGGCCGTTCGCCGATTCGTGCGCAGCGGCGACGGCGATTTCCGCGAAGCCGCTGAGGGACGGTTGGCGCGCGCCGGCGTCGACGAAACGGTTCGGCTCGACACGATCACTGTCGGCGCAAACGGCGGCGCGCCGATTGTTTCGGCGCGGCTCGCTCTTATGCGCGTCGTTGCCTATCTCGCCGAGCGCGGCGCGGAGCCGGTCTGGAAGGAGATCTACGATCCGGCGACACGCCTGGTCAGCCTGCCCGCGCATCCGTTCCGGCGTCGCCGCTATTGGATTACCGAGCCGCAAACAGAAGCGGTACCTGCGTCCGCTCCGCCCGATTGGAGCTACGAATCGAAGTGGCGACACGCCGCGCGTTCCGCGGCGGCGGACCCGGTTTCGCATGTTCTCATCATCGGCGATGCGGACGGTCGGGGGCAGCGTTTGGCGGAGACGTGCCGCCGCTCGGGCGATGGCTCGGCGGCGTGTGTTTCCGACCTTTCGCCCGAACTGCTGGCCGAACACGCCGGCCGGGGCCGTTTGGCGCTGATCGATGTTCGGGCGCTCGATCGCCGCACCGATGCGGTGGCGTCGGATGCGTTGCGGCTGGCGAGCCAGGTCGCCGATCTCGACCGGCTGTTGGGGCGGGCGCGGCGCGGGCTCGATGCCAAGCTGTGGGTCGTAACCCGTGGCGCGCAATGCGTCCGTCCGGGTGAGTCGCCCGATTTGGCATCGGCGCCGCTTTGGGGGCTGGGGCGGTCGCTCGGGCTCGATGCTCCCGAGCGCTGGGGCGGCCTCGTCGATCTCGATCCGGCGGCGCCGTTCGATGCGGGGCAATTACGCCGGGAGATCGCCCTTTGGACCGGTGAGGAGTACGAGATCGCGCTGCGCGGCGGCGACCGCTATGTGCGACGCATTGAGCGGATGAGCGCCGTGCCGGGTGTCGCGATGACACTCGATCCGGCCGCGACCTATCTGATCACGGGCGCGTTCGGGGGCATCGGACCGTCGCTCGCGCGGTGGCTCGCCCGGCGCGGCGCGACGTCGCTGGTGCTGGTCGGCCGCTCGTTCGGGCTCGAGGGCGACGCCGCGAGCGCCGAGCTTCAGGAGGAGTTGGCGGAACGCGGCGTCGAGGTGCGGTGCGAGCGCTGCGATGTCGGGGATGCGGACGCCGTCGCGGCGTTGTTCGGGCGCATCGGCCGGGGCGGCAAGCCATTGCGCGGCATATTCCACGCCGCCGCGGTGGCGACCGACGCGGTTGCGGAGATCGGCCGCTCCGAGCTGGCTCTGGCCTTCCGGCCGAAAGTGGCGGGGGCGCTCGCGCTCGCCGAGCAGAGCCGGGGGCAGCCTCTCGATTTTCTGGCGTTCTTCTCGTCGGCGGCGGCCGGACTCGGGGCGCGCGGCCGAGGCCATTACGCGGCGGCCAATGCGTTTCTGGATGCGCTGGCGGCGGCGCGGCGTGCCGAGGGGTTGCCGGCGCTCAGCATCCAGTGGGGTCTGTGGGGCGGGCGCGATGAAAACGCGCCCGACGTGCAGTTCTTCCGGCGCGTCGGTTTCGATGCGATGCCGCCGGACCTCGCGCTGGACGCCATGGCCCGCTTGATCGCCGGCAACGCGCGAGGGCGCAGCGACTTTCAGCCCGTTCTGGCGTCGCTGGATGGCGACCGGCTGCGGTCCGCCTTTGCATTGCGCGGACGGAGCGGGCTGGTGGCCGGGCTGGCGGCGGAGAGCAGCGAAGCGCAGTCGGAGGAAAGCCGGGCGTTCGTGGACGCGGTGCGGCGCGCGCCGGCAGCGCTGCGCCGGACCATGCTGCTGGACGCGATCGCGCTCCAGGTCCGCAACGTCCTCGAATGGGGAGAGGAGGGCGCGATCGATCCCGAGCGCGGCTTCTTCGACCTCGGCATGGACTCGCTGATCACCCTCGCCTTGCGGGCCAAGCTCGAAGATCTGTTCGCGGTGAAGGTGCCCAGCACGTTGACGATGGACTACCCGTCGGTTGCCGCCCTCGCCGGCTATTTCGAGACGACGCTCGACGGCGCCGCTGCGCCAGTGCCGAGCCTTTCCGTGCCTATTGCGGCGGATCGCGGCGAGGTCACGGACGGTGCGAGCCGCGCCGTGGACGAGATGAGCGACGACGAGGTGGCCGACGCGCTCACGGCCGAACTCGAGGCGCTGGCGCCGGAGCTGTCCGCATGAGCGCCGGGTCAGAGAGGGACGCGGCGGGCGCGCGCGATCGACAGGCGCTGGCGGCGATCCGGACGTTGCGGGACCGGCTCGACCAGGCGCTGGCGGCGCGATCGGAGCCGATTGCCGTTATCGGGATCGGATGCCGTTTTCCGGGCGGCGTGACGGACACCGAAAGCTACTGGGATCTGCTGTCGGGCGGGGTCGATGCGGTGCGGCCGATCCCGCCGGAGCGAATGGAGCTGGCGCCGCTCTACGATCCTGACCCAGACACTCCGGGCAAGACCTATTCGCGCTGGGCGGGCGTGGTCGATGAAGCCGATGCGTTCGACGCCGATTTTTTCGGCCTATCGCCCCGCGAGGCGGCGCAAACCGATCCGCAGCAGCGCGTTTTTCTCGAAACGGCGTGGCACGCGCTTGAACACGCGGGGATCTCGCCACGGAGCCTTGCCGGCTCCGATACCGGCGTTTTCGCGGGTGTCACCACCTGCGAGTACGCGCGGTTGCAGGATGAGGCGGTCGCGCCGGAGGACATCAGCGCCTATTCAGTCCAAGGCCTGGCCCTGAACGCGATCGCCGGGCGCCTCTGTCATGTGCTCGGCCTGCACGGGCCGGCCATGGCGATCGACACCGCCTGTTCCTCCTCGCTGGTCGCGATCGACCGGGCTTGCCGCAGCCTCCGTGACGAGGAGTGCGGCCTGGCGATCGCCGGCGGGGTCAACGTGCTGAGTTCGCCGCTCGGCCTGATCGCGGCCTCCCGGTCCCGGATGTTCTCGCCGGACGGCAAGTGCCGTTCGTTTGCGTTGGGTGCGGATGGGTTTGTTCGCGGGGAGGGGTGCGGGGTTGTTGTGCTGCGTCGGCTGCGAGACGCGGTGGCGGCGGGGGAGCGGGTTCTGGCGGTGATCCGCGGGTCGGCGGTGAACCATGACGGGGCGAGCAGCGGGCTGACGGTGCCGAACGGTCTGGCGCAGCAGGCGCTGCTGCGGGGGGCGCTGCGGCAGGCGGGGGTCGGGGGCTCGGCGATCGGTTATGTGGAGGCGCACGGGACGGGAACGGCGCTCGGCGATCCGATCGAAGCGGAGGCGCTGGGGGCGGTGCTGGGGGCCGGGCGGGAGCCGGGGCAGGAACTGCTGATCGGCTCGGTAAAGACGAATATCGGCCATCTGGAGGCGGCGGCCGGGGTCGCCGGGCTGATCAAGGTGGTGCTGGCGCTGGGGCGGGGGGTGCTGCCGGGCCAGCTGCACTGGGACGCGCCGAGCCCGCATATCCGCTGGGACGCGCTGCGGCTGCGGGTGGTGGACCGGGCGACGGCGTGGGCGCCGGTCGGCGGGCGGCGGCTGGCGGGGGTAAGCGCGTTCGGGTTCAGCGGCACCAACGCGCATCTGGTGGTGGAGGAGGCGCCGGCGGTGGCCCCGGCGGCGGGGGCGGCGCGTCCGGTGGAGGTGCTGGCGCTGTCGGCGCGGAGCCCGGCGGCGCTGCGGGTGATGGCGGAGCGCTGGCGGGCGCGGCTTGGGGCGGCCGGGGAGACGGAGAGCGGGGACTGGGCGGCGCTGTGCCACACCGCGGGGGTGGGGCGGGCGGCGTTTGCGCATCGCTTGTCGGTGCGGGGCGCGGATGCGGCGGCGGGGCTGGCCGGGCTCGGCGCGTATCTGGCGGGGACGGGGCATCCCGGCCTGGTGACGGGGGAAGCGCGGGCCGGGCGGGCGCCGCGGATCGGCTTTCTGTTCAGCGGCCAGGGGTCGCAATACGCCGGCATGGGGCGGGCGCTCTACTCGCATGCGCCGGTGTTCCGGGAGGTGGTGGACCGGGCGGAGGCGGTGCTGGAGGGGCTGCCGGCCGGGGAGCGCCTGGGGGCGAAGCTCGGCGCGGTGATGCGGGGCGAGCACCCGGAGGCGGCGCGGCTGCTCGGGCGGACGGAATGGACGCAGCCGGCGCTGTATGTGCTGGAATACGGGCTGGCGGCGCTGTGGCGGAGCTTTGGGGTGGAGCCGGCGGCGGCGCTCGGGCACAGCCTCGGCGAGTATGTGGCGTGCGCGGTGGCCGGGGTGTTCGGCTGGGAGGACGGGCTGCGCCTGGTGGCGGCGCGGGCGCGGCTGATGGCGGCGCTCGGGGACCCGGATGGGGCCGGGGACGGGGCTGCCGATGCGGGCGCGATGGTGGCGGTGGCGGCGTCGGAGGCGGAGGTCGGGCCGCTGCTGGCGGGATGGGAAGCGTCGGTGTCGCTGGCCGCGGTGAACGGGGCGCGGCAGGTAACGGTGTCGGGGTCGCGGGAGGGGGTGGCGTCGGTTGCGGCCGCCTGCGCGGCGCGGGGCTGGCGGACGCAGCCTTTGGCGGTGTCGGGGGCGTTCCATTCGCCGCTGATGGAGCCGGCCGGGGCGGCGCTGGAAGCGCGGGCTGGGGCGCTGGCCTACGCGGCGCCGCGTCTGCCGGTGGTGTCCAACGTGAGCGGCGGGGTGCTGGCGGCGGCGAGCGGCGGCTATTGGCGGCGGCATATGCGGCAGCCGGTGCGGTTTGCCGACGGCTTGGCGACACTGGCCGGGCTCGGCTGCGACGTGCTGCTGGAGATCGGGCCGCGGCCGATGCTGATCCAACTGGCGCGGCAGGCCGGGGTGTTGCCGGGTCCGGGCGGGTATGTGGCGAGCCTCGGCGGTCCGGAGACGGCGGAGTGGGAGGCGCTGTGCCGGGCGGTGCAGGCGGTGCACGCGGCGGGGGCGTCGCTGGACTGGGCGGGGTGGTATCGCGGGGCCGGGCTGCGGCGGGTGGACGCGCCGGGCTACCCGTTCGAACGGCGGCGGCACTGGATCACCGCCTCCGCCCCGAGGGCTGCGCCGGGATCGGCTTCGGGCCGGGTGGTGGCGTCGGGGGAGCATCCGCTGCTCGGGGGTCGGCTGCGGTCGGCGGTCGCGGGCGGGCAGTTCGAGGCCGGGCTGACCGCCTCGGGGGCCGGAGCGGCGTCCGGAGCGGCCTCGGGGGCGGCGGCGTGGCTTGCCGATCACCGGATCGGCGGCGAGGCGATCCTGCCGGCGACGGGGTATGTGGAGGTGATGCTGGCGGCGGGTGCGGCGGCGGCGCCCGGGCTGCCGGTGCTCGAGGATTTGACGCTGCTGGCGCCGTTGCGGTTGCCGGCGGCCGGGGTGCGGACGGTGCAGACGGTGGTGGATGCGCCGGCGGAGGGGTCGGCGCGGGTGCGGGTGTTCGCGGCCGCCGCCGACGCGCATGGCGCGGATGCGGCGCCGGGCGCGGACGGGCAGGCCGGGTTCCGGCTGCATGCGGAAGCGCGGCTGGTCGCGGCGCCTCCTGACGCCGGTGAGCCCGTGTGCGACTTGGCTGCGCTGCGGGCGCGGTGCCCGGTGGTGACGGAGGGGGACGCGCATTACCGGCGCCTGGCGGCGGCGGGGGCGGCGTTCGGGCCGGCGTTCCGGGGCGTGCAGCGGCTCGGCGGCGGCGGCGGCGAGGCGTGGGCGGAGATCGCGGTGCCGCTCGGGGGCTATGCCGCAGGGCGGCCGCACCCGGCGGCGCTGGATGCCTGCCTGCAGAGCGCGGCCGGGCTGTTCGGCGACACCGACGGCACGCTGCTGCCGCGCGGGCTCGGGCGGTTCCGGAGCACCGGCGCGCCGTGGCCGGCCGACCTCGTCGCGCATGCCAGGCTGGCCGGGGCGGACCCGGTGGCGCCGGAGGTCGACATCACGGTCTATGACCGCAGCGGACGCGCCCTCGCCCGCCTCGATCGCCTCCGCTTCCGCGCCGCCGACCGCCCCGCACCC
>JAFAXA010000095.1 GCA_019241425.1 Acetobacteraceae bacterium | reverse complement strand
GGGTGCGGCGCCGCCCTCACCGGAGTGGCTGACCGGCACCGGCATCGCGATCGGGATGCTGGATACCGTGCCGCCGCGCGGCCATTTCGCCGACGCGCGTCTGTCGCTGGCGGCGGACGGCATGTTCGACCTCGCGGTCGGCACGGCGGAGTTCGGCAACGGGACGACGACCGTGCATCGGCAACTCGCCGCGGCCACGCTCGGCACCAGTGTTGACCTTATCCGCATTCTGCAGGCGGACACGCAGCTGGTGGGGCACGATACGGGGGCCTTCGGGAGCACTGGAACAGTCGTCGCCGGGTTGGCGACCACTCGTGCGGCCGAGGCGCTACGCGCGCGGATATGTGCGTTTGCTGCGGGCAAGGCGGCGGATGGGACCGGGTGCAGCCTGCAGGCGGATGGCGTCCAGATCGCGTGCGGCCTCGTTTCGTTTCCTGCACTGGCGCAAGCGGCGGCGGAGGTGAACGAGACACTGACGGCGAGCGGCCGGTTCGATGGCACGCCACGCTCCGTCTCGTTCAACGTGCAGGCGTTCACCGTGGCGGTGCACCCACGAACGGGCGAACTGCGCATCCTGCGCAGCGTGCACGCCGCCGATGCCGGCACCGTGATCAACCCCGAGCAGTGCCGGGGGCAGATTGAGGGCGGGGTCGCGATGGCGATCGGCGCCGCGCTCTACGAGAGGTTGGACATCGATACGACGGGCGCGGTCGCAAACCCGGCATTTCGCCACTACCACATCCCGGCTCTTGCCGATGTGCCGCGCACGGAGGTGCTGTTTGCGGAAACACGCGACCGAATCGGGCCGTTCGGCGCCAAGTCGATGAGCGAAGCGCCGTTCAATCCGGTCGCGCCCGCACTGGCCAACGCCATCCGCGACGCGACCGGCGTGCGCTTCCACGAAACCCCGTTTCGTCCGGACCTGATCTATCGTGCGATCACTGACGCGGTTTCCTCGCGGTGCGTCTGATGGCTTTTACCTGGCTCGGGTCGGCATCAAATCGGCGCCGGACCACCTTCGGGAGATTATATTCGGACGAAACCAGCCGGAGCGAGGCAGAGATGGCGGTGATCCGGAACAGATACGGCAAAGGCCGGGTCCGTGTGCTGCGGCCCCTTCGCGAAGAACAGCACCACGAGCCGCGCGAAACCGGCGTCGAGGTGCTGCTGATCGGCGATTGCGGTTCCCGATATATTGCGCAGATCAGCATGGCTTGCCCGAACCGGCACTTTGTTCGGGTTGATCTGTCCGCGCTCAAGCTCGACAATCCCGGGGTGATCTTCCTGCCCGCCCACGAACCGTATGGGCAGATCCAATGCACGGTTGGCCGAGGGTAATGTCCCGCTTGCGGCCGGTCGGGCTGGAGAAAGAACCGGAGGCAACGCATGAACGTGTGCATGGTCGGCTACGGCATGATGGGCGTGTGGCACTCCGAGGCGTTGCTGAAGGAGAGGGTGGTGCTGCACACCGTGGTCGGGCGGCGACCGGACGCGGCAAGGGAATTTGCCGAACGCTTCGGTTACAAGCGATGGACGGTGTCGCTTGAGGAGGCACTGGCCGATCCCGCGATCGACATCGTTATTCTGGCGACGCCCAGCGAAGGGCATGAGGCGCAGGCGATCCAATGCCTGGATTCGGGCAAGCACACGCTGATCGAAATCCCGATCGCCATGAGCCTGGCGGCCGCGGAGCGGGTGGTGGCGGCGGGCGAGTGGAGCGGGAGGGTGTATGGCCTCAGCCATCCGATGCGGTTCCGGCGCGAACGCGAGGCGCTGCGCGAGCGCGTTCGCGCGGGCGAGGAAACGATGCGGCACATTGCCGGGCGGTTCTTCATCAAGCGTCTCGTCAATATCGGTGCGACTGGCTATCAGCGGAGCTGGACCGACAATATCCTGTGGCACCATTTCTGCCACTTCGTCGATCTCGGCCTGTTCCTGTTCGACTTCGCCCCCATCAAGCGCGTGCAAAGCCACCTGGGCAAGCTGCACGAGCTGACCGGGATCCCGATGGAATGCGTAGTGCTGGCCGAGACCGAAGCGAACCAGACCTTGCTGGTGCACGGCTCATACCAGGCCGCCTATCGCTTCTATGACAAGCTGATCGTCACAGACCGGGACACCTATTTCTACGACATACTTTCAAGCACGTTGCGCACGGCGGAGGGCGTGGTCGCAATCGAAGACGAGCAGACCAACGCTGCCCGCGTGATCGCCGACTTCGTAGCGGCGGTGCGCGAGGGTCGGCCGCCGCTCGCCTCCGGTCCCTCCGTGCTGCCCGCAATGCGCGTGTTGCAAACGGTGCAGGATGCGTGGGACGTGGAATACGGTGCGCGGTCGATCCCCGGTCGCCATCTGGGATCGCGCTGAGCCACCCCAGGCGCCTGTTGGTAACGCGGCGTTCAGAACAGACTGCGGTAGGCCGCCAGCAAAACCGGAGCCGCGTGCTCCCAGCCGAGTGCCGTCGCTATGCGGGCCTTCCCCGTCTCGCCCATACGGTTACGCGCGACCGGATCGTCCAGCAATGTCGCGATGCAGCGGGCCAACGATCGTTCATCGTTCGCCTCGGCGTACAGCCCCGCTTCTCCGGCCGACACGCGGGTTTCCCGCAGGTC
>JAFAXA010000327.1 GCA_019241425.1 Acetobacteraceae bacterium | reverse complement strand
GCGGCGCCTTGGCGGTTCGCCGCGTGAATGTAACAATACCGTTGGCTCGTTAACCGTTCGCTGGATCAGTAATGCAACATCCCCCCGCGAGGGTTTCCACCAAGCCGCTTGGGCCGTCGCCCAGCCTCGCCCCGGTCTCAACAGCAGCAAGATGACGTCCACCGTCGCCCGGCCGGCCGGTCCTGTCTCGACGGGCAGGGCGGTCGGAGCCGTGAGCCTTCTCGCCCTGCTGGCAACGCTCGGCCTGGTCCTGTTCACAACCCTCAGCACGCCGCTCAAGGATGACGTCGCCTGGCTGCTCTACATGGCCGGGCGCTGGCTCGACGGGCAGCGCCTCTATGTCGACCTGATCGAGGTCAATCCGCCGCTCATCATCTGGATTTCGGCGGTGCCGGAGTGGCTCACCGAGTGGTCCGGGCTCTCCGGCAAGCAAGTCGCCCTGCCGTTCTTCGCGGCGCTGGTGCTCGCGTCCGCCTGGGGCGCGGCAAACCTGCTCCGGCCGGTCGCGAAGCTGTTCGAGAACAGGCTCGCCGTATTCTCGCTCGCCGGGACGGTGCTGATCGGCCTAGCCGGCCCCGAACTCGGTCAGCGCGAACACCTGCTGATGGCGGCCATGCTGCCCTATCTCTGCATCTTCGCCCGCTCGCTCGACCGGGTGCCGACCCGCGCCTGGGCGAGCATCGCGGCCGGCGTGCTGGCGGGGTTGGGATGCGCCCTCAAACCCCGCTATGGCCTCGTGCTCGGCCTGCTCGAATGCGTGGCCTTGGCCTCGGGTCTCCGGCCGTGGCGCACCATGACGATCAGCGCCGGCGCGACCGTCGCGGCCTATGTCGCCGCCGTGCTCGCGATCTATCCGGCCTATCTGGAGCGGGCGGTGCCGTTGGGCATCGCGCTCTACGGCGCGACCGACGCGCCCTTCTCCTGGATGCTCTGGGACAACGTCCCGGTCATGCTCGGCGAGGCCGCCGTCCTGCTGCTCTATTGGCTCACCCGCCGCCAGGCCCGCGAATCGAGCCTGGTGCTGACGCTCGGCGTGTTCGCGATCGGCTCGACCTTGGTCTGCTTTCTCGACGGCAAGAACTGGTTCTACCACCGGCTGCCGGCAACCGTCGCGATCGTACTCGCCCTGCTGGTCTGGGCGGGGAGCGTGCTGACGCGGCCTGCCGCCGAATGGCGGCGTCTCGCCGTGCCGCTGCTGCTGGTGGCGTCGGCTTGCACCGTGTTCGGGGTCGCGGCCGCGCAACGCTTGAAGCCGCAGGTGGAACTGGCCTGCGCACCGGGCCTGTCAACGGAAGCCCGGGTCGAGCGGCTGATCCGGCGCGAGGGCGCCAAGACCTATGTCGCGTTTTCGGAGTGGATCGCGCTCGGCTTTCCGGTGGTCAACAATACCGGCGTGGTCTGGGCGTCCCGCTTCGATTCGATGTGGGCGCTGAAGGGCGAGCTCTGGCGCACCCGTTTCGATCCCGCCACCAGCAAGGAATGGCCGGTCCGGCGCTGGGTCGCGCGTGACTTCGTCGCCGGCTGCCCCGACCTCGTCGTCGTCGATACGCGCGAAGGGCTGAACTACATCGCGATCCTGCGCGGATCGGATCCCGCCTTCGCCAATGCCTGGTCGCAATACAAGCAGATCGCCGCTTTCGACGGGCTGCGTGTATTTAAGCATGGCGGCGAACGTCACTGCACCGGCCGTCCGAAGCTGTTGCAGGCGCAGATCGACACCCGGCCGACCGCATCCGGCGAGCCCTGAACGGGGCCTTTCGCGGCTCTCACCACCTCCCGCACATGCCGCCCCGGACCCGTCCGGCGCCGATTCATCATTGCGTAAGCGATCCGGATGTAAGTTCCTGCTTCGTCCGCGCCAACGGACGCTTGCCTTGTGGTGCAAGAAAAGACCGGTGCCGGGAGTCCCAGCATGTTGGCAGATTGCGATCCCGCCGGCCTCCTGTTGCGTGTCGTGCGGCACTTGTTGCGGGTCGATGCACCGATCGGGCTCGCGTCGTATCTCCTGGTCCCGATCGGGGCGTGGCTCGCCTATCGTCAGGAAACAGGACGCAACGGCGGCCCAAGCAGTCTCGGCGGTTTCGTCCGTTATTGCGTGCCGCTCGACGTGGTGACGAGCCGATCCTGCCGCATCGACCTGATCTATGTCAGCCTCAAGCATTTCCTGAATGCCTGGCTGCTGGTTCCGATCCTGGTCAGCAGCGTGGTCGTGACCAATCTCACCCGCGGCTTCTGGAACGAGACGCTCGGCTCACGCCCGCAAGCGGCTTGCAGCCCGTGGCTGTTGGCGTTCGCGATCGCGGCTTGCGTGCTCGTGCAGGATTTCACGCAATTCCTGATCCATTACGCGCATCACAAGCGCACGACACTCTGGACCGTGCACAAGGTGCATCATTCGGCGGAAACGCTGACATTCGGGCTCAGCGTCAAGCGCACGCACATGATCGAGGAGGCGATCAACCTGGTCCTGACCTCCGTTGTGCTCGGCCTGACGATCGGCAGCCTGTCCTACGCGCTCGGGGTCGCGATCTGGCGCAGCGAGATGTGGGGCATCGATTGCTGGTTTCTGCTCAGCCTGTTCAGCTTCTGGCATCTCAGGCACTCGCATATGAGCCTGTCCTATGGATGGCTCGAACACGTTCTGCAAAGCCCGGCGCAGCACCAATTGCATCACAGCCTTGAACGTGAGCACTGGGACCGGAATTTCGGGCTGCTGTTCTCGTTCTGGGACAAGCTGTTCGGCTGCTTTCTGCGCAGCGTCGATCCGGGCAGTTACCGGGTGGGCTTGCCGGCGGAGAGCCGAGCCGATTACGACAGCGTCCTCAAGCTTTATGTCACGCCGTTCCTGAAAATCGGGGAAATGGTGATACGCGTTGCCGATCGCGGCTGTGACGAGATGGCGGGGGCCTACAGCACCCAGCGGAGGTCGTAGCGCGTCTCGCACAGCGCATTGCGCACCGTGAAGACCAGCCGCCCGTCCGTCAGCTTGCCGTCGAGCGAGGAATCCTGCGTCGTCGTGTGCACGCTGCCATCCGCCTGGATCGGCGTGATGAAGATCGTCGTCGGCGTCAGGGCGAAATTCAGCGTCCGGTCTCCGATCTCCACCGTCCCGAACCGCTCGGTCGGGCAGATCGCGGAATGCGCCTCGACCGTCGTTGCGCTTCCCTTGTAGATGCCGTCGATTTGGTCGAGCTGATCCTTCGGCAACTGCGGGTCGCGGGTATCCAGCGCGCCTTGCACGCTATCGTTGAACCTGTTGCAACCGGCGCCGACGCAAGCCAGGGCGAGCAGAACCAGAAGGCGGTGGGACAACGGCGGCTCCTGTCACGATGGCGGCACATACAAGACGAAAGGCGCTCCCGCCGCAATCCGCAGAACAGGCCTGCCCAGCCCATCGTTGCCGAACGGAATCGCCTCCTCTACGGTCCCGGCGTTCCATTTCTACTCTTGAGCAATCAGCGTCATGGCCCTTATCGCATCCCGCCTCGACCGGATCAGCGTCAGCGCGACTATGGCGATCACCACCAAGGCGCGCGCGCTGAAGGCTGAGGGCCGGGACGTCATCAGCCTGTCGGCCGGCGAGCCGGATTTCGACACGCCGGATAACGTGAAGCAGGCGGCGATCCGCGCCATCGAGGCGGGCCATACCAAATACACGGACGTCGCGGGAACCCCGGCGCTGCGGCGCGCCGCCGCCGAGAAGTTCCGCCGCGACTCGGGGCTGATCTACGCCCCGGAGGAAATCATCGTCTCCAGCGGCGGCAAGCAGGTCATCTTCAACGCGATGCTGGCGACGATCGACGCCGGTGACGAGGTGGTGATCCCGGCCCCGTGCTGGGTGAGCTATCCGGACATCGTGGCGCTTGCCGACGGCACGCCGGTGATCGTGCCCTGCAGCCAGAACAACGGCTTCAAGCTGCGGGCCGAGGATTTGGAAGCGGCCATCACCGCGCGCACCAAATGGTTCTTCATCAACAGCCCGTGCAACCCGACCGGCGCTGCCTATTCTGCGGCGGAACTGCGGCCGATCTGCGATGTGCTGCTGAAGCATCCGGATGTGTGGATATTTACGGATGATATCTACGAGAAGCTGAGTTACGGCGATTTCCGTTTCGCGACCATCGCCGAGGTCGAGCCGCGGCTGCGGGACCGCACCGTGACGATGAACGGCTGCAGCAAGGCGTACGCTATGACGGGCTGGCGGATCGGCTTCGCCGGCGCTCCGGCGCGGCTGATCAAGGCGATGGACAAGCTTCAAGGGCAGTCCACCTCCAATCCAAGTTCGATCGCGCAGGCGGCGGCGGTGGAAGCGCTGAACGGGCAGCAGGAATCGGTCGCCGAAATGGCGCGCGTCTACGAAGAACGGCGCGATCTCGTGGTCGACCTGCTCAACGCGGCGCCCGGCCTGATATGCAGCAAGCCCGAGGGCGCGTTCTACGTGTTTCCCTCCATGCATGGCTGCATCGGCAAGACGAGCCGGGGCGGCACGCCGATCACCGATGACGAGAGCTTCGTCATCGCGCTGCTGGCCGAGGAGGGCGTGGCGACCGTGCACGGCGCCGCCTTCATGTATCCGGGCTATTTCCGGGTGAGCTATGCGACCAGCACCGAAAATCTTCGGGAAGCATGCAGGCGCATCCAGCGGTTCTGCCAAGGCCTGGTCTGATGCCGGCTTTGGCCCGGCGGTTGGGCCGGGCGCGGGTCGCGGCGACGTTTCAGATGATGGCGCGGGTGCGCGCGCTCCGCGAGGCGGGGACGCCGGTCATCTCGCTCGCGATCGGCGAACCCGATTTCGCCACGCCCCCGCACGCGATCGACGCCGCCTATGCCGCCGCGAGGGCGGGCGAGACCAAATATCCGCCGGTCGAAGGCACGAAGGCGCTGCGCGAGGCGGTGCGCCGTAAGTTCGCCCGCGAAAACGATCTCGCTTTCGCGCCGGACGAGATCATCGTCACCAATGGCGGCAAGCAGGCGATCTTCGACGCCCTCCTGGCGACGCTGGACGACGGCGACGAGGTGGTCATTCCGGCGCCGTACTGGGGCGCCTACCCGTTGGCCGTGGAAATGCTCGGGGGCACGCCGGTATTCGTCGATTGCCCGCAGGCGCAGGGCTTCAAGCCGCGACCGGAGGCGATCGAAGCCGCTTTGTCCGCGCGCACGAAATGGCTGCTGCTCAATTTTCCGAACAATCCGTCGGGCGCGGCCTGTAGCCGGGCCGAACTCGAAGCGATCGCGTCCGTGCTGCGCCGTTATCCGCATGTGTGGGTGATGGACGACGCGATGTACGAGCACCTGCTGTACGACGATATCGGCTATCGCTCGTTCGCCGCCGCCGCGCCGGACCTCCGCGACCGCGTGCTGACGGTCGCGGGCGTTTCGAAGACCTACGCGATGACCGGCTGGCGGATCGGCTTCGCCGCCGGTCCGGCACCGCTCATTCGCGGCATGGCGAATATCCAGGGCCACGCCACGTCCGGTGTGTCGACCGTGGGTCAGGCTGCGGCGGTCGCCGCCCTCGAGGGACCGCAGACTTCCGTCGCCGTCCAGGCCGCGTCGTACCGGCAGCGGCGCGATCTCGTGCTGGAGCGGCTGGGCGCTTGCGAGGGGATACGCTGCCATCGGCCGGAGGGCGCGTTCTACGTGTTCCCGCATATCGGCGGCTGCCTCGGCAAGACGACCCGGACCGGCCGCCGGCTCGATACCGACGCCGACTTCGCGACCGCGCTGCTCGAGGAGCAGCACGTCGCCGTGGTGCACGGCGCCGCCTTCGGAATGAGCCCGCATATCCGCGTCAGCTACGCGACCGATCAGGCGTCGCTCATCGAGGCTTGCGACCGGATCGCCCGGTTTTGCGCTGACTTGCGGTGAGCGGAAGCGGCGCCGGCGAGACGATCACCCCCCGGCAGGACAGCGTGCTCAGCCTGTCGCGGCAGGGCTTTCACCGCGTGGCCTATACCGAATGGGGCGATCCGGCTTCGGCCAAGGTGGTTTTTTGCGTACACGGCCTGACCCGGCAGGGGCGGGACTTCGATCCGCTGGCGATGGCGCTGGCGCGCAGGGGCTACCGGGTTTTCTGTCCCGACCTGGTCGGGCGCGGCCGCAGCGACTGGCTGCGTGATCCGGACGACTACGCTTTGCCGCAATACGCGACGGACATGACGGTGCTGCTCGCCCGCACCGGGGTGAAGAGCGTCAACTGGATCGGCACCTCGCTCGGCGCACTTGTCGGCATGGTGGTCGCGAGCCAATCGGCGAGCCCGGTCCGCCGCATGGTCGTCAACGACATCGGGCCGTTCGTGCCGCACACGGCCTTGCACCGGCTTGGCCTCAATCTGCGTGCGATGCCGAAACGGCTCGCGAACTACGAGGCCGCCGAAGCGTATTTCCGTGACGTGCTCGCTCCGTTCGGCGAGCTTGACGATGCGGGATGGCGCTTGCTCACGGAGCACAGCATTCGGCGGCAGGAGGACGGGTCGTATCGGATGCTGTGCGACCCGGGAATCGCGCGGGCCTTCCGGCCGGCCTTGTTCTACAATGTGAGCATGTGGCGGCATTGGGATGCGATCGAAGCGCCCGT
>JAFAXA010000324.1 GCA_019241425.1 Acetobacteraceae bacterium | reverse complement strand
CGGGCCGCCGCGTTCGGGCACGGCCGCCTGATCGCCGCGATCGACAACGATGCCGAATTCGCGGATGCAACCACGCTGGCGCGCGCCGCTGCCGTCCTCGACACCGATCGCACCCTCGCCGCCATCGGCATGCGGATCGTGCATTTCAGAACCGGCGCGGACGACGTGACCTCCTGGGGCTACCCGCCGCGCCTGCTCGCCCGCGTGGCGGAGGTGTTCGACGCCGCGACCTTCGTCGGCGCCGGCCACGTCATCCGCCGCGCCGCCTGGAACGATGCCGGCCCGTACGATGAAGCGCTGTTCTTCTGCTGGGAGGAGTTCGACTGGTGCCTCCGCGCCATCGAACGCGGCTGGGGCGTACAGTACCGGGGCGAGTTGGTGGTGCGCCATACGGTCTCCGCCGAGCATCGCGTCGCGTGGTCCGGCGCGCGATGGTTCTTTTTCGTTCGCAACCGCCTCTATGTCGGCCGCAAGAGCGGCAGCGCCTGGCTCACCTTGAGCCCGCGCTATGCGGGATACTTGGTGCGCGGCGCCCGCAACGGCCTTCTGCTGCCGACACTGCGCGCCTGGCCGGCGGCGGTCGCGCTCTCGGCGCGAGCGCCGCTTGTCCCGCTGTCAGGCCCGGCGCGCGCCTATCTGCGCCGCACGGATGCAGCGCATCGCGGCTCCGTGCTGACGCGCATCCGCACGGAAATGCTCCGTCTGCTGCCCCGCGCGATCTGATGCGGGAGGCGGCTGCCCCGTCCGGCCGGGATCGCCGGGCCGCGCGCTATCGGCCGCCTTCCCAGCCGGCTTCGCCCGCAACTCCTGCCACAGCAGGGCGACGATGCGGGGTCCGTTGCACAGGTAGCGCCCGGCCAATCGCCTTGGCTCACGCACCAGCCGGAACAGCCATTCGAGCCCGGCGAGCTGAACCGAGCGCGGCGCCCGACGCTGCCCGCCGGTAAGGAAATCGAGGCTCGCGCCGACGCAAAGGCCGATCCCGGTCGCCCGCCCGGTCGCCTTGATCGCCGCCGCCAGCATCTCCTGTCGGGGCGAGCCGACCCCCAGGAACACGAAGCGCGCCGGGTTCTGAACAACGAAGCGCACCGCCTCGGCAAGCGCGTCCACATCGTGGTCGAAATCGAAGGGCGGGTAATGATGCGCCGGCGCCGAAAGCCGATAACGGCGGACGAGCACCGGCAGCAGGTCGGGCCGCAGGCCGACGATGGTGATCCGCTCGCCGGGGCGGAGATGACTCTGCAGGATCGCCTCGGTGAGATCGGCGCCGGTGACGACGCGCGGCGGCCGCAACCCGAGCAGCCAGGCGCTGCGGGCAAGCACACGTGAGTCGAGCAGCCGCAGCCAAGCTTCGTCGTACACCCACCGCAGCGCGCGTGCGCGCGACAACCGCACGAAGTGATCCACATTCGGGGTCACGACATAATCGAAGGGCGACCCGGGCGGGCGTTCCCCTAAGCATTGGATCGCCTCTTCGAGCGTGCCGGTCGAGAGGTCGAGCCCAAGCAGGCGAACGCACCGCATCATCCAGCGCGCGCCGTACGCGGGCGAACGCCGGCCGCCGCTTGCACCGCGGCCCGGGGCGGGCCGCGGGCCTCCGCCCTAATCACGGAAATAGCCGCCGTAGCGCGCCTGGTAGACCTCGGAATCGGCGTAGCCCGACCGGCCGTGGGCGCGCACATTGACGCGCGTCAACGCAACCCCCGCCAGTTCCGCGCGGGCATCCCGCAGGATCTCGAGTGCGTGCTGCACGACGCGGCGCGGCGTGTCGCGCCAGCGCACGCATAACAGGGTGGCGTCCGCGGCGCGCGCGATCACCCTTGCATCCGCCATCGCGAAAGCGGGCGGCGCATCGAGAATCACCAGCCGGTACTCGGCGCGCAGATCGTCGAGCAAGGCGGCCATCGCGGCCGACTGGAACAAGGCGAGCGAGTTCGTGTCGGCGGAGCCGGCCGGCATGTAGTCGAGGCCGGTCAGTTCGTCCGTGCGGATGGCCTGCGCCGGGGAAACATGCCCGAGCAGGCATTCGGTCAAGCCGATGCCGCTATCGGCCCGCATCAATCGCCCGAACGAGGGCTGGCGGACGTCGCAATCGAGCACGATCGCCCGGTCGCCGTTCAACGCCGCGAGACGCCCGAGGGCGACCGCGATCGTCGTCTTGCCTTCGGCCGGGCGCGCCGCCGTGATGGCGATCACCCGCCCGGCCGCGCCTTCGGTCCACAAGCCCGCGAGCAGTGCCCGGATCTGCTCGGAGAACGGCGAAAGCGGCGTTTCGACCACGTGATCCTCGACCCGGCGCCGACGGTCGGCGCGCAGCTCCGGAACCAGCGCCAGACATGGCAGCGCCAAGGTCGCGCGCACGGCATCGCCGCTCGGGAAGCTCTCGTCGCCGGCGTCCAGCCAGTAGACGCGCAGCAAGCCGAAGCAGAGGCCGAGCATCGTCGCCGCGGGCAGAATGAGCAGGCTGCGCGGGGAACTCGGGTGTTCGGGGGGCAGCGCTTCCGAAACGAAGCGGGCGTCCGGCGCCTCGATCGCGGTCTGCTGCGCGGTTTGCTGCACCCGTTCCAGCACCGCTTGCAGCAGCGTGCGCGACGCATCCACGTCGCGTTGCATGGCGTTCAGCGGCACCTGCGCCTCGGCGGCCCGGCCGACCTCGTCCTGCGCGGCTCCGAGTTCGCTTTCGAGCGCGAGCACATGGGCGTGATCGGACGCCACTTCGTCCGTCATCGCGGCGACGATCCGATCCGTTTCCGCCTTGACCGCCCGGCGCACATCGGCGAGCTGAGCCCGCAGCCCGATCGCGAACGGATGGCGCGTTCCAAACCGCGCCATCATCAGCTTCAATTGGCCGGAAAGCTGGTCCGCCTGCGCGCGCAGCGCGACCACGCTCGGCGCGATCGCCGCGCCCCCAGCGCCGGTTTCGCCGCCGCGCACACTCTGAAGCCGTGCCTCGGCCGCCGCGAGCGTGTCGCGTGCGCTCGCCAGATCCGCCGTCAGCCGGCTGATCCGCTCGGTGGGCAGAGCGGCCTGCACGCCGCTCACCAAGCCGGATTGCGCGCGATAGGCGGCAATCCGGTCCTCGCCCGCCGTCACTTCCCGGCGCAGATCGGCGACCCTTGTAACCAGCCAGGCGTCCGCGCGGCGGACGGCGTCGGTCTTCGCCGCGAGCTGGTCCGCGAAATAGATTTCGGCGATCGCGTTCGCGCCTTGCGCCGCCCGCAGGGGATCGGCGGCGGTGAACGAAATCTCGACAACCCGCGATGTCTTCAAGGTTTTGGCGTCGATCGCCCGCTGCACGGTGTCCGCGACCATTTCCGTCTCGGTCTGCGGGTTGCCCCCACCCTCGATCCATTGCGCCGCCGCCGTCAGCAGACGGCGCGGCCAGGACGGATCGCGCAGCGTCGGATTGAACTCGGGAAAGCGGGCGAGGTCCAAGCGCGTCGCCAGTTGCTCGGCCATCCGCAAGCCGCGCAGGATTTCGAGCTGGCTCGCCATGATGGCGTCCGTGGTCGGATCGCTGCGGAGAATGCTTTGCAGTTCCCGCATCGCGTAGCCGCTCGGGTCGTAGATCACGGCCGCCTTCGCCGTGTAGCTCGGCGTGGTCGCGGCGATGGCGATGCCGGCGAGAAGCGGCACCAGCAGCGCCGGGATCGCAAAAGCGAGCCGCCGCCGCCGCACCATGGCAAGCAGCGATCCGAGCATAGCGATTGCGGGAGAAACCGTTTCTCTCCACCCGGCGGCGGACGGAACCTGCGGGATGGCGCCTGCGACGTCGGCGGATCGGTCGGACATCGGGCGTGTATTTTCACCTCCGTCCGGTATCTTCCCGGACGGCGGTTAAGGCGGTGTGTAGAGGGGGACCGTCGCCGAAACCGGCGGCTAACGCGCGCGGCTCAGCGTGTAATCCGCGACGTCGAGCAGTGCGTGCTTGATCGTCGACTCCCGGAACGGGCCGAGCGCCTGTTTGGCGGCATGCGCGAAAGCGCCGGCTCGATTGATGGTCGCCGTTATGGCGCCCGTATGGCCGATCAGCGCCAGCGCGTGTCCGAGATCGTCTTCCGTCTGCTCCGAGCGCTCGATCGTGCGGTCCCAGAACCGCCTTCCCTCGGCGTCGCTCGCGCCATAGGCGGCGAGCACCGGCATCGTGATCTTGCCTTCGCGGAAATCGTCGCCAACCGTTTTGCCCAAGGTGGCTTGATCCGCCGCGTAGTCGAGCGCGTCGTCGACGAGCTGAAATGCCATGCCGAGATTGAGCCCGTAGCTCGCCAGCGCCTGTTCCTCGGCGGCCGGACGGTTCGCGACCACCGCCCCGACCTGACACGCGGCCGCGAACAGGGCGGCGGTCTTTCCCTTGATAACGTTAAGGTAGCGTTCTTCGGAGGTCGAAAGATCGTTCTGGGTTGCGAGTTGCAGAACCTCGCCCTCCGCGATGGTCGCGGCGGCGCCCGACAGGATCGCAAGCACCGGCAGGGATCCGTCCGCCACCATGAGCTGGAACGCCCGCGCGAACAGAAAATCGCCGACCAGCACGGACGCCTTGTTGCCGAACACCGCATTGGCGCTGGCAAGTCCCCGGCGCAGCCGGCTTTCATCCACGACGTCGTCATGCAGCAAGGTCGCGGTGTGAATGAACTCGACGCAGGCCGCCAGATTGACGTGCCGCTGATCCTCGGCCCGCGCGCCGTACCCGCAAAGCCGCGCCGAGGCGAGCGTGAGCAACGGACGCAATCGCTTGCCGCCAGCCGCGACGATATGCGCCGCGAGCTGCGGGATCAGCGCGACCGGGCTATCCATATGCGCGACGATCGTCCGGTTGCAGGCTTGCAGATCGGCTTGCAGGAGGGCCGTCAGCGCCGCGAGCGCGTCGCCGTCCCCTCCGTCGGGCGGCTTCGCTCCTAGAAGTAAGTCGCGCTCGGCCACATCCAGTTCCCTTTGCGCCGCCGCGGTCGCGTCGATCACGGTAGCATGGGGGCCGGAGCGGCTCTCCCAAGTTGATGGTCCATCACTCACGCGCACCATATCGGCGGCCGCGAAATACGGTCAAGCTATGCAGCCCGACCGCAAGCGCGGGCAAAGAGACGGGAAGGACGAACATGCGCGTGGTGGCCACCTCCAACGATCCCGTGCGGCTCAGCTTTCTGGTCGCGCTGCTCACCGATGCGGGGATCGCGGCCACCGTTCTCGACACGCATGCGAGTGTCGCCGACGGCAGCATCGGCGCGGTGCCGCGGCGTTTGGTCGTCTCCGAAGCCGATGAACGCCGCGCGCGCGCCGTACTGGGCGAAGCCGGGGAGGCCTGAACGGCGCGGCATGGAGGTCACGGAAGGCCATCTGCTCGGCGGCCGGCTCGCCTACGCGCAGCCCCGGACCGGATTCCGGAGCGGGATCGAACCGGTGCTGCTGGCCGCCAGCGTCGCCGCGAGACCGGGAGAATGCGTGCTGGAAGCGGGCGCCGGCGCCGGCGCCGCGCTGCTGTGTCTGGCGGCGCGGCTGCCCGCAGTGGGCGCCCTCGGGGTCGAGAGCGACCCCCGCCTTGCGGCGCTCGCCGCGCGCAACATCCGCAGCAACGGCTTTTCCGGGAGGCTGCACATCGTCGCCGGGGACGCGGCCGCCCCGCCATTCGGCGGCCTGGTGTTCGACCATGCCATCTGCAATCCGCCGTATCACCCCGATTTGGGGACCAGATCGCCGGACCCGGGACGGCAGCGCGCCAAGGAGGCCGGGCCGGCGCTGCTGGCCTCCTGGGCGGCTGCGCTGGCCTTCAGCCTGCGGCGCCACGGAACGCTCACGGTGATCCTGCCGGCAGCCCACCTGACGCAGGGTATGGAGGCGCTGAAGGGGGCGGATTGCGGGGCCGTCCGCTTCATCCCGCTCTGGCCGCGTGCGGGTCAGCCGGCGAAGCTGCTCCTGCTGTGCGGCCGCAAGGGCGGCCGGGGCGGATGCCATATGCTGCCGGGCCTCGTTCTGCACGACGCGGACGGCCGCTTCACGCCGGAGGCCGAGGACGTTCTTCGCGGCGGCCAGCCGATCCCGTAGCGGGCGGCCTATTGGTCGTGTGTCACCGGGTGCCGCAAATGCCAAAGCCGCTCATGGGCCGCGACCAGGCTCTCCATGTTGCGTCTGCGGGTGCCGTCCGGCGTGAGGGGGCGGCGGGTGAGCATCATTTCCAGCACCGCCAGCAATTGCTCGGCGACCTCGAAATCGGCCTGGTCACAGGCATGGTGGAAGGCGATCAGGATCTTGTCGGAAAGACGCCGGCTGTAACGGGTGCTTCCCGCCTGCCCTGCCTCCCGGCCAATGATGTCGTCGGACTGGCTCACCGGTCCGATCCTCCTTGCTTTATCCGTATCGCTCGAAGCGCATGCCTAACCCGAAACCCCCAACACGCGATAGCATGGTTGAAAACCTCGGGAGCCGCCGCGTCAACCCGCTTCCGGCGCGGGTCTGTTCCGATCGCGAACGATTGATTCGAGTGCGAAATCGCTCAGGCTGCGTCGAAGGCCTGCTCCCAAGAACCTGCGGTAGAAGCGCGGCTGTATTCGGTTGCGCGGTTCTCGAAGAAATTCGCGTGCTCGACGGCGTTCAGCATGTCATCGAGCCAGGGCAATGGGTTCCGTTCGACATGGAACAGAGGGTCGAGCCCGAGCTGCGTCAGGCGGCGATCCGCGATGTAGCGGATGTAGCTTTTGACGCTCGCCGCATTCAGTCCTTCCACCGCCCCCTGCTCGAACGCCAGATCGAT
>JAFAXA010000194.1 GCA_019241425.1 Acetobacteraceae bacterium | reverse complement strand
CGCGAGCAGCCATGTGCGGGCGACGTTTGTTTTGCAGCATCGCCCGCCGAGCATCGCGCTGCTGTTCGGAGACGCGCGCCCCGACCCACGCTTCTTGGCCCAGCTTCACGCGGCCGAGCCGGCCTTTCGGGCGGCCTACGATGCGTGGCTCGATGCGGCGATCGCCCCGGACGAGGCGCGTATCGGCGGGCTGCCAGTGTTGCCGCCGGCCTCCGCTTGCATCGGATACCAGTTCGCCGTGGCGGCGCTCTGGCGGGCTTGGGGCATCAAGCCCGTGGTTGTGGGCGGCGAAGGGGCGGGCGAGGTCGCCGCCGCTTTGGTCGCCGGCGGGCTGACCTTGCAGGGAGCGGCGGCGGTGGCCAGGCGCCTCGACGGCACGGCCCGACCGGCGGCGCTGCCGGTTGACGGTCGGTTGGCGATGAAACTGATCCTCGGGTCGCGTGCGCAGATGCTGGATGCCGGTCAGGCACTATCGGCGCAAATGCTGGACACCCTCGGGGGCGTCAGCGCCGGACAGCCGGCGCGGGCGCGCCTGACGGAAGCGGCGGATTTGGTGATCGCGTGCGGCTCTCAAACGTATGGCGCGTTGTTGCAGGATCTGGCGACGGGGTATCTCGCCGGCGCCGCGGTGGATTGGCGGCGCTTGCACGAGGGCGATGGTCAGGATCCGGCGCCGTTGCCGAATTACGCTTTCCAACGCTCCCGCTTCTGGCCGCAAGCCCTGTCGAAAGCCGCCCCTGCCCCGGCCGAGCCGCCGCGCGCTCCGGAGCAGGACGGCCTGTTTGCGATCGAGTGGCAGCCGAGCGAACGCCAGATCGGCGCGCCGGTAGCGGCGCCGGCAGAGGTGATGGCGGGGTTGCGCAGCCGTGTTATGGAACTGCAATCCGGGGGGGATTTCGACGACGTTCGCGATGTGCAGCGCGAACTGAACCGCTTCGCCGCGTTCAGCATCTGCGAAGCGCTGCGGCAGCTCAAACCGGATATCGGACCGGGGACGGTGCTGCCCGCGGATGATGTTGGCGCTGCTCTCGGCGTCGTTGCCGGACAGCGCCGCTTGGCGGCGCGCATGATGGGGTGTCTCGAATCCTGCGGGCTCGTCGAGCGCCAAGAGAATCGTCTCGTTTTCACCGGCCCGTTGCTGCGCGCCAGCCTTCCGGGCGAGATCGCCAGCATCCGCGCGTCCTATCCGCGTTTCGAGACGGAGATCCGCATCGCCGCGCAGGCGGAGCGTCTGGCCGATGTGCTGCGCGGGCACGCGACCGGCGTCGACGTGCTGTTTCCGAACGGCTCGCCGGCGCTGGTCGATGCGTTGTATCGCGACAGCGTGGCGGCGACGGTGATGAACCGGCTGACCGGCGAGGCGATCGGTGACGTTGCCCGCTCGGCGAGCGGTAGGCGGTTGCGGATTCTGGAGATCGGTGGCGGCACCGGGAGCACGACCGAAGCGGTGCTGCCACGCCTTTCCGAGAATATCGAATACGCGTTCACCGACGTTTCCCCCGCGTTCCTGCCTCGGGCGCGCGCCGCGTTTGGGTCGCGCGTTGCCCGCTACGAGGTGCTCGACATCGAAAGCGATGCCGATGTCCGGGCGTTCGCGCAAGCGCCGTTCGATGTGATCCTGGCGGCGAACGTGCTGCACGCGACCCGCAGCATCCGGGCGACGCTGCAAAACGTCGGGAGCCTGCTGCGACCGGGCGGCGCGCTCGTGCTGCTGGAAGGGATCGAGACGCAGCCCATCGCCGACGTGACGCTCGGAATGCTCGAAGGATGGTGGCTCCACGAGGACGCGTCGGAGCGCTCCTCGGGTCCGTTGCTCTCGCGGGCGCAATGGGTGCGGGTTCTTACGGAAAGCGGCTTCGAGGCGGAGACGCTGCCGGCCGAACCGTCGCTCGGCGGCATTACCGCGCAGCAGACGGTGGTTGTCGCGCGACGCCGCGCGGTCGCGAAGGCGGTTTCGGCGGTGACCATCCTGCATAGGGGCGCGGCTGCTGCTCCGGCCGTCCGGGCAGCGCTGGAGGCCGCCGGTTTGCGGGTCGAGGAGGCGGCGCCTGCACGCGCGCCGCAGATGCTGGCGGCGCTGGAGAGCGACGCTTTCTCGCGGCGTGACGCGGCGTGGATCTACCTGCCGGGAACCGGCGCGCCGTGCGCCCGGCCGACGGAGGACGCCCGTGAGGCGGCCGCGGATCTGCTCGGCCTCGCCGAATGTCTCGCCGGCGCGGGCAATTCGGCGCCGCCTTTGTGGATCGTCACCTCGGGCGCGCAGCCGGTGCATGGGACACTCCGGCCGGGAGACGCGGCGCTGTGCGGCATCGCCCGGGTCATGCGGTCTGAAATGCCTCACCTGCGCGTTTCGGTGCTCGATTTGGATAGCGAAACACCGGATTGGCGTGCGCTGGCGGCGCTCATCGCGGCTGGGCGCGATGAACCGGAGCTTGCGGTTGCGAATGGCCGGGTTCTCGTGCCGGCGCTGGCGCCGGTGCAGCTCGCGCCGGTTTCGGCCGAAACGAACGTTTCGCCGGATGCGAGCTACCTCGTCACCGGCGCGTTCGGGGTGCTCGGCGCGCACGCCGTGCGCTGGCTCGCGGAGCAGGGCGCCGGCAAATTGTTCCTGGTCGGCCGTAATCAGCCGGAGGAGGCGGCGCTGCGGGCGATTGCGGCGGCGCGTTTCGCCGGCACCGAAATCGTGACGGTGATCGCGGACGTCGCCGATGCAAGCGACATCGAATCGCTGTTCGCGCAGATCGGCGCCGATCGGCGGCCGCTGAGGGGCATCCTGCATGCGGCGGCGGCGCTCGACGATGCACCGATCGCCCGGCAGACGGCGGCGAGCTTTGCGCGCGCTTTCGCGCCGAAGGCGGAGGGGGCGTGGCTGCTGCACGAGCATTCGCGTCGTCACGCGTTGGATTTCTTCGTGCTCTACTCCTCGATGGCGGCGGTGATCGGCTCTGCCGGGCAATCGAACTACGCAGCCGCGAACTGCTTTCTCGATGCGCTCGCGCATCACCGGCAGGCGCTCGGCCTCCCTGCGCTCAGCGTCAATTGGGGCTTGTGGGCGAATACCGGCGCGGCGGTCCGGCGTGACGTGGTGGAGGCGGGCACCCTGCAAGGGGCGAAGCCGATCACGCCGGAGCAGGGTCACGCCGTTCTCAAGGCGGCGATCGCCGCCGGGCGCGCGCAGATTGCGGTGTTTCCGGTCGATCGATCCGTTCTGCGCCGGTCGCTCGGCGGACGGGCGGTGCCGTCCCTGCTGGCCCCTCTGCTCGCCGATACGCATGCGTCGGCGGAAGCAGGCCCGCCCGCTGCCAAGACGTTGTTCAACAGCTTCGTGGCGCTGATGAACGAGGCCGCCGCCTCGGAGCGCAGCGGGCTCATCATGCGGTTCGTCCGAAAGCGCCTGCCGGAACTGCTCAATCTCGATCCGACGACCGGCATCGAGGATGACCGGCCGCTCCTGGAACTGGGACTCGATTCGCTGGTCGGGCTGGAACTCAAGAACGAAATGCAGGCGCTGTCCGGGCTGAAGCTGCCTTCGACGCTGTTTTTCGACTGCCCGACCACCGGAGATCTCGCGCGCTACATCGACATCGCGCTGCCGGTTGTGCGCGCGGACGAAGCCGCCCAAGAGGCGCGCGAGCGGGTGCTGATATGAGCCGTGTCGTCGATCTGCTGGTGGAGCTGAAGGCAAAAAGCATCGCCGTCTCCGTCGAGGGAGATCAGCTTCTGGTCACGGCGCCGCCTGGTGTCATCACGCCGGATATTCGCGAACAGGTGAGGGCGCTGAAGCCGGAGATCGTTCGTCTGCTCGCGAACACCCCGGTCGATGCGCTCGCGCCGCCGCCGGCCGAGCCATGGCCGCGGGGGCGGACGCTCTCGCGGCCGCAGAGCGCGATCTGGCTGCTCGAGCAGGTCAACCCCGGAACGTCGGTTTGGAACGTGCCGCTGGTGTTCGACATCAGGGGCGCGCTGGATCGTTCCATTCTGGAAGAAAGCGTGCGCGCGCTGCTCGAACGCCACCCGGCGCTTCGCAGTCTGTTCTCGGCATCCGACGGTGATCCGCAGGTCGAGACGGTGCCGCTCGGCGCCTGGCAGATCGACTACGCGGATTTGCGCGGCGATCCGGATGCCGATCAGGTTGCGGCCAGGCTCGCCAAGGCCGATGCGGATCGTCCGTTCGATCTGAGCGCCGGGTTGCTGTGCCGGTCGAAACTGATGCGAACCGGCGATGACGCGTACGTGCTGGTTCTGGTGTTCCATCATATCGTCGTCGATGGATGGTCGCTCGGCGTGATCCTCGATCAGTTGAGCAGGCTCTATGATGCGCGGCTGCGCGGGGAGGCGGACCCGTTGCCGCCGCCGCGCGCCGACTATCAGGCGTTCGTGCGGCAGGAACCGGGCAAGGAAGCGGAGACGCAGGCCGACCTCGATTGGTGGTGCCGGAACCTGTCGGGAGACTTGCCGGTGACGTCCCTGGCGCCGGACCGGTCGCGGCCGCATCGGGGCAAGGCGCGCCGCCTGCCCCTCGACATCGATGCGGAGATGACGGCGCGGCTCGAAGCGCTGGCAAAGCAACATGCGGCGACCCCGTTCATGGTGCTGTTCGCGGCGTTCAATCTGCTGGCCCATCGCTATACTGGCGAGACCGACCTGCTGATCGCAACGCCGGTGTCCGGCCGGGACCGTCCCGAGTTCGCCGACGTTGTCGGCATGTTCGTCAACACGCTGGCGGTGCGGACCCGCGTTGATAGCGAACTCACTTTCGCCGAGTTGCTCGGACGCGTGCGCGCGACGGTGCTGGAAGCCTTTGCGCGACAGAATGTTTCATTCGACCGGGTCGTGGAGGCGGTGCGGCCGCCGAGGCAGCACGGCGAAACCCCCCTGACGCCGCTCTCATTCGCGTATCAGAGCATGCGGATGCCGGAACTGCGTCTGGGCGCCGCCGCGGTGACGCCGCGGCCGATCGACTTCGCGGGGTCGCGCTACGACCTGTCGGTCGAGGTTTGGAAAACCCGAGCCGGCCTGTCATGCCAGTTCGAATACGCGACCGAGTTGTTCGACGAGGACTCGGTGCGGCGGATGATGGGCCACTTCCGCACGCTTCTCGCGGGGGCGCTGTCCGATCCGCAACTTCGAGTCTCCGACCTGCCGCTGCTGACGGATGCGGAGCAGCGCCATCTGCTCAAAAATCTAAATGACACGCGCGCGTCGTATGACGCGGATCGCCGGATCGAGGCGCTGTTCGCGGACCAAGCGGCAGCGACGCCCGATGCTCCCGCGATCGTGCATAACGGCCGCATTTTGAGCTATCGCGCGCTCGATGAGCGGGCCAATCAGTTTGCGCATCGGTTTCTCGCGGCGGATGTCGGGCCGGGGGTGATCGTCGGCGTTTGTCTCGAGCGCTCCCCGGATCTGATCGCGGCGATCCTTGGCATTCTGAAGGCCGGCGGTGCCTACCTGCCGCTCGACCCCGGTTACCCGGCGCAACGGCTCGCTTTCATGCTTGAGGATTCCGCGGCGCCGGTGCTCGTCACGCGCTCGGCTCTCGGTCTGGGCTCGGCGTTTCCGGGCACGGTGATCGATCTCGACGCCGAGCGCGAGGCGGTCGCGCAACAGCCGCTCGCATCGCCCGACATCCGTGCCAGCGCCGATGACCTCGCCTATGTGATCTATACCTCCGGGTCCACCGGCCGTCCGAAGGGAACGCTGCTCCGGCACAGCGCGACGTTTCTCATCGACTGGGCGCGCCGGACTTTTTCGGAGGGCGAGCTTGCCCGCAGCGTCGCTTCAACGTCGATCTGCTTCGACTTCTCGGTGTTCGAAATTTTCGTCCCGTTATGCACGGGCGGCGCGGTGCTGCTCGCCAATGATCCGCTCGATCCGCCCGATCCGGAAAGCCGGCCGACCGCGATCAGCGCCGTGCCGTCCGTGCTCGCCGAGTCGCTGCGGCGGGGAGCGATACCGGACAGCGTGCGCGTGATCTTCGCGGGCGGCGAGGTGCTGACGAACCGCCTCGTTCAGTCGGTGTACGAGACGACGAAAGTCGAGCGGATCTATAACGGCTACGGCCCGACCGAGTGCACGACCTTTGCAACGATGGCGTTGGCGCCGCGCGGGGCGGCGCGCGAGCCGCCGATCGGCCGGCCGCTCTCTAATGTTCAGGTCTACGTGCTCGACGCGCAGCGGCAATTGCTTCCGTTCGGCGTCGCGGGCGAGCTTTACATCGCGGGCGACGGTCTGGCGCGCGGTTATCTCAACCGGCAAGC
>JAFAXA010000319.1 GCA_019241425.1 Acetobacteraceae bacterium | reverse complement strand
CGATCTCCGTCAGCTTTCCACCCCGCACGGCTCGGTAGAAGCAGGATCGGTGGCCGGTATGGCAGGCGACGCCCAGTTGATCGACCAGCAGCAGCGCGTCCCCATCGCAGTCGATCCGCAGTTCCCGCAAGCTCTGACGCTGACCGGAGCGTTCGCCCTTGCGCCAGAGCTTGTTACGGCTTCGGCTGAAGTAGCACACTTGGCCGCTCGCCAGCGTTTCCAACAGCGCCGCCCGGTTCATCCAGGCAACCATCAGTACCTCGCCGGTGTCATGCTGCTGGGCGATGGCGGCGACGAGACCGTTCCGGTCGAACGAGACAGCATCGAGCAGGTCGGAGAAGGGAATGGCTGGGTCGCTCATTGGTCCTCGTCGGGGAAGGTGCAAACGAGGCGAAAGCGCCGATGCCTGACGAACCGGAACCGCCCCAGCGCGACTATGTCGGCATCTCCGTCCTGATCGTGGCGGTACTCCTGTTCGCAGCGGCCTACTGGCTGTTTCCGTACGTTCAGCATTGGGTATCGAACCAGGATTGCATCGCGTCCGGGCGCGTCAACTGCGGTCGGTGACAGGCTATGGGTTCGTGGCGGCTTGCGGCGCGTGTTCACGCAACGCGGACAGTCCCCGTTCGAGGTCGGCGATCAGGTCCGCCGGTTCCTCCAGTCCGACATGAAAGCGCACGGCGGGACCGCCGAAACGGCCACTGCCCGCCGTGCGGGTGATGAAGTTCGTCGTCGGCAACACGAGGCTCTCGTACCCGCCCCAGCTCGCGCCGATGCCGAACAGCGACAGCGCCTCCACGAGCGCCTGCGTCGCTTCCGGCGTGTAGTGCGGCTGAAAGACGACGCCGAACAGGCTGCACGCGCCGGAGAAGTCCCGCTTCCATAGCGCGTGTCCCGGTGCGCCGGGCAGCGCCGGGTGCAACACCTGCAAGACTTCCGGCCGCGCCGACAGCCACAGCGCGACCTCGATGCCGGACTGCATCTGCCGGTCCAGCCGCACCCCGAGCGTGCGCAGGCCGCGCAGGGCGAGCCAGCAATCGTCGGGACTTGCGTACTGGCCGAGCGCGAGCGCGGTGTCGCGCACCCGTCGCCAATTCGCATCATCGGCAACCGTGATGCCGCCGAGCAGGACGTCGGAATGTCCGCCCGCATACTTCGTCAGCGCCTGGATCGAGACATCGACGCCGTGTCGGAACGGCTGAAAGAAATGGAACCCCCAGGTGTTGTCCATCAGCACCTTGGCGCCGCGCGCGTGCGCCGCCTCGGCGAGCGCCGGAACGTCCTGCACCTCGAAGGTGTGGCTGCCGGGACTTTCGACGAACACAACGGCGGTATTGCCGCGCATGCGGTCGAGCAGGTCGGCGCCGCCCAATTCGGGTTCGTAGTAGGTGGTCTCCACGTTCATGCGGCTCAGGAACGTGTCGCAAAAAATGCGCGTCGGTCCGTAGACGCTGTCCGGCATCAGGCAATGATCGCCGGCCTTGAGGAAGGCGAGCAACGGGGTCGTGACCGCGCCCAGGCCCGAACTCACGATTTGGCAGCGCGTGCCGCCTTCGACGGATGCGACCACGTCCTCCAGCGCGTGATGGGTGCCGCTGCCCATCGTGCCGTAGACCAGCGCCTGGTCGTAGCGCTTGCTCATGCCGGCCCGCCGGTCCGCCATCGTCGGATACAGCACGGTGGAGCCGCGCATCACCGGCGGATTGACGAAACCGAGCGTTTCGCGGCCGGTCCGGCCGAGATGCGACAGCCGCGTGTGAAACCCGAGCGATGCGCCCGGAAGCTGGTCATCCTGCATCGTCACGCATCCCCGGTCGCGACCGGCGTGTCCGAACGCCCGCCCCATTCGGTCCAGGAACCGTCATAGACCGCGCCCGCCGGCAGCCCGGCAACGGCGAGGCCGAGGGTCAGCACGCAGGCGGTGACGCCGCTGCCGCAACTCGTGACCACCGGCCGCGAGCCGTCGACGCCGGCCCGCGCGAAAATTTCGCGCAGCGCGTCGGGCGGCCGCATCGTCCCTTGCTCGGTCAGCAACGCGGCGTACGGCACGTTGCGGGCGCCCGGTATGTGGCCGGGCCGCACGCCCGGGCGAAGCTCCGGCACCGCGCCCGCAAAGCGCTCATGCGCGCGCGCGTCCAGCACCAGCGATGCGCCGGAGCCGAGATTGTCGATCATGTCGCCGATGCCGCGCAGCCTTGCGGCCCGAAAATCCGGCCGGTACTCCTCCGAACGGACCGGGGAGGGTGCGTCCCCGCTCTCGGTCGGGCGCCCTTCCGCGAGCCATTTCGGCAAGCCGCCGTCCAGCACCGCCGCGTTGTCGTGTCCGAACATGCCGAGCAACCACCATCCGCGCGCCGCCGTGGCGATGCCCTTCTGGTCGTAGAACACCACCGATGTCGTCCGGGCGATGCCGAGTTCCTCCATGGTCTGGGCGAACCGCCCGGGACTCGGGACCATGTGCGGCAGCGCGGCCCCGGGGTCGGCGACGTGATCGATGTCGAAGAACATCGCGCCCGGAATATGCGCGCGGCGGAACTCCTGCAGCGCGTCGCGCCCCTCGTTCGGCAAGTAATACGTCGCGTCGAACACGGCGACGTCCGAACGCCCGAGCGCGCCCGCAAGCCATTCGGTGCTGACCAGAGGCGGCATCGGTCTCACCCCCTCCATTTCGTGCGCAAATGGTCGCGGTGGG
>JAFAXA010000232.1 GCA_019241425.1 Acetobacteraceae bacterium | reverse complement strand
GCCCGACAACCGCATCCTGCTCGGGGTGATCGGCCGGCCGCACGGCGTGCGCGGCCTCGTGCGCGTGGTGAGCTACACGGCCGACCCGGCCGCTCTCGCCGCATACGGGCCGCTTTCGGACGGCGCCGGGCGGCAATTTACCCTGCGCTGGCGGGGCGAGGGGTTGGCGGAGATCGCGGAAATCGTCGGCGGCGAGAAGGTGCGGGTGACGGACCGGAACGCGGCCGCCCGGCTCACCAATGTCCGGCTGTATGTCGGGCGCGACCGGCTGCCGGCACCCGCGCCCGACGAGTTCTACCTCGCGGATCTGGTCGGCCTGACCGCCGTGGATGAGCGGGCGGTGCCGTTCGGTAGGGTCGCGGCGGTGCATGATTACGGGGCGGGCGCAAGTCTCGAAATCGAACGCGGCGACGGGGCCGTGCCGCTGCTCCTCCCCTTTACCCAAGCCTGCGTGCCCCAAGTGGATGTCGCGGCGGGAAGCCTGGTCGCCATTCCGCCGCACGAGACCGAAGTCGCGGAAGGCGCCGCGGCATGAGCTGGCGTGCGACCGTGCTCAGCCTGTTCCCCGACATGTTTCCGGGGCCGCTCGGCCTGTCGCTGGCCGGCCGGGCGCTGGCCGCCGGAAGGTGGTCGCTGGACGCCCGCGACATCCGCGCCTTTGCGTCCGACCGGCACCGGAGCGTCGACGACACGCCGTTCGGCGGCGGCGCCGGCATGGTGCTCCGGCCGGATGTCGTGGATGCGGCGCTGGACGCCGCCGCCGACGGCCGCCCGCTCGTCTATCTGACCCCGCGCGGCGCGCCGCTGACCCAGGCGCAGGTGCGGCGCTACGTCGTCGGGCCCGGCATCGTGCTGCTCTGCGGCCGCTACGAAGGTGTGGACCAGCGGGTGATCGAGGCGCGCGGGCTCCAGGAAGTCAGCATCGGCGATTACGTGCTGTCGGGCGGCGAACTCGCGGCCATGGTGCTGCTGGACGCGGCGGTGCGGCTGCTGCCCGGCGTCATGGGCGCCGCCGAAAGCGCCGAGGAAGAGAGCTTCGCCGGCGGATTGCTGGAATATCCGCACTATACGCGCCCCGCCGCATGGCGCGGCCGGCCGGTGCCCGACGTGCTGCTGTCCGGCGATCACGGCGCGGTCGGCGCCTGGCGCAAGGGGGAAGCGGAGCGCATCACCCGCGAACGGCGGCCGGATCTTTGGGCGGCCTACGCATCAGGCGTGCGCCCGCCCCCCGTTGCGGCGCCGGCCGGGGGGTCATAATGGATCAAGCTGAAAGGACTCGCCGATGAACATCATCCAGAAATTCGAGGCGGAACAGATCGCCCGCCTTTCCGCGAACCGGCCGGTTCCGGCGTTCGCCGCCGGCGACACGCTACGGGTCTCGGTGCGGGTCGTCGAAGGCGAGCGCACCCGCACCCAGGCGCTCGAGGGCGTTTGCATCGCCCACTCGAACAAGGGGCTGAACAGCAACTTCACGGTGCGCAAGATCAGCTACGGCGAAGGGGTAGAGCGCGTATTCGCCCTCTACTCGCCGACGATCGCCGAGATCGCGGTACTGCGCCGCGGCGATGTGCGGCGGGCCAAGCTCTACTACCTGCGCGGACGGAGCGGAAAATCGGCCCGCATCGCCGAAAAGGCGCGAACCGTGGGCGGCCAGGGCGCGGCCGCCGCCGCGGGCGGCACGGACGCCGAGAGCGCCGCGGCCGAGTAGGTCGGGCGCATGAGGGAGGGGTCGGGATGACGGACGGGACGCCACGCACGCTGTTCGACAAGATCTGGGACGCCCACGTCGTGGAGCGGATGGAGGACGGCACCTGCCTCGTCTATATCGACCGCCACCTCGTCCATGAGGTGACGAGCCCGCAGGCATTCGAGGGCTTGCGGCAATCCGGCCGGCGCGTGCGGCGGCCGGACGCGACCATCGCCGTCGTCGACCATAACGTGCCGACCGACGCCGATCGCGCCGTCCGCATCCGCGAGGAGGACAGCCGCATCCAGGTCGAGACCCTGGAAGCCAATGTCCGCGAATTCGGCGTGCCGTACTTTCCGATCGCCGATGTGCGGCAGGGCATCGTCCACATCATCGGCCCCGAGCAGGGCATCAGCCTGCCCGGCATGACCATCGTCTGCGGCGACAGCCACACCTCGACGCATGGCGCGGTGGGCGCGCTCGCCTTCGGCATCGGCACCTCCGAGGTCGAGCACGTGCTGGCGACCCAGACCCTGTTGCAGCGCCCGGCCAAGAACATGCTGGTGCGGGTCGAAGGGGCGCTGCCGTTCGGCACCTCCGCCAAAGACATGATGCTGGCGATCATCGGCCATATCGGCACCGCCGGCGGCAACGGCCACGTCATCGAATATGCGGGCGAGGCGGTGCGGGCGCTCGACATGGCCGGCCGGATGACGATCTGCAACATGTCGATCGAGGCCGGGGCGCGGGCCGGGCTGATCGCCCCGGACGACACGACATTCAACTGGATCCGCGGCCGGCCGTTCGCACCCTCGGGCGAGGCGTTCGATCGCGCCGTCGAATACTGGCGCACCCTGTCGTCCGACCCGGGCGCGCTCTACGACCACACCGCTGTCCTGCAAGCGGCCGACATCGCGCCGATGGTGACGTGGGGCACCAGCCCGGAAGCCGTGACGACCATCACCGGCGCGGTGCCGAACCCGGACGAGGTCGCCGACGAGGCCCGTCGCGCCCAGATGCGCCGGATGCTCGACTACATGGCGCTGGCGCCCGGCCAGAAGATGGAGGAGATCGCGATCGACGCCGTGTTCATCGGCAGTTGCACCAATGGCCGGCTCGAAGACATCCGCGCGGCGGCGAAGGTGGTCGCCGGACGGCATGTGGCGTCGGGCGTGCGGGCGATGGTGGTGCCGGGCTCCGGGGTCGTGAAGCAACAGGCGGAGGCCGAGGGGCTCGACCAACTGTTCAAGGAGGCGGGCTTCGAGTGGCGCGAGGCCGGCTGCTCCATGTGCCTCGGCATGAACCCGGACAAGCTCCGGCCCGGCGAGCGCTGCGCCAGCACCTCCAACCGCAACTTCGAGGGCCGGCAGGGGCCGGGCGGCCGCACCCATCTGCTGTCGCCGGCGATGGCGGCGGCGGCTGCCGTCACCGGCCGGCTGACCGACGTGCGGCAGTTCGGCTGAAGGGCGCGCCCCATGAAACCGTTCACGACGCTGACCGCGATCGCCGCGCCCTTGCCGCTCGCGAATGTCGACACCGACAAGCTGATCCCGTCCCGGTTCCTGAAAACCATCAAACGCTCGGGACTCGGCAAAAACCTGCTCGATCCGCTCCGCTTCGACGCCGACGGCCGCGAGATTCCGGACTTCGTATTGAATCGCGAACCCTATCGCCGCGCCGAGATTCTGATCGCGTTCGAGAATTTCGGCTGCGGCTCGTCGCGCGAGCACGCGCCCTGGGCGTTGCTCGATTTCGGCATCACCTGCGTGATCGCGCCCGATTTCGCGGACATCTTCTATAACAACTGTTTCAAGAACGGCATCCTGCCGATCGCGCTGCCGCGCGTCGTCTGCGAGCAGTTGATGCAGGACGCCGCCATGGGCGAAAACGCGCGGCTCACCGTCGATTTGCAGCGGCAAATCGTCGTCCGGCCCAACGGGGAAGAAATTTCCTTCGACATCGATCCTTTCCGCAAGCATCTTCTACTCAACGGATTGGACGACATCGGTCAGACCATGCAGCGCGCGCCCGCAATCGACGCCTTCGAGGCGCGCGAGCGCGCGCTGCTTCCCTGGATGCCGCCCATTACCGTGTAGGGAAAGGCGGCGCAGTTTGATGACGAACAAGAGGACGCTCCTCATCCTGCCGGGCGACGGCGTGGGTCCGGAGGTGATGCGCGAAGTGCGGCGCGTCATCGACTGGATGGACCGGCGGGGCCTGGTCTCGTTCGACATCGGCGAGGATTACGTCGGTGGCGCGTCCATCGACGCCCGCGGCGTGCCGATCACCGACGAGACGCTGGCGCGCGCCGAGGCGGCGGATGCCGTGCTGTTTGGCGCCGTGGGCGGACCGAAATGGGACAATGCGGGCTTCGACCTGCGGCCCGAACTCGCCATCCTGAAACTGCGCAAGCAGCTCGATCTGTTCGCCAATCTCCGCCCGGCGCTGGTGCTCGCGCCGCTCGTCAATGCAAGCACGCTGAAGCCCGAGGTGGTGCGCGATCTCGACCTGATGATCGTGCGGGAAAGCACAGGCGGCATCTATTTCGGCGAGCCGCGCGGCGTCGAAACCCTGCCGAACGGCGAGCAGCGCGGCTTCGATACCGAATCCTACACTACGGGCGAGATCGAGCGCGTCGCGCGCATCGCCTTTGAACTCGCGCGCAAGCGGCGCAACGCCGTGACCAGCGTCGAGAAGGCCAACGTCATGCGGAGCGGCCTGTTCTGGCGCCAGACCGTGACGGCGTTGCGGGAACGTGAGTATCCCGACGTCACCCTCACGCACATGTATGCCGATAACTGCGCCATGCAGCTCGTGCGCAATCCTCGCCAGTTCGACGTCATCGTGACCAGCAACATGTTCGGCGATCTGCTGTCCGATCTGGCGTCGATGCTGACGGGCAGCCTCGGCATGCTGCCGTCCGCGACGCTCGGCCTGCAGGATGCGTCGGGGCGGCGCAAGGCGCTCTACGAGCCGATCCACGGTAGCGCGCCCGACATCGCCGGCAAGGGGCTCGCCAATCCGCTCGCCCAGATCCTGAGCTTCGCCATGATGCTGCGCTACTCGTTCGAACTCGAGGAGGAGGCGGCGCTCGTGGAGCGTGCGTGTACGAACGTGCTCGCAAGCGGCCTGCGTACGGCGGACATCATGGCGGCGGGCACCGCCCGCGTCGGCACCAACGTCATGGGCGAATCGATCCTGCGGGAGCTGGACAAGATCGCGCCCTGACCGTCGGCCGGGTCCGAAGACGGGCGCGGCGCCCCTTGCGGCGCCTGCCACCTTCCGCTAATCCCCGGCCCGCGGTTGCGCCCGTAGCTCAATTGGATAGAGCACCAGACTACGGATCTGGGGGTTAGGAGTTCGAATCTTCTCGGGCGCGCCACGCTCCAAAATCAACGAGCGGCGCTTCCGTCGCGAGATG